>JBGTIU010000019.1:0-11051 GCA_041745515.1 Hyphomicrobiaceae bacterium | reverse complement strand
GGCCCTCCCCCTCAGGGGGGAGGGAGGGAAAAACGGTAGAGCGGAGCATAGAGCTCGGGACGCTTTTTCATCGCTTAAACCGTCGGGCCGTGCGCGGCGCGGATTTTCTCGCGTACCGACGTAGCGGTGGGCCGGCCATTGTCCAGCGCGACGGCGAAGGCGTAGACGGCGGTAACTTTGCGCGCGGCCACGGCCTCGTTGGCAATGGCCTCGAGTTGAGCCAGCGAAGCCTTGTCGTCGGCCACGGCAGCGTCGCTCAAACTTCGCACCCACCGCTTGCCCGCGCCGAGATAGACGACGTCGCCGCTGGCGAGCAGATTGGCCGTGACGACGTCAGACATCGGCGAGCTCACTCGGGTAGAGTGCCGCGACGCGCTCGACCACACCTGCCGGTGTCAATCCGGCAACTTCGCCGACGAGCAGCAGCGCTGGGCCTGCGAGCGCCAGGCGTTGCGGGCATTCGGCCAACACCTCGAGCGTCGTCGATACGCGCCGTTCTGAGTCGAGCGAGGCGTGGCTGACGGCCATCACTGGCGTTGCCGGCGACCAGCCGGCGTCGAGCAGCATCGTACCAAGCATGCCGGCTGTCTCAACGCCCATGTAAACGGCAAGCGTGTTGCGGCCCTTGGCAAGTGCTGCAAAGTCGACCTGATCGAAGTCGGCGACCCTGTCACCCGCCGCGTGACCAGAGATGAAGGTTACCGACCGCGAAAAATCGCGATGCGTCAGCGGGATCTGCAGCGACGCCGCAGCAGCAGTCGCCGCCGTAATGCCGGGGATCACCTCGATGGCGATGCCTGATGCACGGAGTACGTCGATCTCCTCGCCTCCGCGTCCGAACACGAACGGGTCGCCGCCCTTGAGCCGCACCACGGTCTTGCCCTGGCGGGCGAAAGCCACGATCAGCGCGTTAATCTCGGCCTGGGTCTTTGAGTGCCGCCCCTTGGCCTTGCCAACGCAGATGAGTTGCGCTTCACGGCGAGCATGGTCGAGCACGCCCGCTCCGCTGAGATAGTCGTGCAGGATGACGTCGGCGGATTTGAGCGCGCGAACGGCTTTGAGCGTCAAAAGCTCGGGATCGCCGGGTCCGGCGCCGACAAGCAGCGCCCGGCCAATCGGCTGGTCCGCGACGGCCCGCCCGGACATTTTGCCGACAATCACGCGACGCCCTTCGACCTCGTCACCGGCAAGAATTGCGGCAGCGGCGGCACCGCCGAAAACGTGGTCCCAGAATGCACGGCGAGGAGCGCCCGGCGGTAGGGCTCGTGCAACCTCCCCGCGGTAATCGCGGGCGATATCGGCAAGGCGTCCGAGACGGGGACTGAGCTGTTGCTCCAGCTGTGCGCGCAGCCGCGTCGCGAGCATGGGGGCCGCGCCATCGGTACCGATTGCGACCGTGACAGTACCGCGATCGACGATGGCAGCTAGCGAGAACGAACAAAGCTCGGGCCGGTCCGGGACGTTGACGGGCACGCCGAGTGCACGCGCCAAGCCGGAAATGCGAGCGTCCTCGTTGAAGTCGAGGGTCGCGGAAATCACCAGCGGGCGCCCACGTATCTGCTCGACGCCAACCTCGGCCGGGGCAGGATCGATGCGTCCAGCCTCGACCAGTTGCATCATTGCCGGCGATAGCGCACAGGCTGCGACCGTGACCCGCGCGGACCGCCTCAACAACAGCCGCGCCTTGAGGACGGCTAGCTCGCCGCCGCCGACAATCAGCGGCGGCGTTGCGCCGAATTCGACAAAAATCGGAAAACTGCTCATCGTTGCTACCCTGCGACCCAGGAGGTTTGCGGCCAGAGGCTGTCGGGCTGCACTTCGAATTCGAGCCCATCGAGCTCCGCCGTCATGACGAGCTGGCAGGCCAGCCGCGAGCTATCGTCGGCCAGTGGGATTTCGTCGAGCTTCGACTGTTCCTCATTGGAAGCTGCGGGCAGTCGGTCGCGCCAGCCTTGCGCAACGCGGACGTGACAAGTGGCGCAGATACCCGAGCCGCCACATTCGGCCTTGATCGGCAGCCCATAAGCCCGGATCAGCTCCATGATGCGGAAGCCGGGCACTGCTTCCGGCTTGAAATGCGACCCGTCGGCCAGGCGAACGTTGAGGGTGAGAAATTCGTCGCTGTTCGCCGTCTCATCGCAAACTCGCGATTTGACGTCGTGTTGCGGGTCGTCGACGCGTTCGCGATGGTCTCGCAGCATGCTCTGGCTCCAAAGATTGACACAGACCATACAGGAATAATATTCTAATAAAAGAATAATAAATCAATAAAACAGCAATTGTATGCTTATTTCTAACAGAGTAGAAAAAATCTATCTGTGCGAGCCAGGTTGAAATGAAACACTACAAAGCTCCAAGTTCGAGTTCCACCGGTGCTGCACGCGACGGCGCTTGCTTTGCATTGCGAGGATGTTGCCGTAGTAGTCTCGGCGCAATGTCGAACCGCACACCTGCAAGCCAAACGGTGCCGCTGGAGCTCACGCTCGCAGGCTTGCGCGACCGCGCTCGCCTTCGACTGCATACCGTTCCGACCGACGACATTTTCGATCCGCGCAGCGGACAAACCTGGGCGCCGAGCGATTTCGACCTCAACCCTGATATGGTCGCGGATTTCGCTGTGATGGAGGCGCCCCGCCCGGCCGCCGTCCTTATCCCAATCGTGGGGCGTGACGAACTGACAGTGCTGTTCACGCTGCGGACCCACACGTTATCGACCCACGCCGGGCAGATCGCGTTCCCCGGTGGCCGCGTCGATGCAACCGATGCTTCGGAAATCGCCGCCGCCCTGCGCGAAGCGAATGAGGAAATCGGCTTGCATCGGCGGTTCATCGAGCCGCTGGGTTTCATCGACAGCTATCGCACCGGCACCGGTTTCCGGATCGCCCCGGTGGTCGCGATCGTGGCCCCGGGCTTTACGCTTGCCTTGAACCCGGCGGAGGTGGCGGAAACCTTCGAAGTTCCCCTGAGGGTCTTGATGGACGTCGATAACTATCAGCGCCACGAGCGGGAGTGGCGCGGTCGACAGCGATCATTCTATGCGATCCCCTACGGCGAGCGCTATATCTGGGGAGCGACGGCCGGCATGATCAAGAACCTGCATTCGCGGTTGTTCGGGTAACACGAGTTGAACGTTTGGACTTGTTCGAAAAGCGCACCATGGTCCGCATCGTCATCGAAAATCTGCTGCTGTTCCTATCGCCGACGCTGATCTATCTGACCTACGCCTTCGTCAAGCGGCAGGCTGAAGGTTCCAAAGAGCCGATCTTCGACGACGCGCCCATCCTTTGGTTGTCGTCGGCGGGCGCACTGCTGGTCGTGGTGGTTCTGGTCTCGTTCGGCTGGAATTCCGGCGGCCAGCCGGGGCAGACCTATGAGCCGGCGGTGTACAAGGATGGCGTGATCCAACCGGGTCGCATTAAATAGCCGATGCAGCCGCCTCCAACAGCAAACCCTCTGTTCGCGGTTGAGCACCAGCACCGGTTGATGGACTCTGAATGGCTTAAAGCGGGTTCGACACAAGCTGTGCTGGCCGCGCTTTCCGCGGATGGTCACACAGCAAGGGTGGTTGGCGGCGCAGTTCGTGATGCGCTGTTGGGCCGGGCTGTCCGCGACATCGACATCGCCACCAATGCGACGCCAGTCGACGTCCTGGCGCTCGCCGCGGCTGCCAACCTCAAGGCCCTTCCAACCGGGCTGGAACATGGCACGGTCACTGTCATCGCCAACGACAGGTCGTACCAAGTCACCACATTGCGCCGCGATGTCGAAACCGATGGCCGCCATGCCAAAGTTGCCTTCACCACCGATTGGGCGGCGGACGCCAGCCGGCGCGATTTCACGATCAACGCGCTTTACTGCGATGCCGACGGTACACTTTTTGATCCGCTTGCTGCACACGCCGACTTGACCGCCGGCCGTGTCCGATTTGTCGGCGACGCGAGCCAGCGGATTGCCGAGGACTCTCTGCGCATTCTGCGATTCTTTCGCTTCTCGGCAGAATATGCGGCGGGGACGCCGGACGGGAGCGGTCTCGCGGCGTGTGTGGCCGGACGGGCAGGGCTGGGTCAGCTCTCAGCCGAACGCGTTCGTGACGAACTGCTGAAGCTGCTGGCCGCATCAGGAGCTGCCGCTGTGGTTCGTGTGATGTATGAGCATGGACTGATTCAAGCGGTACTCGGAGCGGCTCCCCAGCTACGGTTGTTCGAACCGCTGGTTGCTATCGAGACGGGGCTGCGCCTGGAACCGGATTCCGCGTTGCGCCTCTGTGCGCTGGCGGTCGCCGTGGACGAGGACGTCGACCGCATGAGCGAGCGGTTCAAGCTGTCGAACAACGAACGCGGCGTGCTAGCCGCCAACATCTGGCGCGATGTGGCCCGCCTGCGATCGATCGATACCGCGCAGGCGCGCCGCGAGCTTTACTTCAGGGGCAATGCGGGGATGCGCGCTGCGGTGACGATGGCCTGGGCCGCGTCGGGCAAACCAATCGACGATCAGCGATGGCGGGTGTTGCTCGAAATGGCTGTTGGCGGAGTTCCGCCGCGTTTCCCCATTGCCGGCAAGGATGTCTTGGCGCTGGGGATCGCTCCTGGCCCACAGGTTGGGGGCCTACTGCGCGAACTCGAGGACTGGTGGATCGCAAGCGGCTTTTCGGATGACCGCAATCTCATTGAGCAGCGCCTGAGCACGATCGCGAAGCGGGCCAAACAGCAATAGACATTGGACCACGATCGCCCCTGGAATGGCCTTAAACAGGCCGATTGCTGGGATGCGTCAAGCCGTTCAGCCGTTCGAGGCGTAGTCGGTGGCGGCGATCGGTCAGCATCCAGACGCCGCCGATGCCGGCGATGACGATGCCGAGCGCGGTCGCGCCGGACAGCACGAACATGATCATGATCTGGTACTTGGCCGCCTCCATCGGGTCCGTCCCGGACAGGATCTGGCCGGTCATCATGCCAGGCAGCCAAACGATGCCCGCTACCGCCATCGAGTTCATCACCGGCATCAATCCGATACGAAGTGCGCGGGCGAGCACTTCGTGCATCGCGTCGAACCGACTGAGCCCGAGCGCCAGCTTTGCCTCGATTGCTCCCCTCTCGCGTTTTGCGGTTTCCGTCAACGTATCGAGAACCAGACTGACGCCTGTCAAGGTGTTGCCCAGCACCATTCCCAGGATCGGCAGCAGAACTTGAGGCGTCCACCATGGCTCCGGACCGATGATCGCGAGCGCCGCGTAGAGCGTACCGGCGGTCCCTGCAATCAACAGTGTTGTGGTGCCAAGCCCCCAATGCAGCCAGCGCTTCGCGAACCGGTGCTGCTGGCTCGACATGACTTCCCAGCCGGCGGCGGCAACCATCACCATTGCCAACGCTGCCGTGAGCGCGCCAGAAGCCTGCTCGAACACGAGCTTCAGGATGAGCCCGACCGCGCCGAGCTGCACTACCATGCGCATGGCGGCGAGCCCGATCGACCGCTCGAGATGCAACCTGAAACTCCACGACAGTATCACGTTGATGAGCAGAAGGAGGCTGGCAAGTCCCAGATCTGCAAGGTTGAGCGTCGGCGCATTCATTGTCCTTGCCCACTGAGCTTTGCGCGCAATGCGGAAACGGCTCCTGTAATACGGTGGGCAGGGTCAGCCGATGCGGGCGCAGTGCTGGTGGTCGCGGCGCCCAGCAACAGGCGGTGATGCGCCAAGCGCCCGACCTGCGCCACATCGTGGCTGACGAGAACGACGGCCCGCCCTGTCAGTATCTGGAATCGGATCAGCTCTTCGGTTAAAGCCGTGGCCTGGGCGTCGAGCGCGCCGGTCGGCTCGTCGAACAGGATGACGCGCGGCTCGTCGCTGAGGGCGCGCGCCACAGACAGCCTAAGTCGCTCCCCAGTCGATAATTGCGTCAAAGGCAGGTCCAGCAGGCCGTGCGCCAACCCAAGCGATACCGATGTGCGCTCGAAGCGACTGCCACCAATACCGGACTTCACGTGCTGGCGCGCGTTATCGGCCCACCATGCCGGCTCCGCCGCGACGTAGCGGACCCGGCGGCGCCACTCGGTTGCGGACAATTCCGCTCGCTCCGCGCCTTCTAGGAAGACCTGACCGCCGGCTGGATCGAGATCGGCGATCGCCCGTAGGATACGCGTCTTGCCGGAACCAGACGGTCCCTCGATACACAGACACTCCCCCGCCGCGACCTCGAACGAAAGCGCGGGCAGGCCTGGAATGGTCAACCGGTCGATCCGTAACACTTGCGGCCTGGCTGCGCTGTCGAGCAATGAACCGCACTAGCAATAGCAAGCTGACAGGGACCCCGCCAGTTGTGGGACGGCGAAGTTGCCGGTGGTTCGGGTCGCAAGCCTCAGGCCGCCAACACGGCAGCCTTCAAGATCTTGTCGCGCAACATGCCACGATCAAAGGGCTTCATCATGAAATCGGCGGCGCCACCACCAAGGGCCAGCGCCAAATCGGCTGCATCGTTCTCGGTAGTCAAATAGATAACTGGCGCCTTCTTTTCGGCCTGGATCGATTCGAATGCGGCGAGGAACTCATGCCCACTCATGTCCGGCAGGAGCCAATCGAGCAATATCACGTCGGGCATGGCCCGTGTCACCTGGTCAAGTCCGACCTGGGCATTCTCAGCTTCGAGCACGAGGTAATGCATGTCCTCTAGAATGCTGCGCGCCACTTTCCTGATGATGTCCGAATCATCGACGACAAGGCAGCACAGCATTGCAATTCCCTTGAAAGTCCGGAGTAAGCTCGGCGAGCGAACGCAAGTGGCCTACGCGATGATCTGCTTTGCAGCAAACTCTGAAGCCAAACCATTAACCTGCGGTTGACACCTGCCGAATTTTCAGCGCGTTCAGCGAGACGGAGCAGGTCGGCACCGCCGCATTGGGATACTTGGAAGCCGTGGGTCAGACGGGTCCAGCGGCCAGCAGAATGTCGGCATTGTCCTTCAGGATCTCGATACGCATGCCCGATGTGCCGGCCAATCTCCAAGTATAGTACGCTTGGACGGTCATCGCATCGAACTGCGGCGTTTGTCCGCCGGTCACGAAGTCAATCAGATACTGCGGCGGTCGCGCTCCCGTGCCACGGCAACGAATGACAAACATTGGCTCCTCGACGGTGCCGGTGATGACGACTTCGATGTCACCCCCGCGCGGCAGGGCGGTGATGGCACTCGCAATCAGATTGAGCAGCAGCTTCACGCGATCCTTGGCGACGTACCCGGCTAGACCGCTCCACAGCAGCTTGTGCTTGCCTGTGCCGATAAGTCCACGGGAAATCTGTTCGGCGGTTGCGAGGTCGATCATTGCGCCGGCCGATCCGGCCGCGCCGAATGCAAAGCGGGCGAACTGCAGCCGGGCGGAAGCCTGTTCGGTTACATTACGAATGACGTTCATCGCGTAGGATTGCGCATCCTGATTGTCGTCTTCATCGAGGATCTCAAGGCCGTTGTAGATGGCCCCGACGGGCCCGATGACGTCATGACAAATCTTGCTGGAGATCAGGGCAGCCAGTTCGAGATCGGACGGTTGCACGCGTAGGGTCATGAGTGCCTCTGTTCAAAGCGCTGATCGAGCATGGCCGATCGGCAGGTGCTGGTAGCTGCCCAAGGTGCCGCAGGGCTCTACGCTGGCGCGCAAATGACTAAATAAACGACTCGTGAGAATCGGTGATACATGCGTCGTCAGAGGGATGCAAAGGCTCGGTGGGCGTCGTAGGGTTCAGTTGCGTGTTTTCCGAGCCACGTGCGTCATTGCGGCCTCTCGACGCCACATCAATGGGCTCAACCATGACGACCGACGAGCCGGCTTATCTCGATCTCGCAGATCGGTTGCTGCCGGCGATTCTCAGTGCCGGACGGCTCGAGATGGGCTATTTCCGTTCCGCAATGGAGGTTAAGCACAAGGCTGACGCTTCGCCGGTTACTGCAGCCGATCACGAAGCCGAGGTGCTGTTGCATGCAGCCTTGCTGCGTGCTGCGCCCGACGTTCCGGTCGTCGCCGAAGAAGCGGCGAGCGCCGGGCAGATCCCCCTGATCGGTGGCCGATTCTTTCTGGTCGATCCATTGGATGGCACCCGATCATTCGTTTCCGGAAATCCGGATTTCACGGTCAATGTCGCGTTGATCGAGAACGGCAGGCCGACATTCGGCGTGGTTTACGCGCCGGCACACGGGCGGATCTACGCGGCGCTCGGTCCCGATGCGGCAATCGAGGCGGATGTTGCCGCCGACGCCGAAGTCAGCCGGTACAGGCAACTCCAGTCGCGCCCAATCAGGACGCGAGCCCCGGATCTGAGTTGCCTGACGGCGGTAGCCAGCCGTAACCACAATAATGCCGAGACCGAGCGCATGCTCACGCGCTTCCAGGTGGCGGAACGGCGCAATGTCGGATCGTCGCTGAAGTTCTGCATGTTGGCCCGGGGAGACGCCGACCTCTACCCCCGCCTCGGCGCTATCAACGAATGGGATACCGCTGCCGGCCACGCGGTCTTGCAGGCCGCTGGCGGCACGGTGACATCCTTCGACGGGGCCGAACTCGGCTATGGCAATGCGGCAGGCGGCTTTCTGCACCCGGATTTCATCGCCTGGGGCCGTGCCACATTGGCAGTCCAATTGCTCGGCAAGGCCACACTTTCGTAATACTTTGCGTTAATGCTGAAGGAACAGTGAACTGGAGGCCGGCGCTCAGCCAAGTCGTCGGTCGCGGGCACCATGCATCGAGAGTGACCATGCCTGATTGCACTTTGCGGCGCCTATTCGCAGGGACCGCCGCCCTGCCGCTTCTGTTTTGTCTGGCAAGCCCGGGTTTGGGGCAGGACCGTCTGCCCTGGGAGCGTACACAACCGGCAGTGAAGTCCGAGCGTTTTGGTGGCAATGAAGACAACTACCGGCCGGACGACACCTACCGCGGCCCAGCCGCCAATCAGGGCGGCTATAACGCGCCGCGCGGGGAGGCTTATTCGCCGCCGCGCAGCGACGACAACCAAGGCTTTGATTCTCGGCGCTATCGAGCGCAGGGCTCGCAGGTTTACCAGGGGGCGGCCGCCAACGATGCCTACCGGCCGCCGGCGCCTTCCGGCGCCTATGGCGAGCCATATCCGCCCGCTCGGCAACCCTACGACCGCGATTACGGTAACGCCGGACCATCGCAGCCTTATGAGGTCGAGCCCAGGCGCCACTACGAACCCGCTGAGAACGGCGGCTACTACACGCAGAACGAAATCAGCGCCGCCGGTCACGGCTTCTTCGGCTCGGTCAGCCGCGGCCTGGCAAGCGCCATCGAATACGCATTCCAGAAGGCTGGACGGCCCAACGGCTACATCCTCGGGGAAGACGCAGGCGGCGCGTTCGTCGCTGGGCTGCGCTATGGCGAGGGGCGGCTCTATACCAAGGATGCCGGCACGCACAAGGTGTTCTGGCAGGGACCGTCGATCGGCTACGACGTTGGCGCGGAAGGCTCCAAAACCATGGTGCTGGTCTACAATCTGCGCGACCCGTCTGACATCTTCCACCGGTTCGCCGGTGTTCAGGGCACGGCCTATCTGGTTGGCGGGGTCGGCGTCCAATTCCAGAAATACGGCGACGTCATTCTGGCGCCGATTCGCTCCGGCATCGGTCTCAGACTTGGTGCCAACGTCGGCTATTTGAAGTATACGCGTTCTCCGACCTGGAATCCGTTCTAACCTGCACCCGGGTTTTTCGGCGATCCGAGCCGCACCGCTGGGCGTTCCATGTCGGCCGCTCGCCAGCTATGCTTGCGGGAACGGATCAGCGCGACCCGGGATAAAGTCACTTGATCGCCATTCAGACCTTCATGCTTGTGGCGCTGGGTTTCCTCTTGGCAAGCCTGATTGCGGGCCTGCTGACGCCTGCCTACCGCGCAAGAATAGCCCGCCTGACATCGGACAGGATCCGCGCTTCGCTGCCGATCACTGAGCAGGAGTTGACCGCCGACAAGGACCGAATGCGCGCGGAGAACGCCATTCGCGTTCACAAGCTCGAAACCCAACTGACGCAACTAAAGTCCGGAGCCGCGCGTCAGCAGATCGAGGTCAATCGCCGCGATGGCATTATCAACAATCTGACCGGCGACGTCGAAACACTGAAGGGTCAACTGGATGGCGCAAGCAATGCCCGGCATGTGCTCGAGCAGACGATCGCCGATCGGTTGCCAAAGGTCGAGCAGCGGCTGGTCGAAGCCAAGAAGCTGTTGTTTCAGCGCGATCGCGATATCGCAACGTTGACGGCGGAAGCAGGCAAGACCCACCGAGCGCTCGCCGAGGCCGTGCAGATCAACGCGCAGCATCGCGCCGAGGTAGGGCGATTACGGATGATTTTGGAGACCCGTGGTGCGGTCAATAGAGACGGCTTGAGCGACCCGACCTTTGACGGTGAGGTTGCCCTGCGCTCGGAGATCGGCGCGCTGCGCGAACGCAGCCGGGAGCAAACCGCGCTTATCGAGCGATTGCAGAGTGCCGATGGCGCAGCTATGGATGTCCCGATCCAGCTGCGGCCGCCCGCCGATGCTGCGAGCCATGCCGACGCGGCGGCCGCTCAGCCTACTGCCACCGAAATTGAGCTCGTGAAGCGCGAGCTGCAGTTGGCGGAAACCGCTCTCAAGGGGCTAAAGACCACGGCGAATGCCGGCGAGGCCGGGCAACAGCAGCTCGAGGCCGAACTCAGACTGCGCGACGAGAAGATAGAGGATCAAGTAAACGAGATTGCGCGATTGACCGTTGCGCTGGACACGTTCAAGGCGGAGTCCGCCGGCGACAAGACGGCGACTCTGAAGGAAAGCAGGATTGCCATGAAAGCGCGGCTCGGCGCCCTCAAGGCCCAGACCGACCTGCAGACCGATACGATCAGCCGCCTGCGGAGCGAGCTTGCGGCATCCAACGAGCGGCTGGCGCGTCAGGCACAGCACTACATGGACGAAATGCGGCGGCTCGGCGCGGGCACTTTGCCAGCTTCGGCTCCATTGCGCCGGTCGTCCGATACATTGCCGGAGCGGCGTAGTCTGACACAGCGGATCACTGAGGCCGG
>JBGTIU010000018.1:0-47505 GCA_041745515.1 Hyphomicrobiaceae bacterium | reverse complement strand
CGCCGAGGCAGCAACCGCCCCTTCCACCGTCTTGTCCGTCACGGGAGTTTTTTGGACCATGCGCCCGCTCATCCGCGCCGGCTGGTCGAGGGCCCGGTTGTCGAGGGCAACCTCCGGCAACCTGAGCCTCCCCTTGCGGTTGTCCGACAGCTCTGCCCAATACTCGGGCCAGCGCCTCAGGCGCAGCTTATTCTTATAGTTTATGATTTTCTGGCGATCGTCCTCCACAAGCGACTCGGTTTCCACCAGCTTCGCGACTTTCTCGTCGATCAGGTCGCGCTTCTTGTCGAGATCATCGTTGAGGTTGAACAGTGCATCCGGCGCATAGACCGGCATTGACTGCGTCATGCGATCGAACACCGTCTCCGAGAGGACTGCGTGCAGCGGTAGCTTGCGTGGACGATATACGTAGAGATTGCTGAACCACTGCCGCACCTGACCAAGAGGGTCTGGATCGACCCAGCCCGGGTCATCGGCCTGGCGCTCCGTAAGGTCCGCTTTGTCGCCCTTCTCAGCGCTGAGATAGATGCCCCAGGTCTCGTCACCGGCCTTGCTCTTCCTTACCTCCAGGTCGCCGTCTGTTGCGTAGCCGCTGGATATCCGGCGGAGTAGAAAGTCCAAAGTGATGTCCGACAAGCTGTCAGTCGCCCAACCGCCGCCGATGTTGGCGTGGTCGCCGGCGAACCACACCTCGACGATGCGTTCGGGTCGGATCGGGTCGGGATCCATCAGCGTGGGCTCGAAGCTGTCGCGCTGCTCGTCCAGGGCCACCATGTGATAGGCCTGCACCACGTTATCCGGTACGGTCAGGTCCTTGAATAGGTTGAGCTGCTGGAAGTTGATGCCCAGGATTGTCTTGGCCACGCCGAACGAGCCGACCGTGTCCCAGCAGCCGAGCACGTCGATCCTGACGGGCACCTTTCTCGACGAGCTCCAGATCACGCGGTGCTTGCCGAGCAGCCTCAGCGTCCACACCGTACGCGGGGCGCCGCGGGCATCGATGGTCCGGGCGAGCAGCCGCGAGAGGGCGGCACCGCGGCTGAAGCCAGCGATGAAGACCCGATCGCCGGGCTGATAGACGCGCACGAGATCGAGGTAGGCGCGCTCGATGATCTCGCCGACCCCCATGCCGGTGGCCATGCCAAGCGTCTGCAGGATCGCGTCGCTGTCGTACTTGTTGCCGACACCGGCGTAGTAGAAGGCGATCTGCTTGTCCTTGTACTTCTTGCAGAGCGAGGCGTCGAAGTGGTCGTCGGCCGCGTAGCCGGAGCCATCGTCCGCCTTCAGCATCCTGAACAGCTTGAACACATTGGTCTGCGCGGCAAAGCCCATCTCGATCTGATCGGGCGTGTTGCTGGTGCCATCGAGGCAGATGACGACGTTCTTCTTGGTGCGTGTCGTCCAGTTGCCCGAGTTCCGCAGGAGCGTATAGATCAACGGCAACCCGATCAGGATGAACTCCCACTTGTAGAACGAGCCGATGTAGCTGGTGCCGAGGAACGCCCAGATCCAGCTGCGCGTCGCGCCCACGGCGGTAGCATCTCCGCTGGAATACCCGGGGCCCCAACCCTGCCAGCAGCCGACACCGACGAGGATGAGCAGCGCGGTGAGGCCCCAGTTGTGCACCTTCCACGGGAGCCGGAACGACGCGCTCTGCACATGGCGCCTCAGGCGGTAGGCGAGGAGCAGCAGGCCCAGTTGGAACAGCAAAAAGAAGAACACCCCGCCGGACCACGGCATGACTTCCGCAGTCGTCAGCTTGCCGAAAATTCCGGATGCATTGATGCCGAGGAGGATGAGCAGGGACGCGAGGAACCAGACCCAGAAGTTGCGCCGATAAATGAGACCCGCGAGGCCCGGAAGCAACGCGAACAAGCTGAGCTGAAAGATGGTGGTGAGGCCGCTCTTGGCGATCGCGAGGAAGTCCCGGCCCAACTGGTCGAGAAAGATCTTGAGCAGCGGGCGGAAGATGTTCTCGACGTAGCCCCAGAAGCCCCAATTCTTGTCCTGGATCCCCTTCAAGAGCTTGTCGAACGCACCCTGCTCGCCCAACTGCCTCTGAAGAGCATCGCTCGTCAGCGGCTCGTTGATGTCCTTGATGAGCCCAAGCGCGAGCCCCAGCTGCTGGAAGCCGGACGGCAGACCGTAGGTGACGAAGAGAGCCACGCTAAGCAGCAAGAGGAGGATCGGGATGACCCGCGAACCCTTGCGCAAGCTGAGCTGAACGCGCGCCTCATTGCGAGGCGCCAACGCGATCGACGACACAACACCACCCTCCACAAAATGCATTCGTCCTAGCGTGAGCCGAGTGGCTTTAGCATCGTTCTTGGCGACCGATTGTCAAAGCTTGCATGACCAGAAAGTGGGACGAATGGTCTTGCCTCGCCCAATATGTGGCGCATTGGCCACAACAGGCTCACCTTGCTCACTGCATGACTTCCGGTCCTGGCACTTTCTCACCGTTCCGAGCGGAGTGCGAAATGGTCCGCTATTGGAGGCAGATCGACCGTGCAGAAGCCGTTGGCATGGCACAGCCGGACGCTCAAAAAATACACGACCTAGCAGGCAGGATCGGCCCCTTATTTGGCCGACTGCCCTAGGCCGTCCTGATGACAGCATCATCATCGCCGGTAATGTCGCACCAACAAGAGAGACCGGACTCAGTTTGCACCGAAGGCGGGCCGGATGATCGAGCTCTGGACACTGGCATGCTGTATCGGCCCGTTGAACCAGACCGTGAGTATCAACGTCGCCAGGACGCCGGCAGTCGTCATCGCGACGTGGTGGCGCGGCCAGGAGCGCTGGCGCTTGCCGGTCAAACAATGGGCCAGCACCTCATCCAGCAGCTGTTTGTCGACGTCTACGAGCGGACCGATCGGACCTCGACGGCCGTGGGATTCGAACTCCGACTTCCAGCGATACCCAGGATAGTCATCAGGGCTAAGGCAATGATGTTGAAGGTGGGTCACGTGCGTTGCTCCAGATACAGGTTTTGCGACAACGATGCGAACGACACCATTTCGATGGTCGGTGTGGCTCCAATTTATGCATCTGGCGCGCGCTTGCGCTGTGCTGTGCAGCACAAGCGAGGTTTTTTCTCCAGACCCTGCATCAGGTGGACGGCGCTCTCACGGCGCTCGGTCGAGCGCGGCCCGTCAGTTCGTGAAAAGGAAAATCAGTTCAATGTCTTCTCCCCGATCATGAACTGCTGGCGGCAAAGGTTCGCATAGGTCCCATCTTTGGCGAACAGCTCGGCATGTGATCCCAATTCGATGATTCGCCCCGCATCCATCACGCAGATTACATCGGCGTTCTGCACGGTCGACAGCCGGTGGGCGATCACGAGCGTCGTGCGATTGCGCGTGAAGCGTGCCAAAGCATCCTGCACCAGCCGCTCGGATTCGGTATCGAGCGCGCTGGTCGCCTCGTCGAGCAGCAGAATGGGCGCGTTGCGCAGGATGGCGCGTGCCAGCGCCAGGCGCTGCTTCTGGCCGCCCGACAAGCGTTGCCCGCGATCTCCAATTGGCGTGTCGTAACCTTGCGGTTGGGCGAGAATGAACTCATGCGCCGCAGCCGCTTTGGCGGCACGGACGATATCGGCTTCGCTGGCTTCGAGGCGGCCGAGCGCAATATTGGCGCGAATGGTATCGTCGAACAGCGTGACGTCCTGGCTGACGATTGCGACCTGCGACCTGAGGCTCGCCAGAGTGACGTCGCGAAGGTCCTGGCCGTCTATGCCGATTGCTCCCGCGGTGACGTCAAACAGCCGCGGCACAAGATTGATCATGGTCGACTTGCCGGCGCCGGACCGGCCAACAAGTGCAACCGTGGTGCCGCCTTTGACGGCGAGTGAGATGCCGGACAGCGCCTTGGCCGCCTCGACGTCATCGTAGTTGAACGTGACATCGGTGAAGTCGATATCGCCCCTGGTGACCTGCAGGGCAACCGCGCCCGGTCGATCCACAATTGCAGGCTTTTCATCGAGCACGGCATACATGCTCTCGGCGCCTGCCAGCCCTTCATTGATCTTGGTCGAAAGGTTGCCCATGGCGCGGACTGGCTGGGCCGCCAACAGCAATGCGGTGATAAAGCCGACGAAGTCACCCATGGTCGCGGAACCGCTGCTGATGCGCCAGTAGGCAAACCCGATCACGCCGGCAACCGCGATGCCGCCTAATGCTTCCAGCATCGGATCGAGGCGCGCACGGCTGACCACCGCTTTCATGCGCAGCCGCAGCACGTCCTTGAAGCTGCGCGCGACGCGTTCGTTTGCGTAAGATTCCAGGCGGAACGTCTTGATCAACCGAGGGCTCGATAACTGTTCGGTGACGAGCGACAACATATCGCCGAGTTCGGCCTGGGTCTGCTTCGCGACCTTGCGGAGTCGCTTGCTCACTGCCGCGATCGGCAGCGCCGCCACCGGATAGACGCACAGCACAATGAGGGACATGGCCCAGTCGAGGTAGATCATCGAGGCGACATAGCCGATGATGGTCAGCACATCACGCAACGCCGTGCTGATCACAGTATGCGTCGCGTTCTGCAGGTTGCCGACATCGTTGAACAGTTTCGAAAGCAACTGGCCCGGAGCTTGTCGCGTGAGCCGCGCGAAATCCGCCACGATGAGATGACTGAACAGTTTAGTCTGCATTTCGGTCGACATCCGCTGGATCAGCAGGTTCGAGGCGACCGTCTGGAGGTACATCAAGACGCTCTTTGCCGACGTCACAACCAGGATAGTCCCGATGATCAACGGCAGCGCGCCCGTATTTCCGCCCAATAGCGCGTCCGTCGAAAACTTTATTATCGTCGGATAGCTCGACGATACGGCGGCGAGCAGCGTCGTCAGCAACATCACACCAAGAGCTTGGCGACGGCGCGGCCAGATCCAGTCGCGAAACCAACGCTCAATCAAGTATCGCGAAGTTGGCTTCGAAGGGATTGATGCTACGGTCACGGGCGTTCTCGGCTGTTGGGTGTCGTAGCGGGCACCGCTACATCCGGGGCCGCAATGTGTGTGGGCGGACGACTAAGAGTGCACACGAGCATCGCTTGTGCCATGCGCCGCCGCTCTCAAGGTATTAAGGCTCCGCAATGTCGGAAAAATCCGAGGCTGTGGAAAGCGGGTAGGCTGCCGAATTCGGACCGCGAAAGCGGACCGGAGCACCTGTTACAGCAGCGCGACCAGCCAAACAACGGCTGTTGCGCAAATCAATCGATAGCTGCGTCACGCCGCAAGGTTGCCGTCGGCGCGCTCCATGGCCTTTCGCAGCGCGTCGAAACAGTCGGCGTCGATTGCTGTGCCCACCATGCCCGACATGAGAGCGATGGCCTTGGTTATCGGCATCGCGGCACGGTAGGGGCGATCCGCTGTCAGGGCATCGAATATATCTGCAACGGTGATGATCCGGGTTTCGAGCGCGATCCGATCGTCCTTCAGGCCTTGCGGGTAGCCGTTGCCGTCGAGCCGCTCGTGGTGCGCTCCCGCGATGGTTGCGAGGTCGCAAAACGCGGTAATGCGCGACAGGATGCTTTCCGTGTGAACGGTGTGCAACTTCATCGCCTCCCACTCGTCAGGATCGAGTTTACCCGGCTTGTCGAGGATGGAATTGCTGACACCCAGTTTGCCGATGTCATGCAGCAATGCGGCTCGCTTGAGCCTGCGTCGCCGCTCGGCGGTAAAGCCCAATTGCTCGGCAATCAGGTCGGTGAACAGCGTGACGCGTTCGCTGTGCCCGCTGGTGTAGGGACTTTTGGAGTCGACAACCTGGGCGAAAGCAGCAGTGATATCATCCAGATAATCGTCATCGACCGTCGAGATGGATTGCGCCGGCTCAAGGGCAAAGATCGCCTGCTGCAAGCCGTCCGAATGCAGCATGTCCCAAAACTCTTGACGCGCGGCCACGCGTTCGAACGCCGCCACCAGATCGGGATCGAACCAGGTGCCAGCTCGATTTCGTATTTCGTGCCTGGCAGCGTCGGCTCCGTTCGCGATCTGGAACACATCGATGACTTGCGCAATGAGGGCAATACGCGAGTAGATCGGGATCGAGGAGCCGCGCAGGCCGATCGGCTGTCCGCCACCGTTCCAATGTTCGTCGAGGTTCTGGATGCCTTGAGCAACCGCTTCCGAGAAACGCATTTTTCGAGCAATGTCTGCGCCACGGTGGCAGCGCGTATCAACAAGCTCCCGCGCGATCTGGCCGCTCTTCAGGAAGACGTGCACCACGGCTCGAAACCGTTCGGCGAGGCCCACTTTCAAACCCGTATGGGAAAGCACGAAGCGAAGCGCTTGGGGCAGGCTGCCGTCGATCGTCTTGACGTCGCGCTTGAAGATCAGATCGTCGGTCAGAAACAGGCGGCATATGCGAGCGGCATTGCTACTGCAGCCAAGATCCTTCAACAGCAGCGTGTAATACAGCTCCCATATTTGGGTATCGTCGAAACCAATCTCGCGACCGATGTGAACGCCGATCCAGCAACTGCGCACGCAGTGTCCCGCGGGCTGCCCCTCCACCAAGTCCAGGGCATGACTAAGCGCACCGAGCAGTTCAGACAGGCAAATCTGCGTCCTGTCGGAAGATGTCGGCTGCAAAGTGGCCACGGTGCGTCTCCCGGCATCCTGGCCGCCATGCGCGAGCCGGGATCTACGTCTGAACCTCGCCTCGTAGCCAATCACAACCGGCTTAACGGGCGGTTTCAGCAACCAGAAGCTCGTAAAATTTCGGGTTGGTGAATTGACTTGTATCTAATTTGTATCTTACATTAGGAGATCAGGGAGCACGCGCTTGGTCCGGTACGAGGAAATCGCCCGCCATCTGCAGGTCGAGTTCGAAGCGGGTGGAGGCGTTGCCCGCGCAATCGCTTCCGAAAACCAACTATGCCTGCGGTATCAAGCCAGCCGCACGACCGTCCGCGCCGCGCTCAAGCAGCTTGCTGCGCAAGGGCTGATCGAACGGCGCCAGGGGAAAGGCACTTTTTACCGCTCGCCTCACATCACCAAGAATCTCGGCAGCATTGTCGACTTCCACACTGAAGCCCGCCTGGCCGGCCGCGTGCCGAAGACGCATGTCGTATCGCTCACGGCCCGCCCCGCAAAGCCTGGCGAGTTCGCCCTGTTCGGTGCCGACATCGCCGCCGGCGGGATCATCGAGTTGACGCGGCTGCGCAGTCTCGACGGCCAGCCGGCGGTGTTGCAACGCTCCTATCTCGGCAAGCGCATCCTCGGCAGGGCGAAGGCCGGTGAGCTCCAAAACACCTCGCTCTATCGCTATCTCGCCGAGCAACGCAATATCACAATAGCAACAATCGAGGAGACCCTGGAGCCGCGCAACGCCGACGCCAGGGAGGCGGCGCACCTGAGGATCGTTGCCGGCACCGCCGTATTCCGGTCGCATCGCATTGCGCGCGATCACGCAGGCCTTGTCATCGAAGTCAGCGATAACCTGATCAGGGGTGACATCTACCGGTTCACGATCCACCGCCAATTCTCGCGAGCCGGGGCATGAGCGTCGTGCTGGCCTGCGACCTTGGTGGCACCAACTTTCGGGCAGCACTTGTCGAGGCGGGCCTCGTTCGACGCCAAGCCTACATCATCAACGACCTGTTGGAGGCGAGATCGCCACCAGCCCCAAGTTCAGTCATTCCGGCGAAAGCCGGGATGACGGATGTGGGTGGGATGAATCTCAACGTTTCCAGAAACCGACCCCGCTGGGTTATATGGTGATCGACTTGGGGCTCGGGGGTTCAACGCAGCGTGACACCACAGCAGTTCATCGAGACATGGAGCAACCGTCGCCGCCAGGAGCGCCCGAGCGCGCAATCGCACTTCAATGATTTGTGCGCCATGCTCGGCGAGCCGACGCCAAATGACGCCGATCCTGACGGTGACTGGTACGCGTTCGAGAAGGGTGCGACGAAAACCGGCGGCGGCGCTGGTTGGGCAGAAGTGTGGAAGCGCGGCTGTTTCGCCTGGGAATACAAGAGCGAAGGCGGCGACCTAGGCGGCGCGCTGCGCCAGCTCAAGATGTACGCCGGTTCCTTGCAGAACCCGCCGCTGCTGATTGTGTCCGACATGGAGCGGATCGAGATCCACACAAACTGGACCAACATGGTCCAGGAGCGCCACGTCCTCGGTTTCGACGATCTTATCGACGCGCGCCGGCGCTCCCTGTTGAAGCGCGCGTTCTCCGAATCCGCCGTCGAGGAGCTGAAGCCCGGCCGCAAGCGGGCGGACCTGACGCGCGATGTCGCGCAGGAATTCGTGCTGCTGGCGCAGAATCTGCGCGAGCGCGGGCACGACGCGGAAAAGGTCGCGCACTTCGTCAATCGCATGGTCTTCTGCATGTTCGCCGAAGACGTCGATCTGCTGCCGGACAAACTGTTTACGCGCATGCTCGAAGCCAGCGCCTCTGATCCCGATAGCTTCGTCGAGAATGCGCAAAAGCTTTTCATGGCGATGGCGAAGCCGAATGGCCGTATCGATTTCAAGCGCATCGAGTGGTTCAACGGCGCCTGTTCAACGACGACGACGCGCTGCCCTTGAACAGGGCCGATGTCAAGGTCGCGCTGAAAGCGGCGAACCAGGATTGGGCGAACATCGATCCGTCGATCATGGGCACACTGCTGGAGCGCGGCACCGACCCATCGAAGCGCTCGCAGCTCGGCATGCACTACACCGATCCCGAGAAGATCATGATGATCGTCAATCCGGTGGTCATCGAGCCGTTGCTGCGCGAGTGGGAAGGGGTCAAAGCCGATTTGACTTCCGAAATCGGAAAATCGAAGTCCGCCAAGACTCCCGGCGCACGTACGGCGGCGTTTAATCGCGGTAGAGAACTGAAGACCGGTTTCATTGAGCGGCTGAAAGCCTATCGCATTCTCGACCCGGCCTGCGGTTCGGGCAACTTCCTCTATCTTGGGCTGAAGGCGCTGAAGGACATCGAGCACCGCGTCAATACCGAATGCGAGACACTTGGATTGCCGCGCGGCTTTCCTGTTGTCGGCCCGGAGAACGTGCTCGGCATCGAGATCAACTCGTTCGCGGCTGAGCTGGCGCGCGTGTCGGTGTGGATCGGAGAAATCCAGTGGATGCGCGAGCACGGTTTCGACGCTTCGCGTGATCCGATCCTTAAACCGCTCGATACGATCCAGCGTCACGACGCGCTGCTGAATGACGACGGCACCGAATACGAGTGGCCGCCGGCCGACGCCATCATCGGGAATCCACCGTTTCTGGGCGACAAGCGAATGTTGGCGGGACTGGGAGAACCAAATGTTGAGCGGCTCCGCAGAGTGTTTTCCCATCGTAGGCCAGGTGGCGCCGATCTCGTGATGTATTGGTTCACAAAGGCGGCCGAACAACTCGCTCAACGCCATTCGCGCGTTGGCTTTGTTGCCACTCAATCAGTTCGTCGTGGTGCAAGTAACGAAGTCTTAAAGGCGGTCGTCAGGAAGGGACGCATCTTCTCAGCCTACGAGGACGAAGAATGGACGGTGGACGGGGCCGACGTTCGAGTCTCGGTAATTTGCTTCGACGCCGCTGAAGAAGGACCAGCCACGCTAAATGGCTTAACAGTGCCGGTGATTCACGCGGACCTTACTGCTTCCGCCGCGAATATATCGCTGGCTAGACGGCTTTCGACAAACACCAGCGCGTTCATTGGCGATCAAAAAACCGGGCCGTTTGATGTTGACGGTGATGTGGCCCGAACCTGGATAAGATTACCGCTCAACCCAAACGGCTTATCAAACTCTGCAGTGCTTCGACCTTGGGCCAACGGTAATGACTTGGTCGGAAGGCATGCAGGTAAATGGATCATCGATTTCGGCGTTGATATGTCCGAGGCAAATGCTGCATTATTTGAGGCTCCTTTTCAACACGTCGAGAAATACGTCCGATCACAGAGGATTGGGCTTCGCGAAATCCGTGCTGACAAAAGTTGGTGGCTTCATCAGCGACCTAGGCCAGAAATGCGCCGGATGCTCACGAAAATGAATCGGTACATCGCAACGCCGCGGGTTTCAAAACATCGAGTATTTGCATGGGTCGCCGCCTCGGTTCTCCCCGATTCCAGATTGGTGGCAATCGCTCGCGATGACGACACATCGTTTGGCCTGCTACATTCGAAACCTCACGAAATTTGGACTCTGCGCCTAGGCGGTTGGCACGGCGTTGGAAACGATCCGCAATATACGCCGTCGCTTGGCTTTGAAACCTTCCCTTTCCCCGAAGGCCTGACCCCCAACATTCCTCCTGCCGACTACGCGAGCGACCCACGTGCGATTGCCATCGCCGCTGCCGCCAAGCGCCTCGACGAACTGCGCGAGAACTGGCTGAACCCGGCCGATCTCGTGAGGCGCGTGCCCGAGGTCGTGGCCGGTTATCCCGATCGCATCCTGCCCGTCGATGACAATGCCGCCCTCGTCCTCAAGAAGCGCACCCTGACCAACCTCTACAACGAACGCCCCTCCTGGCTCGACCACGCCCACCGCGATCTCGATGCCGCCGTCGCTAGCGCCTACGGCTGGACCGATTGGGGCGCCGGCCTCGCCGACGACGTGATCCTCGAACGGCTGTTCCAGCTCAATCAGGAACGGGCGGCGGGACAATGAGCGGCGACGCAGCGTTTTTCGGCGTGCTCGCGTGTATCATCATGGTCGGCGCTCCGGCGATGCTGGGGCTGTGGTCGGCGCGGCTCTATCATCATCGGCTGCCATGAACCTCATAAGGGCCTTACCAGTTCAATTGGGCAATGGAGACAGTCCGCAATGCGCATGTCCGAGTTCAAGGCGCTGACGTTTGACTGCTACGGCACGCTGATTGATTGGGAGTCCGGCATCATCGAGGCGTTGAAGCCGCTGACCTCGAAGGTTCGCCCGGTGCCGGCGCGTAACGCCATCCTCGAGGCGCACGCGCGCCATGAATCGATGCAGCAGCGCTACACCCCGGCCAAGGCCTATCGCGATCTACTCGGCGTCGTCTACAAACGTCTCGCCGACGAATGGGGCGTCAGCGTCGCCTGGGAGGAATGTCTGGCCTACGGCCGCTCGGTCGGAGATTGGCCGGCTTTTGCAGACACGGTCGACGCCTTGCAGTATTTGAAGCGAACCTACAAACTCGTCATCCTCTCGAACGTCGATAATGCGAGCTTTGCGTTGAGCAGCCGGCGGCTGCAGGTCGATTTCGATGCGATCTACACGGCCGAGGACATTGGTTCCTATAAACCCAACCCGCGCAACTTCGAGTACATGTTGGAGAACGTCGGCTCGCTCGGCATCAAGACGAGCGAAATTCTGCATACGGCGGAAAGCATGTTCCATGATCACGCGCCGGCCAACAGAGCTGGGTTGGCATCGGCGTGGATCTATCGGCGGCACGGCGACAAAGGCTTCGGCGCGACGATGATCCCGAGCGAGACGCCGCGATATGATTTCGTGTTCAACAGCATGGCTGATCTGGTCAAAGCCCATCAGGCAGAGCATTGAGCAGCGCATCGCTGTTGAAAAACCAAAACGCCCATTGACACCCATCTGATCCCATAATATCCCATTTCTGCCCGGCCAAGTCGAACCGGCCCAGCCGAAGCGTTAACGCGGGCAAATGCGGGTCCGCCCAGCGAACGTCGCGATGGTGGTTCGACCTCCGCAAAAGGGGGTTTGGCGGTTTTCGCGAAGCGATTCGCGAATGCCATCCGCGGAGCTGGCCGGGATTGGTCTTGTGCGTGTTTGCGTTGGTTGTGAGCGTTGGAGCATTGCTCGCGGAGATGGATCGCTTTGTCTCGACGTTCACCAACAAGATCGACGCGAAAGGCCGCGTCTCGATCCCAGCCCCGTTCCGCGCCGTGCTCGAGCGCGACGGCTATTCACAAGGTGCTGCGGGCATTGGCGCGGGCGGCACCGGCGGTATCTACTGCTACCCCTCGCTCGACGCTCCGGCTCTCGATGGCGGCGGCGAAAGACTTGCACAGAAAATCGATGGGCTGCTGCGTGGCCTCCCGGATTACTCGGACGAACGCGATGAACTTTCCGTCGCTCTCTACGGCGATGTCCAGGTCCTCAACGTCGACGGCGACGGCCGCATCACACTCCCCGATGCGCTCCGTAATCACGCCGGTCTCGCTGGACAAGTCACCTTCGTCGGGCTCGGCGACAAGTTTCAGATGTGGGAGCCGACAAGGTTCGAACAACGGCGCAGTACCGCTCGCGAAAAAGTCCAGAGTCACAGAAAGCTGTTCGCACGAGGCGGGCAATCCGATACTCCATCCGGCGACGATCGAGACAAGAAGCGATGACAGAGCAGCAGCAGAGCCAGGCGGGACGGCCTCCGGCGCCGCACACGCCGGTGCTGCTGAGGCAAGTGATTCGGAGCCTGGAGCCGCAGCCAGGCGAACGTTACATTGACGGCACGTTCGGCGCGGGCGGCTACTCTCGCGCGCTGCTCGATGCCGCGCATTGCTCCGTTCTGGCGCTTGATCGCGATCCGACTGTGGTCGCCGCAGCAGCAGCTGTAGTTCAACTGTTCCCAGATCGATTGACCGTCGTCGAAGCGCCTTTCAGTCGGATGGAGGACGCGACGGCCGACCGTCTTGAACGTGGTAGCTTGGTTGATGGTGTGGTGCTCGATCTCGGCGTTTCCTCCATGCAACTCGATCAGCCGGAGCGCGGATTCTCGTTTCAGCGCGACGGACCTCTCGACATGCGCATGTCGCAAACGGGTGCTCTCGCCGGACGAAGCGCTGCCGATCTTGTCAACGCGTGCGAGCAGTCGGCTCTTGCCGATATCCTTTTCCAGTACGGCGAGGAGCGCAGGTCGCGTGCGATAGCGGCCGCCATCATCAAGCGGCGGAGCGAGCGGCTTTTCACCCGCACACTCGATCTTGCGAACGTCATCTCCCGCGTGCTCGGCCCGAAGAAACCCGATGGACGACACCCCGCGACGCGAAGCTTCCAGGCCCTGCGCATCGCCGTCAACGATGAGCTTGGCGAGCTGGCCAGAGGGCTCGCCGCAGCCGAGCGCATCCTCAAGCCTGGCGGTCGGCTGGCAATCGTGACATTCCACTCGCTGGAAGACCGCCTTGTGAAACGGTTCCTGTTGCAACGCGCAGGCAGGGAGGCAAGTCCATCGCGGCACCAGCCGCAAAAGCAGCCCGCCGCGCGCCCGAGTTTCCAAATCGTTAACCAGCGTCCGTTAGTACCTGATGATGACGAATGTGATCGCAACCCTCGTGCCCGTTCGGCCAAGTTGAGAGCGGCAATCCGCACGGAAGCTGTGGCCTGGCCGACTGAGCAAGAGTGAAGTTCACAAGACTTGGCGGGAGGCTCGCATGCGGCGTTGGGCGGCGGCGGGGGCAGTGACGCTGGCGATCGGGTCGGCCGCGGTGCTCTATTGGATCAGCTATGAGACCGGGCGGCTGGAAGCGCGCGTTCAGGTGTTGGATCGGACGCTCGATCGTGTTGAAGCGGACATAGCCGCGGCGCGTGCCGAACTCGCGCATCTATCGCGTCCCGATCGAATCGCGCCGTTGGCGCAAGCAATGGGGCTGGTGCCACCTACCGCTCAACAGTTCGTTGCTGAAGACCAACTGCCGCGCCGCGTCCGGGAACAGCCTTGATGCGATCGGCAAACGGCCATACCGCAGCGCAAGTGTCGAGCGAGAACAGGACTGTTGCAGTCCTGCTCTGCGTCGCGCTCGCATTTTCGGCTTTGGCGTTGCAACTCGTCTGGCTGGGGTTCAAAGGCCAGGCTAGCGCCCGCATCTCCATGAACGAGCCGATTGCGCGCGCCTTTGCGCGGCCCGATATCGTCGATCGCAATGGCCGCTTGTTGGCAACCGATCTCGACACACCATCGCTCTACGCCGATCCCGCGCTCATTATCGATATCGATGAAGCCACCGAACAATTGGCCGAGATTTTTCCCGATATCGATCAGGCCCAGATGCGCTTGACGCTCGCCGACAAGAGCCGCCGGTTCATCTGGATCAGGCGCGGTCTGTCGCCGCGCGTAGCGCAGCGGGTGCACGACCTTGGCCTGCCGGGACTAGCATTCCGGCGCGAGCCCCGGCGGACCTATCCGATGGGGCATTTGGCAGGACATCTGCTCGGCGGTGTCAGTGTCGATAATCGCGGTATTGCCGGTCTCGAGAAATTCATCGATGAGACGAAAGGTGTCGAGGCAGTGCTGGGGTCGAAGCCCTCCTCGAAGGTACCGGTGCGATTGTCGCTCGACCTTGGCGTGCAACACGGGCTCGAGGATGAGCTTACCGCTGCGGTGGCACGCTATGCCGCCCAAGGGGCGGCCGGCATCGTGATGGACGCGCAGACGGGTGAGATCATCGCAGCCGCGTCCCTGCCGGCGGTCGATCCGGCTTGGCCGAAACAAGCACAGGATCCGACGCGCCTCGATAAGAATGCAACCGGCGTCTACGAGTTGGGATCGATTTTCAAGCTGTTCACAATCGCGCAGGCGCTCGATCAAGGCGCGGCTAGGCTCGACACCGTCTACGATGTGCGGGCTCCCTTGCGGATCGGGCGTCATCAAATCCGTGATCCGCATCCGGCTGGGCGTCCGCTCACGTTGCGCGAAGTGTTTGTTTTGTCCTCGAACGTCGGTGCCGCGCAGATGGCGTTGAAAGCTGGCGCGCGGTCGCAGCAGGCCTTTCTCAGCCGGATCGGCCTCTTGAAGCCGGCCCGGACGGAAGCCGGCCCGACCGCAAAAGCGAGCTTGCCGGCCCGCTGGGGAGAAATCGAGACGGCAACGATCAGTTTTGGGCATGGCCTCGCTGTTTCGCCGTTGCGATTTGTTTCGGCGGCAGCATCATTGTTGAACGGCGGGTTCGCCGTCGAGCCGACCCTGCTGCTGACAGGTGGGCGAGCCCCCGACCAACGCAGCAGGGTCATATCTGGCGAGACCAGCGCAGCCCTGGCAGCGCTGATGCGCCGCAACGTGACCGCACCATACGGCACCGGTCGGCGCGCCGACGTCAGCGGCTTCGAGGTCGGCGGCAAGACCGGTACCGCCGAGATCGCGATCGGCGGGCAGTATCGAGAAGATGCGGTGATCTCGTCGTTCCTGGCGATGTTCCCCGCGAGCGGCCCGAAATACGTCGTGCTGGTGATGCTGCATCGCCCGCAAGCATCGATCGAAAGCGGCGGACAGATCACGGCTGGGCTCAATGCAGCGCCAACCGTTGCCCGGGTGATCGCGCGCATTGCGCCCCTGACCGGGGTCAGTCCTGCTTCGGTTCAGACACAATTTGACGCATTCCGCAGTGCAAAATAAGACGGGTTGTCCCGTCGCAGCGGGCAGGCACCACGCCAGTGGAGTTGCCGACAAAAAACGGAAACCGGCCGCCCACGATGGCCACCAGGACAGAATTGATGCTGCTATCTCAGCTGGTCGGCCAAGACGCGCAGCTGCCGCATGGATCGGAGCAGACGCTCATCCTCGGCTTAACTGCGGATAGTCGTACCGTGCAGCCAGGCGTGCTGTTTGCGGCCTTACCTGGAGCCCAGTCCGACGGCGCTCGGTTCATTGGCGAGGCCATTGCAAAAGGTGCAGCAGCTGTTCTTGCCGGCGAGGGTGTAGCGTTGCCATCGCTGGAGGTGCCGGTTGTGCGCGCAGTCGACTCGCGCCGGGCGTTGGCGCTGCTGGCGGCGCGCTTCTACGCCAAGCAGCCGACCATAACAATCGCGGTCACTGGAACCAATGGCAAGACGTCGGTCGCGGAGTTCACGAGGCAGCTCTTTGCTCGGCTCGGCCGCTGTTCCGCATCGCTTGGGACGATCGGTGTCGTCAAGCCCGACGGCAGCGTCTACGGATCGCTGACGACTCCCGATCCCGTAACGTTGCACGCGATATTGGCCGATCTGACGGCTGAGGGCGTCACGCACCTGGCGGTCGAGGCATCGTCACATGGGCTCGACCAGAGACGCCTCGATGGCGTAACGATCAGAGCGGCTGCGTTCACGAATCTAGGGCGCGATCATCTCGACTATCATCCGACCGTCGAAGATTACTTCGGCGCGAAACTGCGCCTGTTCGACACACTGTTGCCGGCCGGCGGCGTTGCGGTCGTCCACGCCGACGACGCGCGTTCACCGGTGGTTGCGGCGGCCGTCCGAGCGCGCGGGATCAGGCTTTTCACGACCGGTCGCATGGCACAGGACCTGCGTCTTGTCGATCTGCGGCCCGATGGTTTCGCTCAAGCGCTCACCGTGGAGTTCGAGGGACGCCGCCACTCTATTCGACTCAATCTCATCGGCGATTATCAGGCGACCAACGCGCTGCTCGCCGCGGGGCTCGCTATCTCGACTGACGAGCAACCGGATGCCGTATTCGCGGCGCTGTCGGAATTGACCGGCGTCAAGGGACGGCTTGAGGTCGTGGCCGAGCACAAAGGCGGCCTTGCTCTCGTCGATTACGCGCATAAGCCGGAGGCGCTGGCCGCCGCCCTCGATGCGTTGCGCCCCTTTGCCTCGGGCAAGCTCATCTGCGTCTTTGGCTGCGGCGGCGATCGGGATAAGGGCAAGCGTCCGATCATGGGCGAGATCGCGACCCGGCAAGCCGATGTGGTCATCGTGACTGACGACAACCCGCGCAGCGAAGATGCGGCAGCGATCCGTGCCGAGGTGCTGGCAGGCGCGAAGGGCGCACGCGAGATCGGTGATCGAGGGCAAGCAATTTCGACGGCAGTCGCCATGATGGAGCCGGGTGATGTCTTGCTGGTTGCGGGCAAGGGGCATGAGACCGACCAGATCATTGGCAAGACCGTCGTACCATTCTCCGATCACGAGGCGGTGCGTCACGCCATGGATCCGGCGCTGTGGACCGCTTCCGACTTGATCGCCGCGACCAACGCAACTTTGGATGGTCGGATCGACGACGCCATCACGGGGTTTTCGATTGATACGAGGTCAATCGCAACAGGCGATGTGTTCGTTGCTCTGAAGGATGTGCGCGATGGGCACGAGTTTGTGCCGGTAGCGTTCGCCGGCGGAGCGGTCGCGGCCGTGGTTTCGAAAGGCTACACGCGGCAAGCCGGCGACGGCGCGCTGTTGCGCGTTGATGACCCAATGCGTGCCCTCGAACGCGTTGGGGTTGCTGCTCGCGCCAGATTGTCGCCCAAAGCCCAAGTCATCGCGGTCACCGGTAGCGTCGGCAAGACCGGCACCAAAGAAATGTTGAACCGCTGCTTCGCTCGAGTTGGCCGCACCTACGCGGCCGTCAAGTCCTATAACAACCAGTGGGGTGTGCCGCTGACTCTGGCACGTACGGCCGCCGACGTCGACTATGCCATCTACGAGATCGGCATGAATCACGCCGGCGAGGTAGCCCGGCTAAGCGCGTTCGTTCGCCCGCATCTGGCAATCATCACGACGGTCGAGCCGGTGCATCTTGGCAACTTCGCGTCGATCGAAGGCATCGCCGATGCCAAGGCCGAGATTTTCAGCGGCTTGCTGCCGGGTGGCGTCGCGATCATCAATCGTGACAATCCCCATTTCGAGCGATTGCAGGCCGCCGGCCGGATTGCGCGCGCGCAGATTGTTTCATTCGGGACGTGCCAACAGGCGGATGTCCGTCTTGTCTCGGCCGATCTCGGCAGCGACGATAGCATGATCACCGTCGCGGTCGGCGGCCGAACCGTTTCGTACAGGCTCGGAGTGCCGGGCGGCCATATCGTGCAGAACTCGCTGGCGGTGGTCGCCGCTCTGCATGCGGTAGACGCTGATTTGGAGGCGGCATTGCCGGCCCTGGCCGCCGCCACGGCACCCGAGGGTCGGGGCGCCCGCTTGACAATTCGCCTGATCGACGGCGGAGAGATGTTACTGATCGACGAGAGCTACAACGCCAATCCGGCATCGATGCAGGCTGCGCTCGCACTGCTCGGCAGCATACCGCGGCGGAAGTTTCCCCGTCGCATCGCGGTAATGGGAGATATGCTCGAACTCGGACCAACTGCCGCCTTGCTGCATGAAGGCCTCAAAGACGCGGTTGATTTGGCGGGCGTCGATCTTGTGTTTGCGTGCGGTGCGAACATGCGGCATCTGTTTGATCGCATAGCGGCACATCGGCAGGGAGGATGGGCCCGGACGTCGACGGGTCTCAATCAGACCCTGGCGAGTATGGTTCGATCGGGCGATGTGGTGATGGTCAAGGGCTCTCTTGGCAGCCGCATGGCACCGCTGATCGATATTTTGAAGGCGAAGGCACAGGGCGTTTGACGAGTTGGCGGCGGCGCGTGACGCGCGGCAGGTGCGACCGACTGCGGGGAGATCAAGGCGTATGCTCTATGAGCTGACGAGTTTCAGCGACCAGGTCGGTGCGCTCAACGTGTTTCGCTACATCACATTCCGCACTGGCGGCTCGATGTTGACGGCGGCACTGTTCGTGTTCCTGTTCGGTCCGGCAATGATCGACATGCTGCGCCTCAAGCAGGGTAAAGGCCAGCCTATCCGCGATGACGGCCCGAAAACGCATCTGTTGAAACGTGGCACGCCGACTATGGGTGGCCTGATGATCCTCAGTGGGGTCACGGTGTCGACTCTGCTGTGGGCCAACTTGTCGAACTGGTACGTGTGGACCGTGCTGGGGGTTACGCTAGCCTATGGTGCGATCGGCTTTTACGACGATTATTTGAAAGTGACGAAAAGCACGACCGATGGATTTTCCACGCGCATTCGGTTCGGAATTGAATTGCTGGTCGCGGCCGCCGCCACCTACGCCATCATGAAACTGTCGTTGGCCCAGTTCTCCGGCAAATTGGCGGTGCCGTTCTTCAAGAACATGCTGCTCGATCTAGGCCCGCTCTTCGTCGTGTTCGGTGTGATCGTCATTGCCGGCGCCGGAAACGCGGTCAATCTGACCGACGGGCTGGACGGTCTCGCGATCGTGCCGGTGATGATCGCGGCGGCCACGTTCGGTGTCTTCGCGTACGTGTCGGGGCGCTTCGATTGGGCGCGCTATCTACAGATCCACTACATTGCCGGGACCGGCGAGCTAGCAATCATTTGCGGTGCCCTGATTGGAGCAGGGCTTGGCTTTCTGTGGTTCAATGCGCCACCCGCCATGATCTTCATGGGCGACACGGGATCGCTCGCCTTGGGCGGCGCGCTTGGCGCCATTGCGGTCGCGACGAAACATGAAATCGTGCTGGCGATCGTCGGCGGACTTTTTGTTCTGGAGGCCCTATCGGTGATCATTCAAGTCGCGTCGTTCAAGTTGACGGGGAAACGAGTATTCCGAATGGCCCCGCTGCACCATCATTTCGAGCAGAAGGGATGGGCCGAGGCAACAATTGTTGTGCGGTTCTGGATCATCTCGGTCTGTCTGGCGCTGGCCGGCCTCGCGACGCTCAAGCTGAGGTAACCTATTCAATGTGCCACAGCCGCTGCCGCGGCTTCGTCGATCAGGCGGCCGGTACGGAAGCGGTCGAGGCTGAACGGCGCATTGATCGTGTGCGGTGCATCGCGTGCGATGGTGTGCGCAAACACATGGCCGGACCCGGGCGTTGCCTTGAATCCACCGGTGCCCCAACCGCAATTGATGTACAGTCCCTGAATCGGCGTCTTGCCGATGATGGGCGACCGATCCGGCGTCACATCGACGATGCCGCCCCAGTTGCGCAGCATGCGCAGGCGACGAAACTCCGGCACGAGTTCGCAGATGGCTTCGAGCGTGTGCATCGTCACGTGCAGTCCGCCCTGCTGACTGTAGGAAACATACTGGTCAGTGCCGGCGCCAATCACCAGCTCACCCTTGTCGGACTGCGAGAGGTAGGCGTGGATCGTGTTCGACATGACGACGCAAGGGAAGATCGGTTTCACCGGTTCGGAGACCAGTGCTTGCAGTGGAAAGCTTTCGAGCGGCACGCGCAGACCGGCCATGGCCATGATGACGCTGCTGTGGCCAGCGGCGACGACGGCGACTTTTTTCGTGGCGATCATGCCGCGTGACGTTTCAACACCGGCTATCGCGCCATTGGCATCCCGCCGGAAACCGGTGACCTCGCAGTTCTGGATAATGTCGACGCCTCGTGCGTCGGCGGCCCTTGCGTATCCCCAGGCCACCGCGTCGTGACGAGCGACGCCGCCGCGACGTTGCAGTGCGCCACCGACGATCGGATAACGGATCGATCTCGACATGTTGAGAGGCGGGCAGAAGGCCTTCACCTGGTCGGGGCTGAGCCATTCGTTGTCAACGCCATTCAAGCGGTTGGCATAGATGTGCCGCCTGAAGCTGATGACGTCGTGGTGATTGTGGGCGAGCATCAGCACGCCGCGCGCCGAAAACATCACGTTGTAGTTGAGCGTTGCCGACAGACCCTCCCACAGCTTGAGAGCATGGTCGTAGAGCGCAGCACTCTCGTCATAAAGGTAGTTCGAGCGGATGATGGTGGTGTTGCGCCCGGTATTGCCGCCGCCAAGCCAGCTCTTTTCGAGCACAGCGACGTTGGCGATCCCGTGTTCGCGCGCAAGGTAGTAGGCGGTCGCCAGCCCATGTCCGCCTGCGCCGACGATGACAACGTCGTAACTTGGCTTTGGCTCAGGCGCACGCCATTGCCGGCCCCAGCTTTCATGCCCGCTGACGGCATTGCGGACGAGGGAGAAGATTGAGAATTTCATGCGTGCTCAGTAGTACATATTTGTGCTGGTCTGCGAGAGAACTTTCCATTGCGATCCGCCAGCAAGACGAATTTGCACCGCGTTCGAAGTTTGCCGGGAGCCCGGAAAAATTTCGATCTGCTCTTGCGGCGGCTCGCAGTCCCCGTCACGATGAGCCGGACGCAGCCTTCTGCCGCGCGCAGCCGCCCAATGCCGGAGTTCGTCGATGATGAAACTGCTGTCCTCCCCGCTTTCGCCTTATGGCCGCAAGGTCAAAGTCGCTGCCCGCATGAAGGGTGTGCTCGATCAGATCAAGATCGAGCAAACGGACACGAATTCGCCGGACAACAAAGCGTTGAGGAAAGAGAATCCGTTGTCGAAGATCCCCGTGTTAATTCTGCCTAACGGCACGCAACTTTATGATAGCCACGTTATCTGCGAGTACCTGGACAGCCTGAAGCCAAGCCCAAAACTGTTTCCGGCGAGCGGAGCGGAGCGCTTCAATACGCTGACACTTGGAGCCCTCGGCGACGGTGTGCTCGATGCGGCGTTGCTGCTCGTCTACGAAAGACGGTTTCGGCCCGAGGATAAATGGGTCGCGGCTTGGATCGACCGGCAGCAGGCCAAGATCGATGATGCACTCGACCATCTCGAGACAAATCCGCCGCTGTGGGGCGTCGGACCCGACTATGGCCATCTGACGATCGCCTGTGCGCTTGGCTATCTCGATTTCAGGCACGAAGGCAAATGGCGGGTCAAGCACCCGAAGCTGGTGCGCTGGCTGGATCAGTTTGTTAGTGCGGTGCCGGCCTTCGCCGAGACCAAACCGGCGTGAAGGAGTGCGCAACGATGATGCCACCGTTCGATGCGGATGCTGCCGCGCGCTTTATCGCCGAAGCGCATGCGTCGCAGGCTGCATATGAGAACCTGACCGCCGACTTAGCGCCTCGAACACTGGGCGAAGCGTATGCGGCGCAGGAGGCACTGGCTAAGCGGTGGTCGCGGGTGCACGGGCCCGTTGCTGGCCTGAAGATTGCGACCACGACCAGGGTGATGCAGGAATTGATGGGCATCGATCATCCCTGCGGCGGCATGATCTTCGGCAATCGTATCCACGTTTCACCTGCGAAACTCAAGCTCGCCGATCACATGCATCTTATGGTCGAGTGCGAGTTGAGCGTGCAGCTGGCTGCTGCCCTGCCGGGTGGCGCGGAGCCCTACACGGCGCAGACGGTACGTTCGGCAGTGGGTGACGCGATGCCGGCCTTCGAGCTGATCGAGGACCGCAACGCCGACTATAAGCTGACCAATGCGTTGTCGTTGATTGCCGATAATGCGTGGAACGCCGGCATCGTAATCGGCGATCCGCAGCAGGTTGAGCCCCATCGCGAGCTGAATGGGATTGCCGGCACTTTGACCATCAACGGCAAAATTTCCCACACGGGGCTTACCGACAACCCGATGGGTGCGCTGGCCTGGGTGGCCAACCTCGCGATCGAGCGCGGCCGACCTTTGCAGCCTGGGATGGTGGTGATTACCGGCAGCATCATCGCAACGCTGCCGATCAAAGCCGGCGATCACATGGTGTTCGAGATCGAGGGGCTGGGCGCGGTCGAAGCGCGAGCGGAATAGTTTTGTCAGCCTTTCGCTTGCCAACGGCCGCTGGCGATGCGCGGCAGAACAATTACCGAGCCTTGGTACCGGTAGACCCAGGTGACGAGTTCGTCGTGTGACACGAGCCGCACCTTGCTTTCGATCCGCTGAAACTCGTCGGACGCTGGGATCCCCTCGTAGTCATCGAGCCACGACAATGTCGCGGACGGGTCCGCAATCGCGTAAACCTCGCCATGGACGACATCGGCTGCGCCATCGCTTGCCACGAGAACCGGATAGCGCCCGAGATCGTACAACCGTCCCTGGATCATGGCCGCGCCAATCAATCTGGCCTCCTGCTGGAGGCGGGCACGCATACCCCGACCGAGCTTGCTCGCAGCCGTCGACATCAGAGTGCCGTAGACGAAGAGGTTTGGCGTCATCCTGCAATCTTCGAAAAGTCAGCGACCTGCAGCGTCGTGGCTCGGATCTCGGACAACAGCTTGAGGCGGTTGAGACGGGTCGGTGGGTCCTTGTCGTTGACGGTGACCTTCTCGAAGAATGCATCGACGGGTGCGCGCAACTCAGCGAGTGCGCGCATGGCGCCGCCGAAGTTCTCGACGTTGATGGCGGCGGTCGTATCCTGCTTGACGCTCTCGATCGCCGCTGCAAGCGCCAGCTCCTCGCGTTCCTTCAGCAGCTTCAAATCGTAAGTTCCGGCATGGCTCACTTTGTCCTTCTTCTCCTCGATGCCGAGGATGTTGGTCGCCCGCTTGACGCCGGCGAGCAGGTTCGCGCCGTCGTCGGTCTTGAGGAAATCGCCGAGTGCATTCACGCGCTTAACAATGAGCGCGAGGTCGTCCTGGCCGCCGAGCGAGAACACCGCATCGATCAAATCGTGCCGCGCGCCCTGATCGCGCAGGTAGACCTTGAGCCGGTCGGCGAAGAAAACAAGGAGGTCTAAGACTTCGCCGTATACCGGCTGCGCGTTGAATAATTTCTGGCCGACACTGGCTTCAATTTGTAGACTGGTGCCCTCAAATGCGCTTTGCAGTCGCATCAGATGTTCTTGCATCTTGGGGACAAGACTTACCCGCAAATCATTCTCGACCGCGATGCGGATCACGCCCAAAGCCGCCCGTCGAAGCTGATACGGATCGCCCGACCCCGTCGGCTTTTCGTTGATCGCCCAGAATCCCACCAGCGTGTCGAGTTTGTCGGCGAGCGCAACAGCAATCGCGACGGCATCGCCGTCTTCTCCCTTCGGTACCGTATCGGTCGGTCCCTTCGGCTTGTAGTGAAGCTCGATGGCGCGTGCGATCCGGGCGTCCATATGCTCGGCTTCGGCGAGGTAGCGACCCATCAACCCCTGCAACTCGGGGAACTCGCCGACCATGCCCGAAACGAGATCGGCCTTGCACAACTGCGCCGCGCGACCCGCCAGGTCGGGCTCCGCATCGACCGCGCCTGCGATCCGGCGGGCCAGCTCTGTCATGCGCTCCATCCGGTCCCACTGAGAGCCGAGCATGTCATGGAAGGTGACACCCTTGAGCTCGAAATGCATCGGCTCCAGCCGGCGTTTTAAATCCTGTTCCCAGAAGAACTTTGCGTCGGACAGGCGCGCCGCGATCACCTTTTCGTTGCCGCGAATGATCGCCTTGCCGTCGTCCTTAGGCTTGAGGTTGGCAACTGCCAGGAAGCGGTTGGCGAGGCGGCCGGTCTTGGCGTCCTTCAACGAGAAGCATTTCTGATGCGCACGCATGGCGGTCGTCAGGCATTCTGGCGGCACCGACAGAAACGCTTCGTCGAAGCTGCCCATCAGCGCCGTAGGCCATTCCGTCAGCCCGGCATTTTCGGCAAGCAGGCCCTCGTCCTCGACCAGTTCGAGGCGATTGGCGTTGGCGAGTTCCCGGGCCTGGCTTTCAATCAGATTGACCCGAGCAGCAGCATCAAGCACGACATGAACTGCGGCAAGTTTCTTCTGGTAGTCTGCGAAATCGCGCACCTTGAACCGACCCGGCGACAGGAACCGGTGACCCTCCGTCGTATCGCAGCTCGTCAATCCACCAATCTCGAATGGCACAACGTTGCCCCCAAGCAGACACAGGATCGATTGCAGCGGCCGCACCCATAGCAAAGTGCCTGATCCCCACCGCATCGACTTCGGCCACGGAAATTTCTGGATTGTCTCGGTGACGACGCTTGCGATGATCTCGGCCGACGCGCGGCCAGGCTTCTCGATGACAGCGACATAGAAATCGCCCTTCTTGGCGTCTTTCACCAGCGTTGCTTGATCGAGCGACGAAATGCCGGCGCTCTTGAGAAAACCCTGGATCGCGGCGTCCGGCGCGCCGGCGCGCGGCCCTTTCTTTTCTTCGCGCGACGCAGCGGAACCTGCCGGCACGCCGTCAATGACGAGGGTCAGGCGCCGTGGTGTCGCAAACGTGCGGGCGGCGCCGATGATCAGGCCCTGCGCTTTCAAGCCATCCGCGACCAGACGCCCAAGATCGGCGGCGGCGCGGGCCTGCATCCGAGCGGGAATTTCTTCGGAAAACAGTTCCAGGAGTAGTTCAGACATGCCACGGTCTTTCGAATCGGGATCGCTAAATCTGCCTGCCCAGCACGACTTTGGCGATGCCCTCCGGCGTCGGTGTGGTGGCGAGGTAGCCCAGCCCCACGACGATCAGTGCGACTGCGAACAGGAACAGCTTGCGCTCGCGGCGGAACGCAATCCAGGCAATCAGGAGGGCGGGCAGGCCAATGACGAGGCAGCCGAGCAGTGTGGGAATGTAGCTGGTCATGCTTTGCCGCCCTCCGTTTGCAGCCACGCCTTGCAGCAAGCCTTGGCAAGCTCGCGCACCCGCAGGATATAACTCTGCCGCTCGGTCACCGAGATTACGCCGCGGGCGTCCAACAGGTTGAAGCGGTGCGATGCCTTGATGCACTGATCGTAGGCCGGCAGCGCCATGTCGTGATGGCCATCGCGCTGGCCCTTTTCGAGCAGCGCCTTACACTCGGCCTCGGCATCCTTGAAATGCTGCAGCAGCAGGTCGGTGTCGGCATGCTCGAAGTTGTGCCGCGAATATTCCTGTTCGGCCTGCAGGAACACGTCGCCATAGCTCAAACGGCGGGCGTCCTCGCGGCCATTGAACGACAAGTCGTAGACCCGGTCGACACCCTGCACGTACATGGCGAGCCGCTCAAGGCCGTAGGTCAGTTCGCCGGAAACCGGATTGCAGTCGTAGCCGCCGACCTGCTGGAAGTAGGTGAACTGCGACACCTCCATACCGTCGCACCACACCTCCCACCCGAGGCCCCATGCGCCGAGCGTTGGGCTCTCCCAATCATCCTCGACGAAGCGGATGTCATGACGCAGCGGATCAAGGCCGATCGCGGCAAGGCTATTGAGATAGAGACCCTGCAGGTCGAGTGGTGACGGCTTCATGATCACCTGGAACTGGTAATAGTGCTGCAGCCGGTTCGGGTTCTCGCCATAGCGGCCATCCTTCGGGCGTCGCGAGGGCTGTACGAAAGCCGCATTCCAGGGTTTCGGGCCGAGTGCGCGCAAGGTCGTTGCCGGATGGAACGTGCCGGCGCCGACTTCCATGTCGTAGGGTTGCAGAATGACGCAGCCTTGCACTGCCCAGAATTGCTGCAGTGTCAGGATCAGATCCTGAAATGCGACCGTCGGGCGCAACCCGCTTGTCGCGGCGGGATCAGCTTTCGATGTAGCGGCTCTTGGCATGGCAACCCGTGTCCCAGGCAAATTGTGCCTGGGACTATAGGGCCATGTGCCAACCGATCAACAGGTCGACTGCCGTTTCGGCAAGCGCGCGCTTTCAGACCAGGCGATCACGCGGCCTGTAAACGCCGTTCTCAGCGTCCCATTCCAGTTGGCCAAGATCCTTTGGTCGAAGAGTTGCCTGCTCCGTCGCGCGACGCGATTGTTCGTCGGCCAGTGCCGTTGCCCGCATCTGTCTCGACAGCCACCTGTAACCGGCGACGGCGCCAGCACCGATTACGGTCAATACAATGAGTTGCGGCATCCCCCTTCCCCCGACCTCACAATCCGTACCGCGACCATAATGCGCGTTCTTCTATCGCCGACATCAGGTTATCGGCCAGCGCAGCCGGCAAATCGCGCAGTCCGGCTGTCCGAGCTGCCCCGATACTTGGTACTCGGCGCAAACGGCCGAGCAATCCGCCACTCGACGGGGCTATCACTCTCAGTCGAACCTTGTCGCCGAACAACTCGCGCATTTTCGTGCGCATGTCGGCGATACCGTCGATCAATCCGAGTTCCAGCGCCTTCGGCCCTGACCAGAAAGCACCGGAAAACAATTCGCCGTCGGGGGCTTTGAGTCGTGCCGCGCGTCGGTCCTTGACCACGCCGATAAACACATCGTGCACGTCGCGTTGCAACGCCTTCAGCCGAGCGATGTCGTCGTGCTTCTCGGGTTTGAATGGGTCCAGCGAGCCTTTGTTCAGGCCCGAGGTGTAGACGCGGCGGTCGATGCCGAGCCGTTCGATCGCTTTGTCGAAGCCGAAACCAGACGAGATGACGCCAATCGAACCCACAATCGACGATGGGTCAGCGTAGATTTCATCGCCGGCGATGGCGAGGTAGTAGCCCCCAGAGGCCGCCACGTCCTCGCAGAATACGTAAACGCGTTTCTTGTGCTCATCTGCAAGTTGCCGAACGCGGTTGAAAATCAAGCTCGATTGTACCGGCGACCCGCCCGGCGAGTTGATCGCAATGGCGACCGCGGGCAGCTTGGAGAGCGTGAATGCCTTTTCGATCTGTGCAGCGGCGGTGGCGAGCGACAGCCCGGCCCGAAACGGAGTGACCAGACCGATCGCGCCGGAAAATCGGAGCACAGGCACGACAGCCGGGCGAGTGAATGGCCACATGTTGGTAGGATTCCACGATTCCGGTTGGTGATGCTCCGGCCTGACATTGATACTTGTTCACTGATAGATAGGTGACGAGGCACTCTTTTGCCAGCAGCTCGACTGTTGCGGTTCTCAGATCACGCCCTTGTGCAGCAGGTTCGCGATCTCCGCGCTGGCATAGCCGAATTCCTTAAGTATCTCGGCGTTGTGTTGCCCCCGTTCAGGCGGAACGGCGATCGCCCGGCTCGGGGTGCGCGACAATTGCACCGGCTGGCCGACAACTTGGAGCGGCCGGCCATTGTCGCGCTCGATGGTTTCGACGATTCCCAGATGTTTTACCTGGGGGTCCGAAAAAACCTCGTCTATGGCATAGATCGGACCACACGGAACGCCCGCTGCATTGAGCGCTGTTACCCAGTCCGCAGTTGACCTCTTGGAAAGGGATCGCTCCAGCGCTGCATTAAGAGCATCGCGATGTTTCGATCGGGTCGCTCCGGTCGCATAGTCCGGGTTGTCGAGCAGGTCGCCGGCATCAATGGTCTCTATCAGCCTGGTCCAGATGTGCTGCCCGGAAGCGGCGATGTTGATGTGCCCGTCGGCGGTCTTGAACACGCCGGTCGGGATGCTGGTCGGGTGGTTGTTGCCGGCCTGCTTTGGCACTTCGCCGTTGTTGATCCAGCGTGAGGCTTGGAAGTCCAGCATAAAGATCTGCGCTTGGAGCAGCGATGTCTGCACCCATTGGCCCTGCCCTGTCACCTCACGATCGAGCAGCGCCGTCAAAATTCCGTTGGCGAGAAACAGCCCCGACGTCAGGTCAGCAATCGGAATGCCAACGCGCACGGGTCCCTGGCCCGGTAGCCCGGTGATCGACATCAGCCCGCCCATCCCCTGCGCGATCTGATCGAATCCGGGTCGTGTGGCGTAAGGCCCCGTCTGTCCGAAGCCGGAGATGCTGCCGTAGACCAACCGTGGATTGGCTTTGGCCAGAGTTTTGTAGTCGATGCCCAGGCGCGTCTTCACGTCGGGTCGGAAGTTTTCGATGATAACGTCGGCTGTTGCCGCCAGCCGATGGAACACGGCTCTGCCCTCCGGCGCTTTCAGGTTAAGCGTCATGCCGCGCTTGTTGCGATGCAGGTTCTGGAAATCGGGTCCATTGCGGGCACCCCCAAGACCATCCTGATCTTCGCCGTTGTCGGGCAACTCGATTTTGATGACGTTGGCCCCCCAGTCGGCGAGCTGTCGCGCCGCTGTCGGTCCGGAGCGGGCACGAGTAAGATCAAGGACGGTGAAGCGCGACAGCGCGCGCGATGCTGCAGGGGCGGCCATGTTTGACACCTCGCTCCTAGTCCATGACATGTTTACTGGAATCTTCGCGGATCGCAGCACGACTGTCTATCTTTAACGAGCGCGGCGCTGCCCGTCTGCTGGTGATGCAGGCATTGATCGGTTCGAGCGGAGCGGCACATATGATTGACCACATCTCGATCGCCGTTTCGGATCTGGAGCGCAGTGCCGGCTTCTATGAGGCGGTGCTGCAGCCGCTCGGCCTTGCGCGCCTTGTCGAGCGATCCCACACGGTCGGGTTCGGCAAGAAGTATCCGGAATTCTGGCTGAACGCGCGGCCTGATATGAGGCCGATCCCCGATGACACGGGCGCGCACGCATGCCTGCGGGCCCCCGACATTGCCGCTGTCGAAGCATTTCACTGCGCGGCTTTGTTGCGCGGAGGCCGCGATGATGGCCCGCCGGGATCGAGGCGAGGAGCAACGACGAGCTATTTCGGGGCGTTTGTTCGCGATCCCGACGGCAACCGGATCGAGGCGGTTACGTTCCCATAGCGGTGATCCGCACCGGACGGCCTTGCGAAAGGATCGGCTCAGACGTAGCTTCGTAACGCGAACCCAGGAAATCGGAGGAGAGGCGCCATGAAGCTCACCCCCAATCAGATCAAGCAGTTCGAGGACGACGGCTATCTGTTCATGCCGGATTGCTTCTCCCCGGCCGAGGTCGCGGCACTTCGAGCCGAAGCCGATGCCATCTACAAGCTAGATCGTCCGCAAATCTGGCGCGAGAAGTCCGGCGCCCCGCGAACGGCATTTGCCGCTCACACCTACAACGAGGCTTTCAGATTGCTGGGCGCCCATCCGCGCCTGATAAAGCCCGTCGAGCAGTTGTTCGGCGAACAGCTCTATATGCATCAGTTCAAGATCAACGCGAAGGCGAAGTTCGACGGTGACGTCTGGCAATGGCATCAGGACTACGGCACCTGGGCACGCGACGACGGCATGCCCGAACCAAAGGCGATGAACATCTCCGTTTTCCTGGACGAAGTCTTCACATTCAACGGCCCGCTGATGATCATCCCCAAAAGCCACAAGCAGGGGGTGTTGGCGGCGGGCCACGACAAGGGCACGACAAGCTATCCATTGTGGACGCTCGACAATGCGACGGTCGAAAAGCTATGCGCGGACGGCGGCATCGTGGTGCCGACCGGCAAGCCTGGCGGCGTGTTGATGTTCCATGGCAACCTGGTGCACGGATCGTCCGGCAATATCACGCCGTACAGCCGCAAGATCGTCTATCTGACGCTCAACGCCGTCTCGAACCACATTCGCAAGCCAACGCGGCCCGAATGGATTGCGCACCAGGATTTCACACCAATTGAGCCGGTCACCGACGATGCACTGATTGAATATGCCAAAAGCTACGCCCAGGCAGCGGAATAGGTCATTCGAAAATCGGCACATGTCTGGCTGCGGTGCGTGCAGCTTCACCGGTCAGGCGCGGATCGTCTGCAATCTCGACCTGCTGCCGATAAGGGTGAAAGCCGCATTTTCGGTAAAACGCCATCGCTTTGGGGTGATCGAGGGTGCAGGTGTGAACCCAAAGCCGCTCGATCGGTCGGGCCCAAGAGATTCGAATTGCTTCGCTCATCAGGAAGCGCCCGAGACCCTGACCGATCTGGTCCGCGGCAACGCCAAAGAATGCAATTTCGCATTGTCCAAGCTCGCGGAAATCGAGTTCCAGGATGCCGGCGTCCTGTCCATCGATCTGCAAAGTGCTGATCTCGACCGCCGGGTGATGAATGATTTCGGCAAGTGCCAAGTCGGACATGCGCAGTCGCGAGAACCAAAGCCAGTCTTCGCCGATCTTGCGGTAGAGTGCGCGGTACCATTCCAGACTAGGCCGCGGCATTCGGATCAACCGAAGGTTTTCAGAGACCGCGCAGTGCCGTCGTTCCGGAGCTGGCGGCGCAAGCATCTGCAGCGACGTTACAATCGTGGCGATCTTGCCCGCTGGCACTGAGGCGAAGCCGTCTGGCAACATTTCCGGCTCTTAGAATGTGAGTCTGAGCAGCGCTGCGTATCACATCCAATCGCCGACGTCCCACCGAGATGTGTTGTTCAATGACGCTTCAGCACGGCGTAGGTCGCATAGCCGCGGAACGGGTGAGCGATGTAGGCGTCGAGCCCATGTGTGGTAGCTGCGACGCGCAAGTCGCGCTCGAGGTCAGTGCTGGGGTGGACCGAGAACCTGGCGAGCCACCCATAGAGCGCGGACTTAGCCAACCGAGGAAGTCCTTCGAGCCGTCCGAAATCAACGATATGCAGCGAGCCTCGCTCCGCCAACTGCCGGCTCGCACAGGCCACGACATCGCGCCATGGCCGGATCATCGACAGCGCATACGACACCAGGATTCGATCGGCGGAAGGGATCGCGAACAGTTGCTGCAGGTTGAAGTTGGTGGCGTCGCCCTCCGCGATCGTGATTCTTTTACTCAAATCAGCCGCGGCGATCTTCTGCCGGGCGGTTGCCAGCATTGCGGCAGAGATGTCGAATCCGTAGAGCTTTGCGGTCGGGTAGGCACGAGCGATTTCGATGAGGTTTCGGGCGGTGCCGCAGCCGGCCTCGACCACAGTCCCGCCATCGGGTGGGAGAAGCCCAGAAACGAGCGTATCCCGGCCCAACAGAAAATGCCGGCGCGACGCATCGTAGACGAAGCGCTGGTAGCGATAGATGCGGTCCATCTGCTTTGCGGCTGACGTCGTGGCGGTACTCATGACGCGGGTCTGCTCTTAACGTAGAGATGGAAGCCGCCATAGATCGCCGAGCGGTCGCGGGCAGTCCATTGTCTCGAACGCTCAGCCTCGTAGTGCCACAGCCGCAAGATCGGTTCGCCGATGCGGCCCGGCAGCAGCGTTGCCTCGGCGGCCGTACGAAAGATGACGCGCGCGCCGGGTTTTGCCGTACGTGTAATTTGCATCCACAACTCAGTTAGGTCGGCGTCTGACATCCAGTCCTGGGCGTCGAGCAGCACATAGCGATCGAGACTTGCGTCGGGTTGCGCCCGCAAGTGTGCGGTGAAGGAGATCTGGCGAACGTGGACGCGGCCAGCATTGGCGCGCACGGTTTCGAAGTTCCGCAGCTCTAGATAGGGGGGCACGGCACCGCCTGGGGCCGGGTCGTAACGGCGTGCGAACGCCTGCCATGCAAAGTAGTTCTTATAAAAGCGTTCGATAGTGACCGCTTGCCGGTGCCGGTACCACATCCGTTCCCCTGACTGCTCCTTGGGAACAAACAGGAGTCTTATTTCAACCGTGTGACAGATCGCGATACCGCCTGCCTACATGGTGGCGGCGGTTTCCTTTACGGTGATCCGCCACAGTGTGCGGGGTTGGCTTGGATCGACCAGCGGTGCTGAATGCAGCAGCGAGCAGTTGTCCCAGATGACGATGTCGCCCGGCCGATAGGTCGGCCGGTAGCAGTACTTCGGCTGCGTCGAGTGGGTTCTCAGTTCATTGAGCAGTGCCAGTCCCGCGTGATCGTCCATTCCCTCGATCCCGAAAGATGTGCCGGAAACAGCATAAAGCGACCTGGCGCCGGTGTGAGGATGGCTGCGGACGAGGGGATGACGTACCCAATCCAGCGCTTCTTTTTGACTGTGAGCACCGCCGAGTTTCGATGCGGCGGCGCGAACGACTTCCTCCGCCAAGTCGCGGTTGCCATAACGATGACGGCAAACCAACTGATCGATACGTTGCCTGGTTGCCTCGATAAGCTCGTCATAGGCTTTGCGCTGGTTGGCAAACGTGGTGCCTGACTCGCCGCCCGGCATCTCGATCGCATAGAGCATCGTGCATCGCGACGGCACCGCCAGATAGCTATAGTCCGAGTGGAAATAGGCACCGACGTTGGCGAGGCCGATATTGCCGCCTTGCTCGTTCCTGCGGTTTGACAGGATCACGATGTCTGGGCTGGCCTCGTGGTGGAACTGGCCGATGCCGTGCGGCTCCGGCTTGCCGAAGCGCTTCGAGAAAGCGACGTAGTCGAGGGGGCTGCTGTCCTGCCCGCGGATAACGACAACCAGATGATCGTGCAAGGCGTTCTCGATCGTCTTGAAGTCGGCATCAGTCATGTCAGCCGCGACATGGGCACCAATGATTTCCGCACCAAGGGCGTCGGAGAGCCTGCGGACTTCGATCTTGGGCATATGGCGGCTCTTTCTCTATCGCGTGACAGTCATATCAACGGTTGGAAACGCAATCTAGATCGTAGCTGCAGCCTCCTTGACGGTGATCCGCCACAGCGTGCGTGGCCGCGACTGATCGATCAGCGGCGCGGAATGCAGCAACGCACAGTTGTCCCAAATCACGATATCGCCGGGTCTGTAGGTCGGCGTATAACAGTATTTTGGCTGTGTGGTGTGCGCCTTAAGTTGATCGAGCAAAGCGATGCCTTGCCGCTCATCCATGTCTTCGATGCCGAACGACGAGCCCGATACGGCATAGATCGATTTGCGCCCTGTATGCGGGTGTCGGCGCACGAGTGGATGCCGCACCCAGTCGAGCCGGGCTTTCTGCGCGCCGCTGAGCGGGGAGGCCACGGTTCGGCTCGTTTCGTCGAGGTTGTCGCGATTGCCGTATTGGTGTCGGCATACGAGTCCGTCGATGCGGGTTTTCATCGCCTCGTCGAGGTCCTCGTACGACTGACGCTGGTTGGCGAATGTCGTACCGGCATCGCCGCCCGGGATCTCGATGGCGTGCAGCATCGTGCACCGGGCCGGGACGGCAAGGTACGAATAGTCCGTGTGGAAATATGTGCCACCGTCGGCCAGCCCAATGTTCTCGCCCTTCTCATTCTTGCGGTTCGACAGAATGAGAATGTTGGCGTCGGCCTTGTGATGAAACTGATCGATGACGTGCGGCTCGGGCTTGCCGAAGCGCCTGGAGAAGGCAACGAAATTTTGCGGGCTGATGTCCTGATCGCGGATGACGACGACCAGGTGATCGTGCAGCGCCCGCTCGATTGTCTTGAAATCGGCTTCCACCATATCCGGCCGGATCTTGGCGCCCATGACCTCCGCGCCAAGCGTTTCGGATAGGGTGTTAATCATCAGTGTTTGCATGGCACTCCTCCGATGAGGGACCGCGACTGCTGTCTTATTTTAGCATATGCGGAACGAGCAGACGGGGCAGGAACAGCGACACGCTCGGCCAGATGATCAGGGCAGCCAGCACGAGTAGCATCGGAATCAGCATGATCACCGTGTCCTTGACAGCATAGCGCAGCCGGACACCGGCGACCGAACAGGCAATCATCAGGCATAATCCGTATGGCGGCGTTACTAGCCCGAAAGCAAGCGATACGATCGAGACAATGGCAAATTGCACTGGGTGCAAATCGACGGACCTGGCGAGCGGCTCGAGCACGGTGCCGACAATGATGATCGCGGGGATGGCATCGAGGAAGCACCCGACGACGAGAAAACAGAAAGCGATGAAGAAGCCTGCTGCAATCGGCCCCATGCCCCACGTCGACACATTGGCGAGCAGCCCTTCGGGAATCTTATAGAAGGCAAGCAGCCAGCCAAACGCGCTCGCTGTGCCGACGCAGAACAGGGCAACCGAGGCCAGCCGTCCGGTGTCGAGCAGAGCCCTGTATAGCTCTTTCCGACCGATCTCGCGGTAGACCAAAGCCGACAGCGCGATCGAGTAGAGCACGGCCGCGCAAGCGGATTCTGTCGCGGTGAACCAACCCAGCAGAATGCCGCCGACGATGATGAACGGCGTCATGAGTGCTGGCAACGAATGCCAGACCGCGCACTGCATGTCCCGCCAGCTTGATTTCGGATAAGTCGGATAGCCGCGCCGGACCGCGTAGAGATGAACGGTCAGCATCTGCGCCCCGGCGATCAGCAGGCCCGGCACGATGCCCGCCAGGTACATCGCGCCGATGGAGGTCGAGATCAGCCCACCCCAGACGATCATGAGGATCGACGGCGGGATGACGACCGCGAGCACCGAGGACACCGCGGTGATAGCGATCGAGAACGAGAGATCATATCCCTCCTTCGTCTGCGCATCGATGAAGATCTTTGATTGGCTCGCAGCGTCCGCCGTAGAGGAGCCAGAAATGCCGGCAAAGAAGACCGACAGCACCACATTGATCTGCGCGAGCGACCCCGGCCAATGCCCGACCAGCGCCTTCGACAGCGTAACCAGGCGATCGGTAATGCCACCAATACTCATCAGGTTGGCGGTCAGCAGGAAAAACGGCACTGCCAGCAGGATGAACGAGTTGTAGGCGTTGAAGGTTTCCTGCGCGAGCATCATCATCGACAGTCGAGGCTCGATGAGCAGGATCGGCAGACAGGCGAGGCCAAGAGCGAAGGCAACGGGGATTCGCAATGCGAGCAGCGCGGCGAACGTGCCGAACAGAACCAGCGCGGCCTGTCCGGTAGAGAGAACATTGCCCGTCATTGCGCCTTGCCCCCGAGCAGAACGCGCATCTCATCGACAATCTGTTCGCCTGCAAATGCAATCCAGGTGAAACCGGCGACGGGCCATGCAACATGGATCAGCCAAAGCGGCAGGTCAGCCAGCTCCGACGTACGGTGCCAGGCGAAGCGCGTGAACTCGATGCCGGCCCACACGAACACCAGTGCGAAAGCCAGTATGCCGAGGCGAGCAACAATGCGTACCGCAGCTTCCGCCCGTCGCGACAGTTCCGGCCACACGTCGACTTCGAAATGTTGCGCTTCCCGGACGCCCAGCATGGCGCCAATCATGATCGTCCACACAAACAGGAAGCGCGCCATCTCCTCGGTCCAGATGTAGGAAGGGATGAGCGCGGTGTAGCGCGAGATGATCTGCAAGGTGACGGGAAAAATCAGGATGCCGACACACGCTGCGAGCATTAGCTCGAGCAGTTTGGCATAACCGCTCGTCAGCCGGCGCCATAAGCCGGGCTGCGCTTCCGGTGTGGCAGTCATTGTTTTCCCCGAACCGCTCCGCGCGACCTGCCCGCTGCTGTCGCCAACAGCGGGCAGGCAAACAAGGTGAAATCAGAGCGCGTTGATCTTCTTGTAAATATCGTCTGCGCCGATTTCCTTGGCGTAAGCCTCCATAACTGGATCAACGAGCTTCTTCATCTCATCGCGGCCTTGGAAGGGGATGCGCTTCAGCTTGCCGGCCTTCTCCATGGCCACGAGCTTTTGCTCGTCCTCGCTGCTTTCGATCTGCCGGCCGTAGGCGCCCGCCTCCTTGCCGGCCTTTAGGACGGCCGCCTGCAGGTCCGCCGGCAGAGCCTTGAACGTCTTGGCCGAGAAACAGATGGGCCGAATAGTGATGGCGTGCTGCGTCATGGCAAGGTTCGGCGCTACCTCGAAGAACTTCATCTGCTCGACGCCGGCCGCTTCGTTCTCGCCTGCGCCGATCACTCCGTTCTGGATGGCATTGTAGACTTCGTTGTAAGCGATCACTGTTGGCGACATGCCCGCCGCTGCAAACGTCTTGGACCAGATCGGCGCGCCCTGGACGCGCACCTTCAGGCCCTTGATGTCTGCGAGACTGCCCATCGGCTTGTTGATGAAGATGTTGCGCGTGCCGCCGCCGGCGTAGCCGATCAGCATGACTTCGGCCTTGGTGGCAATCTCGTCCGCGACCGGCTTCAGCAGATCGGCATCGAGCACCTTGTTCCAGTGCGCGAGGTCGCGGAACAGGAACGGCGCATCGATGAACGGCGCTGCTTTCGAGAACGTCGACATGTGAGCTGGCGAAACGATGCCGTAGTCGACGGCCTTGCCCTGCGACATGTACTCGAAATACTGCTTCTCGAGTCCGAGGGCGGAGTTCTTATGAAGCGTGAAGTTTACGGGCTTGCCATAGTACTGCTTCACCAGCTCTTCGAACTTGATGAGCGCTTTGGTGAAGGCATGATCGTCGTTGAACTGCACCGCGCCGTTCAGCGTGACCGCTGCCTGCGCGCGCAAAACCGCCGGTGACGCCAGCGTAGTCGCGACCGACAGGCCCAAACCCTTTAAGACTGTTCTGCGTTCCATGAATTGCTTCCTCCCGAGAAAGCCGAAGCCAACGTCAACGATGCTTGGTCTCGTGCCAAGCTGGAGTGGAGCCTAGGAGCCGTTTGCCTTCCTGCCTAGCGGAAAAGTGCCAGCGTTAGAGTTGCTCAGGAATGCCGGAACCGCAGAACGTCCGACTTTCTGCCCATTGAAAAAGGCCTTGATGTGCTTCTACTGTCGGAGGCCGACAAGTCGCATCCCGCGGCTTTGCTGCAACCTCGATGCGAGGAGAAAATCAATGTCCGAGTTCAAACTTTCGCGACGCGCGACTTTGCTGGGCGCCGCGGCGACTGCCGGCGCAGGTGGTCTAGGCTTACGCATGTCGCAGGCCGAGGCCAAGGCTCCGTTGTTGAAATCGCAGGCGCCCTACTACTACCGGTTTCCGGTCGGCGACTTCCAGGCGACGGTGATTTCGGATGGGCCACTGCCGCTGGGTGAGCCGTCAGCCACGATGAAGGGCATGACGAAGGACGAGATTGGCAAGGCGTTGACTGACAACTTCCTGCCCACCGACAAGATCGTTCTCGAACAGAATTGTCTGGTGCTCAATACCGGGTCGCGACTGGTGCTGTTCGACACCGGCATGGGTACCAGCAAAATGTTCGGCGGCACGACAGGCCGGCTGTTGGCCAGTTTGAAGGAAAGCGGCATCAATCCGGCTTCAATCGACGACGTCGTTTGCACGCACGCGCATATCGACCACATCGGCGGCTTGGCAACCTCCAACGGCAAACGTCTTTTCCCTAATGCGACGGTCCACATCAGCAAGGCCGACTACGATTTCTGGACCGACGAAAAAAAGCTGGCGGACAATGCGTCAAAGGCGTTCGTGGCTCACGCACGACAGAACCTGTTGCCTTACAAGGATCGCATCAAGTTCGTCGAGGACGGCAAAGACGTGTTGTCGGGCGTCCAAGCAATGAGTGCGCCTGGCCACACCGTCGGCCATACGATTTTCATCATCAAGTCCGGTGCCAAGACGCTGGCGTTCACTGGCGACACCACGCACCATCAGATCCTGCTGACCGAAAAGCCCAGGACCGAGTTCGCCTATGATAGCGATGCCAAGCAGGCGGTGGCATCGCGGCTCAAGGTGTTCGACATGCTGGCGTCGCAGAAGGTTCCGCTGCTCGCGTATCATTTCCCGTGGCCCGGCTACGGTCATCTGGGCAAGCAGGGCGAGGGCTATCGCTATTTCCCTGTGTCGATGGAGATCGTGACAATTCCGCCGGCAAAGGCTTAATCCATGAAGCGCCTTGGCCGATCAAAAGGGCCAAGGCGTTCCAAGCGCCCAAGGCTGCAGCAGATCGTCCAGGAGAAGGTCGCACGACGCCATGACCAAACCCGTGACGCTTGTGACCGGCATCAGCCGCGGCATCGGTGCGGCCATCGCGACGGACCTGATCGCGAAAGGCCATCTCGTAATCGGCATGTCGCGCACCAAGCCGATGGACTTCGCCGGCGAGTTTGTAGCTGTTGATCTGGCCGACACAAAAGCCGCTGCCCAGGCGTTGACCGAGGTCGTCGGGCGGCACAAGGTGCTGCGCCTGGTCAACAACGCGGGGGTCGCCAAAGTATCCGACCTGAGCACGACGTCGAGCGAAGATTACGACACGATGATGAACTTGAATGTTCGTGCGCCGGTGCTCGCGATTCAGGCGGTGCTGCCGGGCATGAGGGCGGCCAAGTTCGGGCGCATCGTCAACATCGGCTCGCGCGCCGGAATGGGCAAGGAGGGGCGCGGCATTTATGGGGCGACTAAGGCGGCGATCCTGTCGCTTACACGGACGACTGCACTGGAGAATGCCCGGTACGGCATTACCTCGAACTGTATCGCGCCGGGCCCTATCGAGACCGAGATGTTTCAAGCCAACTATCCAAAGGGATCGCCGCAGTTGACCGCGTTTCTCAGTCTAATGCCGATGATGCGCGTGGGTCAGCCGGCCGAGGTCGCGCATGCGTGCGCCTATTTCCTCGACGATCGCGCGGCTTACACGACGGGTCAGGTCATGTACGTCTGCGGCGGCATGTCGATCGGGCAGATTTCAATTTAGCGGCGGCGGTCGTTAACTCAGCGCTAACCATGCTCATTCCATAACAATACCTTGAGGCGAACCGCAATTCGCCATCTTCTTCGGGCATCCGGCAAGCCTCGTGTTTGTATGCGTAGACGGGGGTCTAGTTTATGAGTTTCGTTGCGTTGCCGCGCGCAGGCCATTGTTCTGCAGCGCGCATGTCCGCAATCGCTCTGGCGCTGTGCCTGGCCCCGGTGGGCGCCGGGCACGCGCAGACAGCGACGGCCGTGAGTGTCGCGAAGTTGCCCGCCGTTCCGGTCCCGGTTGTCGCGGTGAGGCCGACCGCCAAGGTACCCGCTCCCCCTTCACCTGCAGTCGAGCAGGACGCCGTACTGGGTGATACCGCGCGCACCCGCTTTGTCATTGGTCTCGAAAAACTGACCGATTTCCAGGTGTTCTCGCTCTCGAACCCTAATCGCGTCATCGTTGACCTGCCGGACGTTCGGATGCAGTTGCCTGCTCAGTCCGCCGAAGCTGTCGGTCTTGTCAAATCATTCGTCGGGGGCTTGAGCGCTCCGGGCAAGACGCGCGTCGTGATCTCCGTGACGACGCCGGTAGTGGTGGAGAAAGCTGCCGTCGAAAAGGGCAAAGACGGCAAGGGCCACCGTCTTGTGCTGGATATCGTGCCAGTCGATGCGTCGCTGAAGGGACAAGTTCGCAAACCAATGAAGACAACGATCGCCGTTGCTTCTCTCGGAGCGGTAGGTGTTCAGCCGCCACTGCCCAGACCGGCGGTCAGACCGGATATCAAGGCGCAAAAAGCATTCAAGCCGGTCATTGTAATTGACCCGGGCCACGGTGGGCAGGATTCCGGCGCATCGAAGTTCGGCACGATCGAAAAAGACGTTGTGCTCGCGTTCTCCAAGGTGCTGAGAGACAAGCTCAACGCAACCGGTCGTTACAAGGTTCTCATGACGCGGGAGACTGACACCTTTGTCGAGCTCGATGCGCGCCGCGACTTTGGCGAGAACAACAATGCGGCGCTGTTCATCGCCGTGCATGCCGACTATGCCGGGGCGCACGCACGCGGTGCGACGATCTATTCGCTGCGTCCGGAAGTAGCCAAGGACTTGCGGCGGTCCGCCAAAGGCGATGTGTCCGCCAACCTGCTATCGGCTTCGGAAGTGGCGGCCGTGAAGAAACTCGAGGGTGACGCAAGCGCGGTCAAAGGAATCCTTGCGGAATTTGCTCAACGCGAAGTCGAGGTCAACAAGGACCGGACCAGTGTGTTTGCGCGCTCGGTGATTGATTACATGGGGGCCAGCACGAATCTGCATGACAACCCGGACCGCTCCGCCGCATTCCGCGTGCTGATGACCGCCAGGGTGCCAGCAGTGCTGATAGAGCTCGCTTATGTTACCAATCCCCAGGATGCGGCCAATCTGAGGTCCAACGAGTGGCGAGACAAGGTGTCGAACTCGATCACCACCGCGGTCGAGAATTATTTTTCGAACCAGATTGCTCGGCTGCCAATGTGATCGCTAGTGCCGCCTTTTCGACGGTAAAGAAGCCGACCCTTCACGTTGGGTCGGCTTTTGTTTGTTGTGGCCGGTTCGCGCGTCGCACCGCTCACCCGGCTCCCTACTCAGTCAAGCCATACTTGGAGGATGCGTGTGTTTGTGGCGCCAAAGCAGAACATCCTTGAGAAAAGTCCGAATCCGCGCGAAATTCTTGTGCCGAAAACGAAGGCGGTTCGTTACGAACTGTTGATGAAGGCACTTCTGCATGGGCCTCTCCAACTTGGGTGTTAAGCGGCTGTCCGGTTAAATCACGCGCCAGACGAACGCCATCTGCCACGCATTTCGCCATTGCCCGACGCAGAAACAAGTTGCGCAAAGGCGCTGGCGTGCCGGAGATTCGACTGGCTGATGATGTGCGGAGGTACCGCTGTCTAGGACGGGAACGCGCGAAGTCCGCGTGTTGCTTACGATTGGCCGCTACAATCGGCGGTCCTGTCCAGATCCGCCTCGCGTCCAATGGGGTCAAAGTGTATGCACTTACTTTGATGACGTTCAGATGCATCAAGGCTTATCGGCCCACGGCTCTGACGCGCACTCCAAATAACCGGAAGAAGACTCCCGCCCGGTCAGTGATAGCATCCGTACTTGTCTACAACAGGACAGTACGTGATTCGTGTGACAATTAGCCAATGATTCCTGCGATCTAGCGAGCCAAGAAAGCCGTTGATGCAACTTGGCAACGCTAGCGCGGTGGCTCAGGCACAATCATGATCCGGCTTAGACTGCGCCCAGAACCGACGTCCAGTATCGCAATTCCCGAACCCGCCGGAGTGTCGTAGTGAATAGCAAGCCTGTTGCCGTCGAGCGCAATCTGGCGGATTTGGGCGCCGGCGGGCAGTGCCGCTCGGACGTCTGGTGCAAGCGCCTCGGACTGCACCTGGACGGAAGGCCCGGAACGCGTAACCAGATACCCAATGCGCGCAATGACCGTGATCAATCCGCCGACGATCAAAACTCCCATGACGATTACGGCCACCCGCAGCATTCGCACGTGCCGTTCGCTCAGGCGAACCGATTGCAGGAACGAGGAACCCGGAACGTTTTCTTCATGGTGCGATGCGGACTTGGTGCTGGTCATGCAGCGGAGTATCACTCGCCGGAGCACTTCTGCAAGTATGGTCCGAGGTTGTCTGGCGCCGTCACATGATCGATCCGCTTCCAGCAGTTGGCGATGACGTCTGCAAAACCGGCGTCGCAACATCAAAGCGCATTGAGATAGAGGCCGTTGCAGCTGATGCCGGTCAGCGTGTTGACAAGGTGCTCACTTACCACGTGCCGGAAATGAGCCGCGTACGCCTGCAGGCACTGATCAAGAACGGAGCGGTAACGGGGCCGCAGGGACCGATGCGTGACCCTAGCACCAGGATCAAGGTCGGTGATCGGCTGGTCCTCGATGTGCCGGAGGCGGTTGAGGCATCGCCTAGAGGAGAGTTGATCCCGCTTGAGATTCTATATGAGGACGCGGATCTGATCGTGATCAACAAGCCTGCCGGCCTGGTCGTTCATCCGGGCAACGGCAATGTTTCCGGCACGCTGGTCAATGCGCTGATAGCGCACTGCGGCGCCAGTTTGTCCGGAATTGGCGGCGTCAAGCGTCCGGGCATCGTGCATCGTCTTGACAAGGATACTTCCGGGCTACTGGTCGTTGCGAAATCCGATCGGGCGCATGCCGGATTGTCCGAACAGTTCGCAAGTCACGGACTGGACGGACGCCTGGAGCGGGAATACGCAGCGATTGTATGGGGCTGCCCGTTGCGACGCCGCGATACGGTAGATGCCAGTCTTGGTCGCAGCCCGACCAACAGAACCCGCATGGCCGTAGTGCGACCCGCAAAGGGTCGCCATGCTGTTACCCACTATGATGTCGTTGAAAGCTTCGACAACCGTGAGATCAAGGCCGTCGCCAGCGTGCTGCGCGTACAACTCGAAACCGGGCGGACGCATCAAATTCGCGTGCACATGGCTCACGTCGGCCATCCCCTGATGGGCGACGTGGTTTATGGCGGCGGGTTCAATGCCAGCCGTTCAAAACTATCCGAGGCGGCCGTTTCCGCGCTTGATTTGCTCGGTCGGCAGGCCTTGCATGCGGCAGCGCTTGGATTCGTTCATCCGGTGACGAATCACCGCATGAGATTCGAACAGGATTGGCCCAAGGATCTGATCAAATTGCGCCGTGCATTGACAGAGCGGCCTTGAATTGCAAGCGCAAAGATCGTAAATACTGATCTATAGAACAAGACACAAGAACGGCGGGGACCTGGAATAATGAATCTGCCGAGCTGAAGGGATCAAAACGATCGGATCGACGTTCAGGATGCAACCACGCTTACACCAAGCTTAATCATCACAGTTCGAAAAATTCGATAACAGAGGAGCAGTTCGGTTCATCTCACTGGTGAATCGGATTGAAATGAAATGGCAACCAGAGCTCTTCCATCGGTGGCGGGTGGTTCGGTCGGCCTTGCCCGTTACCTCAACGAGATCCGTCGGTTTCCCATGTTGGAACCGAACGAGGAATTTATGCTGGCCAAGCGCTGGCGCGAGCATGCCGACCAGGACGCCGCCGAGAAACTGGTGACGTCTCATCTGCGGCTGGTGGCACGTATCGCCATGGGTTATCGCGGCTACGGCCTCCCAATCGGAGAAGTGATCTCGGAAGGTAACGTCGGCTTGATGCAGGCGGTGAAGCGTTTTGAGCCCGACAAGGGGTTTCGTCTCGCAACGTATGCCATGTGGTGGATTCGAGCTTCGATCCAGGAATACATCCTGCGCTCGTGGAGCCTTGTAAAGATGGGCACCACCGCCGCGCAGAAGAAGCTGTTCTTCAATCTGCGGCGCGCCAAGGGGCAGTTGCAAGCGCTCGAAGAGGGCGATCTCAAGCCGGAGCACGTGAAGGCTATCGCCACCAAACTGGGCGTACCCGAAGTCGATGTGATCTCGATGAATCGCCGCCTTGGCGGTGATTCTTCCTTGAACGCACCAGTCCGCGCGGACGCCGAGGGTGGCGGCGAGTGGCAGGATTGGCTGGTCGACGACAGTCCTGATCAGGCTGAGCGTTTCGCCGAAGTGGAAGAACAGACGCAACGCCGGTCATACCTCTTGAAGGCCATGGCGACGCTGAACGATCGCGAACGGCGGATTTTCGAGGCCCGCCGTTTGTCTGAAGATCCGATAACACTCGAAGACCTGTCCGCGGAGTTCAACGTGTCCCGGGAGCGCATCCGGCAGATCGAAGTTCGGGCCTTCGAAAAGGTGCAGAAGGCCGTTCAGCTCTTGGCCAGGGCATCAATGCCGAAGCTGACCGCCGGAGCGGAATAGCCTTGCAAGCTTGTGGTGGCCGCAAGCGAAATTCCACTTCCAACTTTTCTGGAAGCACACTAATCGGCGCTGATGCGGCGCTTTCTCATAGTTGTCAACCCGACTGCCGGTAGTCCCAGACGGCAACTGTTCGCTGCCGTGCTGGCTCGCTTGCGGGCTGCGCGGTTGCAAGTAACTCTGGTCGAGCTGCGGAATGCGGAGACCGCATTCGCCACGATCCGCGATGGGTGTGCCGATCACGATGTCGTTGTAGCGGCAGGCGGCGACGGCACGGTACGACAGGCCGCGACCGCGATAGCCGGTTTTGGTCGACCGCTTGGTCTCATCCCACTCGGAACCGGCAATGTGCTTGCTCGGGAGATCGGGTTGAATTTCGATCCGGACCGCATCGCCGAAACTTTGGTCCACGGCAAGGTTGCGCAGGTCAAAGCGGGTCTCGCGAATGGGCAACCGTTCTACCTGATGGCGGGTGTCGGCTTCGATGGCCGAACTATCGACTTGCTCGATCAACGTTGGAAGCGGCGATTTGGCCGTGCAGCCTACGCCGGCCCGCTCCTTCGGTCGTGGTGGCGAGCGCCCGACAAGCTCTCCATCACGATCGACAGTCAAGGCTATTCGGCCAACTGGCTCATCGTCACCAACGTGCAGCACTACGCGGGGCATTTCGTGCTGACGCGTGAGACATCGATTTTCACGCCGGGGTTGAAGGCAATCCTGATCCGCGCGGATACCCCCGCCGAGCTCGCGTTGCGTCTCGGGGCGCTGGCCAAGGGTAAGCTGACGGGCTCAGGCTCTTCGGCGGTTCAAGTCGTCGACTTCCAGACATTGCATGTCACGGCGTCCAGCGTGCCGGTCCAGGTGGACGGAGACAGCTTTGGATGTACCCCGCTGACGATCGAGGCGGGCGGCCCGGAGCTGCAATTGCTGGTCCCTATTCCGCGGCGCGCAGGCGGTTCTGTTCGCCTATGAGCCGTTTCTCGACCGTACCGCAGTACCAGTCGACGAATTGGCTGACGCCAGACTCGTGGACCGGCGAGTAGGGGCCCGGCTCGTACGCAGGCGAGCGAATACCAGCTGCGTTGCGCTCGACCAGCGCCGTATCCTGGGCATTGGTGGCGGTCCACACCTCGGTCAGTGCCTTGAGGTCATAGTCGCGTCCCTCGACCGCGTCCTTGTGAACCAGCCACTTTGTCGTCAATTGCGTTTCGGTGGCGCTCAACGGCAGCAGGCGGAAACTGATCGCGTGGTCGGCGGTGATGTGGTTCCAGCTCGAGGGATAGTGAAACAGCAGCACGTCGCCACAATTGTCGGTCTCCGGCGCGCGGCCCAGGCGTTTGGCGACGGCCGGCTGCCCGGTCATGGTCATCGAGCGCGCATCGTCGAGGAACGGCAGCCGCATCACGCGATACTGGGCATCGTCGGCTATTCGGTAGCGGCCCGGCAGCCCACGCTCCTCCCAATGGGCCACGAATTTGCCGATCGTCTCGGCGTCGGGCGATCCCCCATCGGCATGCAATGGCGTATCAGGAAAAGTGCGGCATAGTTCGGGGTGGGAGCCGACGCAGTGGTAGCACTCGCGATTGTTCTCCATCACCAGTTTCCAATTGCCCTTCTCGATGATCGAATACTCGTGGGCGACCTTGGTGTTGGTGAGGTCGTAAGGCGCGAGGTAGGGCTGCACCATTGCACGGAATTTCGCAAAGTCCGGCGCATCGTGCGCGACGCAGACGAAGATCCAACCCTCGACGCTTTCCGCATGCACCGGTTTCAGACCGTGCGTCGATGAATCGAATTCCTTGCCCATGCCGCGGGTCCGTGCCAGCGCGCCGTCGAGTTCGTAGGACCATTGGTGATAGGGGCACACGAACCGGCGTTTTACGTTGCCCTTGGCTGCATCGCAGACCTTGAAACCGCGATGCCGGCAGGAGTTGTGATGCGCGCGAATGCGTCCCTTCAGGTCGCGCGCGACGATGATCGGGTAGTCGCCGATCTGCATGGTGAAATAGTCGCCTGGATTGACGATCTCGCAGTCGTGCCCTGCGAAGATCCAGTCACGGTAGAAGATCGTCTCCAGGTCGAGCTGGTGCACGCCGTCGCCCTGGTAGAACGACTGGGTCAGGCTGTGGTCGGGTTTGCGTGCGCGCAAGGCGCGCAGCATTTCGGTCGATTGCATGGAAGGCCTCTTGTTGGCGCGCGCCGACACCTCTTCGAGGAGCCGGCCACCGCGCGCGGATTGCCGACAAACGGTATGTCGCAGAGACAGTGATTCCGATATCCCAAAACCGACGTGAGCAGCTTTTTGCACGGCGCGTCACGGGGCGCCAGATGCCTGGAAGGAGTGTTTATCCCACCAGCCGCGCATAACCCTGTTCGACGGTCTCGTCCAGCAACCGCCGATAGCCGGCATGCGCCGCATGACCGATGGAGATTTCGCCGAATGCCACCCTCGAAAAATCATGCTGCTTGCAATAGATGATGGGCGCGGCAACCGGCATGTAGTTTGCGCGGTTCTTGTTCAGCGTCGTGATCAACCCGCGCATTTGGCCGGCCTGGTCTTGCTGAGAGACGACCACCATGCGCATCGCCCCCTTGGTCAGCGACACAAGGTGGATGTACATCGAGGACGCCGGTATGTAGAGGCGGCCGCGATGAGAGAACGGCGCGTCGGGACGGTTCTGCTCTTCGAACAAAAGGCTCGGCCAGCCGTCATCCCAGGTGATCTCGGTGCGATAAGCCACGATCATGTCGGGGACGGAGAATGCCGGTCTGAGTGTCAGATAGCCGCCGATGTAGTGATCGACGGCGAGGCGATTGTAGGCCCCCATGTAAAGTGGCGCGACGTCGGTGCCGATACCCGGCTTGCCGGGCTCGTGCCGTTCCGTGACGGAGCCGCCGATGGTTCCGTTCCAGGCCTGTTTAACCTCGTCGAAGTCGAGACCCAGCACCATGCAGACGTCGAATAACGTCTGATCGCGCACTGCACGGCCGTTCATGAGGTTCTGTACTGTCTTTTCATGGCAGTCGGCAGCATCTGCCAGCTCGGCTTGGGTGATTTTTTTCTCGATCATGGCTTTTGAGATGCGAGCCACCGCCGGATTGCGCTCGGAAACGGACATGCTCTCCCTCGAAAGATCTGATCGTGCAGAATCAAAGACCATCGGCTGTTGTCGCAAAGTATCGGTATTTGCTGAAACCCCGCAATCGTCAATGCGGGTCGTTTGCATCAACCCTCCGCCTGTTGCCGACCGCTCGCCTCAACTTTCCGGCTACCAGCGGTCATCGTTCTCCCATCGCTCAATGTGTTTGCTATGGGAGGCGCGCCATGAAGACCACTTCGATGAAGGCCAAGGTAATGACAGGGTTTGGATTTGCCATCGCGGCATCTGTCGGCTTGGCTGCTGTTCCCGCATCCGCAACGGACTTTTCTTGCGGACAAGCCAGCAACGCTGCCCAGCGGACCATCTGCAACCATGCCAACCTCAGCGCACTCGACGATCGCATGGCGCACAGCTATGGCCGCCTGTGGCAACACTATGAGTATCGGGAACGGTTGCAACTGCGGAGCGAGCAGCGACGCTTCTTGAGTTTTCGCGATACTTGTGGCCGCGACGTGCTGTGCATCGAGGGAGCCTACCTCGACCAGATCAGCCTGCTGGACAGTAAATTGGCCGAGGTGCTGGATAACTGATTGGCTTCAAACACCAATCGATCTCACGCTGTCAGATCGGCTGTCGACGGCGCGACCGACACCGCAGGTCATGCTGTAGCCGCAGTCGCGGGCCAGAGTGATGATAATAAGGCGCGACAGATCCGACGGATAGCAGTTCACCGTGTCGTTAAGCCGGCACTAATGCGCCGATGCGTATAATTAGGCGACCGGCTTGCTCTGCGCGGTGCGACAGTGTGCCGTCGGAAAAGGCCACGCAGAACCTATGGCTGAGGCTCAAGCCATGCCGCCCAACGATGCCGTCACCGCCTTGCGTCGCTTCGGACTGGGTCCCAAGCCGGGTGACCTGCAACGTGTCGCCTCCGATCCGCGAGGGTACGTGCTGGCAAGCCTCGCCGACAAGTCGACAGCACTTGTCGCCGGCCCCGATCTGGAGCCCAGTCACGTCGTTTTTGCCGCTGCCCAGGAAGCGCAGGC
>JBGTIU010000017.1:0-11666 GCA_041745515.1 Hyphomicrobiaceae bacterium | reverse complement strand
AGCAGCAACTGAAACCAAGAAAAGCTTTGCAGCTTGAGAACTTTCTGCGCGAGCGATGCGGAGACGTGGAAGTTGCCGGTCAGGAACGCATCGTTGGGCGTTCGGAACCAGCGCTGCCGCGAGGCGTAGGGCTGATAGTCGGCCGGGTTATAGGGCTCCCAGGTATCGCCGACCTTGCGCGGCAGGCGCAGATCGTCGGCTGACGACAACGCATTGGCGCTGTAGCCGGCGCAAATACCGCGACCGAGAAAGCTGCGGCGATGCGCCTCGGCGAACGTCCAGCCGTGGCTCTTCGCGCTCGCGCGCATAATGCTGTTGAGCTTCTCGGCAACGCCGCTGCCCTCACGGGCCTTCGCGGCGCTCAACTGAAAGTCGGCGACGACGTCGAGCCCGGCGCGCCCGTCAGGACATATGCTCCGGCCGTCTTCGAGGATGGCAAGGCCGGGATAGGCGGTCAGGACCACCCGATCGCTTTCGTCCCACGGCAGATGCAGGATGTTGTGCACGGCGCGATTGAGTGACTTGTATCGGTCGTCGAGCTGGGCCAGTTGCCCGCCTGCCTGGTCAGCCCCATGCGCGTGCCCAAACCAACCACCCAGCTTCTTCAACAACGTCTGATCTGCAAGAACCGCGTTGGCGACAAGGCGCGAGAAGCCGATGTCGTTGCCGCCAATCGAAACAAATAGCAGGTCAATCCTTCGCGATTGCTCCGGCTCGCATTTGCGCAGCACGAGACCGCCCTGCAGGTCGGGGATCTTGCCGCCGATATGATAAGCCTCCGGCAAATCGTGCGGCTTGGCCTGCTTGCTCCCGCACTGGGCTTCGGCAACCGCAGAAATCTGCGAAAGCTCGGGCGGGTTAGGCACCCATTCGTTGCCTCTGTAGCGCAGGAACAGCCCGGTTGTGACTTCCGCGCCCGAGCATGCTGCGCCGACGAATGTGACAGACCGGTGCGGATCCTCGAAGCTCAACTGCAGGGCTGCCCGCAACTGATGCGAATAGAGCGAGCGATGGCATGCCTGGTCGATCCAGCGCGCGTTCTCCTCGATGAACTTGGCATCGCCAATCTGGTTCCAGCTGCCGACACGGGCGGGATATCCGGCAAGTGCGTTGTCTTTTTTCGTATCGCCGTAGTCCGCCGCGCGGTCGCGTGAGAACCTGACTGGGATGTCCGGGTTGCCCTCGCCGGAGCCAAAACTATCCCCCAGGCCGACGACGAGAAGGTCGGTGACCCTGACAGGTGTCTCCGCCACTCGCAGGCCGCCGACCTCGACCGTGATCGTGGCGCCGCCCGGATAAGGCACATCCAGGGTCAAGGGTTCGCTGCAGAGCTTTGTGATGGCCTTGCCGCGCGTTTGGCGGCTTCCCAGCGGCGTCGTCAGCCAAGTGCACTCCACGGAGGACGCATCCTCGATCTCGCGCATTTCCAGAACGACCGCATGACTGGCCGGATTGACATAGGCTTCGCTACTCGAACAGGTGTGGCGGTTGCTCTTGACGTCCCAGCAGGTCTTGCCGACGATCGTGCTGGCCCAACCGTCCGAATGCCGGCGGCTAAGCGCACGTTCGGCCGCCAGGATGGGCGAGCGCCGTTCGTCTTCGCTTAGATCCATGTACGTCGCGCGGTGCATTTCGGTATCGGCCGGATCGGCGAAAAACCGGAAGGAATTCTCCACGCGCCATGCAATTGCCGGCTCCGCTGCCGACGCCAAGGGTGCGATAGTCGCGCATGAACTCGCTGCCAACATCGCGGCAGCCAAACGACGCGCCCGGATCCATTGGTCTCTTGTCATCACAACCCATTCGAAATGAATCGACGAACGGCACCAACTACAGCCGCCCGGTCCAATGCGCCGACCACAACCGCACGATACGCGTCAGCGGCCCGAGATCGACCGCTTCGCGATTCCGCAGCCCATGACGCTCCAATAGCCGCAAATAGGGCTCAACGAGGGCAACGGGCAAGAAACTTCGCCGCTGCTTCCGGTCCAGATGCCTTTGACCGGCACGAACGACCGCAAGTTGGCCGCGTGCATCTGCTGCAAGACCGTTGAGAATCGGTGCGATGGAACACCTGTTGATAATGCCTTCCCGCAGTTCCTCGACGGACATTCCCGCGAGTTGAAGCCGGTTCACCGGCAACAGCACGCGCCCCTGAGCCAGGGTCGCCGGCAGCTCGATCAGGTGACGGGCGATGCCATAGGCCGCGGCAGCGGCGGCAATCAGGCGCGGGGCAGGCGGCAGACCACGCACCAGCTGGTCGAATTCGAATAGTGTGCCGTGCGTCGCCTGCAGGTATCCCTCGAATGTCGCGTCATCCGCGAAAGGCACATCGTCGAGCGTTTTTTCATGGGCATCGATGAGGTTGATCAACGTTGCTTTCGGCAATCGATATCGGTTTACCGTAGCGATCACGGCCGCGGCGATCGGATGCCCGCCACTGCTGCCGTCTTCGATGCGCTCGCGCCACCATTGCATCCGCACGCGCCCCATCATCGGCTCGTTGACAAACGCTGGGATGCGACCGATTTCGCCGGCGAAGGCTGCCAGCGCAATCAAATCATCGCGCACATCCCGCGGGGCAAGCAGCGCCGCCAGGTAGCGATCCCGTTCATGCGCGCGCGCGGCGATACCCATGACATCGGCGGCGGACGGTTTGTCGTTGTGCGGCTCGATCGCCACGTCAATAAAGATGCGCCGCTGCCACCATGACAAAAGTGACGGGTACCGCCAGAACGAGGTTGACCCGCGCATAGGTGAGCACCTGGGCACGGGCCTTGGCCTTCGCATCGGCGGCAGCGTCGCCCAGAACGATCCGCAGATTGGGCCAGATCCTGAAGTGCAGCAGGGCCCACATGGCGATGCCGGCCAGTGCGCCTGCCCACAGCAACGCATTGCGCACAGGCGGGATATAGACGGCGGACGAGAACATCAGTCGGTCGAGCATGTAGCCGCTCGTAATCAGCAAGAGAACGCCGCTAGCGAGCACGACATGCGACATATGCCGCATGGTCAGCGTAACGCGCGGCACGATCAGCTTGTGCAAAGTCGCGCGGCCTGCATCGTCGGCATCGCGCACTGCCGCGAACTGAATGAAGTTGACAAACCATATCATGCCGACCCAGAGCATGGCGGTCGACACGTGCACCCAGCGGATCAGAAACGACACAAAGCCCAGCCGGTCGGCGCCCGCGAGCGCAAGCCATAGCACCAGAATTGCCAGCGTCAGAGCCAGGCCCGCCAATAACGAAGCGCCCGGTTTTGCCAGAATAGAATTTATCCGTATCAATGTAGCGGCTCCTTCGGCGAGATTCTGCGGCGCTGACACTTACCGCAATTGTTATGGTGCAGAATAGAATGTCTGCCGTTGTGTGTCTGGAACGCTGTTGCAACACCGGCTGGTCCGTTCGATGATAGCCGCAGGCTTTGAATCTGGAGCGTCCTGTCCATGTCAAGAACCATGAAGCTGCTTCGGTTCGCCGCACTGGCCCTAGCGGCCGGTCTCGCCTTCAGTGCGTCGCCTGCGCAGTCGAAGGAGTTCACCTTCAGTGAGAAGGCGAACGAACGGATGGCGCGAAAGCTCAACATCCCGGTGTTTTTCGCGCTGCCCGCCAGCGCGCGCAGTGCCGCCCCCATCAACGTCAATACCACCGACCTATTGATCGACTTCAAGCACCCCGATGCTAAGGGCTCGGCCGCCGACCTGGGCCTGCGTCTGATTGTAACAAAGCGTGCCGGCATGGCCCAACGGCTGGCAAAAAGCGGTCTCATTCAGACCGGTGATCTCCTGCTGACCTTTAGAACCGAATGGGGCGGCGCCGGCGCCTACACCAACATCCAGATGGGGGTCAGTCACACCGGCGTGGCGTACGTCAAGGACGGCTTGGTGCATAACCTCGACAACCCGCTCAACGAGGAATACCTGGGCGCGCGCATGCGCGGCGACCTGACCGGAGAGCATTACGGAACGCTGGATTATCTGCACGTGATCCGGCCGCGAGGCCTGAGCGATGCGCAGCGTGCCAATCTGCTCGCCTGGGCAACCCGCATCAGCACTAATGCCAAGCGCGTCTACCCGAGCCAGATCAGCTTCAATCAGGACTACAACGCCCCGAAATACCGCCCTGGCAAGCCGGTCGACTTCGTGCAGCGGCTCGGCCAGGTGGCGTTGGGCCAAAATCCAGCCGGCACGATCGACATGTTTTGCTCCGAGTTCGCGTGGTCGCTGCTTTCGCTCAGGGACTGCGACCCGGCCAAGTCAGGTGACGCATTCAAGGCCGGCGGCATGCCCGCTTGCGTGCACGAACCCATGAAACCGATGGCCGCAACCGGCGATTTTGTGTTCAGCCGCAGCCGCAACTCCTATGCGGGATTGGCCGATGGTCCGTTGCTGGTGATCGATGCCTTGAAGCTGCCAGCGGCGGAACGGACGAAAATGCTCGAGCGCGTGTTCGTCGCCAACCCGGGCAGCTTGGCGAAGCTGTCGCCGGGTCATAAGACAATCTCGGAAGCGATGGCGCCGAAGTTCGAACCCCTGGAGAACTACTACCGCGGTGCCGGCGCCGGCGTACTCCAGAGCCTCAAGGCGCGCGTGATCAGCAAGGCCTACATCCGCGCGATCCCGGAGAACTACTCGCCGACGTCGTTCCTCATCAACGCGCTGCTGCCGCCGGACAACGTCAACCGCACCATGGACTACGTGGCGACGATCGTGATCGAGTAGGGCTGCGGGCACGAAGGGGGCAGGCAACTGCATGGATCGGCGGCGTTTCGTTGTTGCGGCCCTGGCGTCGCCGTTCGGCCTTGCCGGCAAAGCCGTTGCCCGCGATCCGATTTATATCGGCGACATGCACTTCCACCTGTTTTTCTTCGGCCGAAAGCCGGCCTCGTCTCACCCGCTGGCGCGCAACATGGCGGCCGGAAACGCGACGCTGGTGTCCTGGTCCTTGGTTGCGGACGTGCCATGGCTGCGCCCGACGGGAGGCGGCTTCAAGCAGAAGGGCGAACCGAAAGCCGGCGAGGCAGCTGGCTGGTTCAAGGCTGAAATGGGGCGCGTGCAAAGGCACATTGCCGAGCAGAAATTAAAGATTGTCAAGACACCGGAGGATATCGACCGCGCGCTTGGCGGTGATCCCCATGTCGTGCTTTCGGTCGAGGGCGCGGGTTTCGTGGACGGCGATCTGAGCCAGCTTCGGGTCGCCTATGATCTTGGCATCAGGCACGTCCAGCTGGTCCATTTCATCAGGAACCAGATTGGCGACATGCAGACCGAGAAGCCGCAGCACAACGGGCTGACGGAGTTCGGCAAACAAGTCGTGCTCGAATGCAACCGGCTCGGAATTCTGGTCGATCTGGCGCATTGCAGTGAGGCCGTCGTCAGGCAGGCGCTTGCCGTTTCCAAGGTGCCAATGGTGTGGTCGCACAGTTCGGTGCAACGAAGCCGGTGGCTGCAATGGCAGTGGTCATCGTTGCCGTGGCATGCGCGGCAATTGCCATATGGCGTAGCCAAGGCGATCACGGAACATGGTGGCGTAATCGGCCTGTGGGCACTCAGCGCCGATGTCGGCAAGACAGTGGAATCCTACGCCGATCGCTTCGCGGAGCTGGCCGACTGGTTCGGCGAAGATCATGTCGCGTTCGGCACTGACATGAACGGCATCGCCAGCCCCGCCCTCGCCAACTACAGCGATGTGCGACGCGTCGTGCATTTACTCGAACAGCGAAAGTTTGGCGACGCCCGCATCCGCAAGCTTGCGATCGAAAACTATGCCCGCGTGCTGAGGTTGGCGTTCCGGGCCAGATCGGCGTAGCAACGTCTGCGAACAGTGTCGCTATTTGCTTCCGCCCCTACCCTTCTGGTCGCGCGGATTGCGCTCGGGATTGTTGTTGTCGGTCTTCTTGGGCGGGTTGGCATGCTGCGTTCCACCTGGCTTTTTTTTGGCTTGCTCCTCGGCTTCCCGAGGGTTCACAGGTTTACTCATGGCTTGGCTCCGGCATTTCCGCTGCTGTTATGAGCTGCAAAGAAAACGGTCCACCTTCGACTAAGGTTCCGAAACTTCATATTTTGCACGATGGACGAAAGCGCTGGATCAATTCACAATCGACCTACCCAACCCAACTCGCCTCGGGACAGACAGCCAGCTGACATGTTGCAGCCCACCCCCGCCTTGGAAACCAGCAATCTGCGTAAGCGGTTCGGTCCGAACGAGGTCCTCAAGGGCGTTTCTTTGACCGCGCGCGACGGCGACGTCATCGCCATCATCGGCTCGTCCGGATCAGGCAAGTCGACCCTGCTGCGTTGCATCAACATGCTGGAGGTGCCGGAGGAGGGTTCGGTACGTATTGGTGGCGAGGAGATCAGCTTGAAGCCGGCTCGGGGCGGCGGTCGCGAGCCGGCCGATCAGGCCCAGATCGACAGGGTCAGAACCAGGCTTGGCATGGTGTTCCAGAGTTTCAATCTGTGGTCCCACTTGACGGTACTGCAAAACGTAATCGAGGCGCCGTTATACGTTCAGCGCCGGCCGCGGCCGGAAGTCATCGATGAAGCGGCGGCGCTGTTAGCCAAGGTCGGTATCGCCGATAAAGCCAACCAGTACCCGTCGCAACTCTCAGGAGGACAGCAGCAGCGAGCCGCGATTGCCCGAGCCCTGGCTATGAAGCCTCAGGCGATGCTGTTCGATGAGCCGACATCCGCGCTCGATCCCGAACTCGTCGGCGAGGTTTTGCGGGTGATCAGGGCGATCGCGAAAGAAGGGCGCACCATGCTGCTGGTGACGCACGAGATGGGTTTTGCCAGGGAAGTGGCCAATCGCGTCGTGCTCTTGGATGCTGGTCAGGTCGAGGAAGACGGAACTCCCGAACAGGTATTCGGCGCACCCCGATCTGAACGGTGCCGGCAGTTCATCTCCAGCCAGCTGCGCGGGTGAAGCGGGCCAGCCAATTCGACTCTCCATTCCATCTCACGCTTCCCCGGAATTTGACGCGCCCCTTCGCGGCAAATGTCCGGGGCCTTTACCTGTCGGGATATGGCATGACCTTGCCCCACCGCTACGGGTAAAGATCTCGGACAACCGAGCCTCCCTGCGGTCGGCACGGTTTCCGGGAACGCGGTTGTTGGGTTGGGTGTCAAGCCAAGAACTGAAATCGCCTTGGGCGCGGACCTGTTGCAATGGGATTTCGGGCGACAGACGACGGCCGAGAGGACTATCCTGGGTTCACGCGGCAGCGTGCGGTTGCTTTGCCGGCGTCGCCTCGTCGCTGGGACTTGGGTCAGTTCAATGGAGTTGGAACAATGCGACTTCTGTTGTCAGTGTTGAGCGCCGCCACGCTTGCATTCGCCGTGCCGGCTGGTGCGCAAATGAAGAAGGTCAAGATTGCAACCGAGGGCGCCTATGCCCCTTGGAACTTCGTCAACAGCCAAGGCAAACTGGAAGGCTTTGAACTCGATCTCGGCGCGGAGCTGTGCAAACGCGCTAAACTTGACTGCGAATTCGTGGCGCAGGACTGGGACGGCATCATCCCCTCGCTCACCGCCAAAAAGTACGATGGCATCATGGCGGGGATGAATATCACGCCGAAGCGCATGGAGACGCTCAGCTTCACGACACCATATGCGGCTGGTGCGGCAGGCTTCATGGCATTGAAATCGTCCGAACTCGGTAAAATGCCCGGCGGCGAGCACAATTTCGGCAAGGACGAGGCCGGTGCCGAGAAGGCGATCGAAGCACTGAAGGCGCACCTCAAAGGCAAGGTGCTCGGCGTGCAGGGCTCGACCACCAACCTGACGTTCGCCGAGAAGTATTTCAAAGGCGTCGCCGAGATCCGCGAGTACAAGACCACCGAGCAGCACGACCTCGATCTCGCAGCCGGGCGCATCGATGCCGCGGTCGCCGCGCACTCGGCGTTCAAGGCGACCATGGAGACGGCCACCGGCAAGGATATGGTGATCGTCGGCCCGGCGTTCTCCGGCGGGATATTGGGGCTCGGCGTCGCCGTCGGCCTGAGAAAGGACGACGCCGAACTCAAGGCGGCATTCGACAAGGCCATCAAGGAAGCCATCGCCGACGGCACCGTCAAGACCATGTCGATGAAATGGTTCAAGGTCGACATGACGCCCAAGTCGTAAGACGCGTCTTTCCTGCTTTTCCGTCCCTCTCCCTTGCGGGAGCAGGGGCGGGCGAGGTTTGCCGCACTGGCCAACACATAAAAGACTGTCATCCCGGCATTTATTGCCGGGACCCATGGTGCAGCAATCTGTGACGCCGGAAATTGCGGCTCGATGGGTCCCGGGGACAAGCCCCGGGATGACACCGTTGGGGGTGAGGGTGCAGTCGAAATCGTTCCTCGAGCTGATGCAATGGGGGCCGCTGGGTTGGCTCGACGAAATGGTATTCGCGACGGGACTGACCCTCGCCGTCGCGATCGTGAGTTTCTTGTTCGGCATGGTGCTCGGCGGGTTGGCCGCCGCCGGCCGGCTGTCCGGATCGCGGCTGTGGCAGCGTGCGTCGCTGACTTATACGACGACGCTACGCGGCATTCCGGATCTGCTCGTCATTTATCTGTTCTACTTCGGCGGCAGCGCGGCGCTGTCCGCAATCGGGCGGCTGTTCGGCGCCGAGGGGTTCATCGGCATCCCCGGCTTCATCGCCGGCACACTGGCCATCGGCATGGTCTCCGGGGCCTACCAGTCAGAAGTCATCCGCGGTTCTTATCTCGCCGTACCGCCAGGGGAGATCGAGGCGGCTCGCGCGTGCGGCATGTCCGGCTGGACGTTATTGCGCCGCGTTCTCGGTCCGCAGGTCCTGCGCTATGCGGTGCCCGGCATGGGCAACATCTGGCAGCTTGTATTGAAGGAGAGTGCGCTCGTCGCCGTCGTCGGTCTGTCGATTCATCTGGCTGAGATCAGGATCGGCGACCTGCTGATGCTGCACGAGGTTCGCTTCTCCGACCTGCTGCGCCAGGCACATGTCGCCGCCGGTTCGACCCGTCAGCCGTTTCCGTTCTACATCACATGTGTGGCGCTATATCTGGTGCTGACGACCGGATCCTCGTGGATGTTCCGGCGCGCGGAGACGTGGGCGACGCGCGGTCTGCAGCGGGGCTGATACCATGGACCCTGTCTTCCTGGCCGAGAGCTTCCAGCGCTTGCTGGGCGGAATTCCACTGACCCTGAAACTCGCGGCCTCTTCGGTCGGCCTCGGCTTCCTGATGGCGGTGCTGCTGGCCTTCATGCTGCGCGCGCGCTTGCGGCCGTTGGCCTGGATCGCCGATACCTTCGTATTCGTCTTTCGCGGCACACCGCTGCTGGTGCAGGTGTTCTTGATCTACTACGGCCTCGGCCAGTTCCGCCCTGCCTTGCAGGATTGGGGACTGTGGGGCTTCTTTCGGGAACCCTATTACTGCGCGCTGCTTGCCCTGACCCTGAATACCGCCGCCTACGGCGCCGAAATTGTCCGTGGTGGTCTGCAGTCGGTGCCGGCAGCCCAGATCGAGGCCGCCCGCGCCTTCGGCATGTCCGGCGTGACCTTGTTCCGCCGGATCGTGGCGCCGATCGCACTGAGACAAGCCTTGCCGGCCTACGGCAACGAAATCATCCTGATGATCAAGGCGACCTCGCTCGCCAGCACGATCACGCTGATGGACATCACCGGGCTCGCGCACAAGCTCATTTCTGAGTCATTCCGTGCCGTCGAAGTATTCCTGTGTGCCGGAGCGATTTATCTGGCGATCAACTTCATCATTACCAGATTGATCAGCTTGGCAGAGCGCAGCATCGCGCCAGATCTTCAGCAATCCGAAGTCGCAGCAATCGTCCACTGACAATCACTCGATGGCTATGTCATTCCAGAACCCGATCCAGTGATCGATGGGCTCCATTGAGGCGAGCGGCGCTTCATAGGACCACGCAGCCCGTTCGCTGAACGCGCCGTCTCCGGCGACGTCGTAGAACTGAACTCCGTGCGGGCATTTCAGGTCGCTCGGTGATTTCGTCGCCGCGCCAAGCATTTCCATGCGCACCGTTTCACGCGGGAAGTATGTGTAGCCGCCCACCTCGCGGGTCCGAGCGCTCTCGGCGATCGTCTGACCTCGCCATATCGCTTTCATTTGACATCCTCACTATCTCGCAGGCATCGCGCAATCTTGCGATCACGAGGCCCGGCCTGACATGGGGCCCTGGCCACGCTGCTTGGCCCAAACATCATCCGGTGTTGTCCACAGTGCCTTGTTGCGCATGGCTCGAACGAGCGCTTCAGCCTGGATCGCGAGGAAGCGTTCACCCTTTTCCGGCGATGCGGTACGCGGATCGCCCCGCGTTCCGGTCACCGGTGCGCGCTCAGCGAAACTGTAGAAACGGCTGAAGCCGGGCGGAACATCAACCGACTGTGGGGCCTGTCGCATGGCCTCGTCAAACCGATCCTTGCGAACGAGATGCGGCGTCGCAACCATCATCACGGACGTCTCGCCCTCGCAGGCATGCCGGGCGCAGGTATCGGATTCCATGACGGCGGCGACTTTGTCGGGTTCGAGGCTCCAAGGTGTCGTCGCGACAATGGGTAGGCCGAACTCGTGGGCGAGCTCGCGCGCGGACAAGGCCAACGCGTCGACATTACCGCCATGGCCGTTGACGATCAGCAGGCGGGAGAAACCGAGCGCCTTCAGCGAGCGCACGACGCCGCGCAACACGCCGTGGAATTCCGAATAGTTAAGACTGATCGTGCCGCCGAACGGAAGGTGATGCTCGCTCATGCCCGTCCACATGCCGGGCAGCACGAGCGCGTGAGGATCGCCGGCCGCCAACCGCGCCGCCCTGATGGCCGCTTCGCTGGCACTCTGCGTATCGGTGATCGTCGGCAGATGCGGCCCATGCTGCTCGAGCGAGCCGACGGGAAGGATGACGAGCGCTTCCGGGTTGGCGGCGATCTTGCGAATTTCCGGCGCGGGCAATTTGGCCCATTCGACTTCAGTGGCCATTGGATCACTCCTGGGGAACAAGGATAGATGACGTCTATGTCAAAGCTGCTCAGCGCTCTAGAAAGGCGCATGCCAAACTCAATTTCGCCACCGTCACCTTATCTGCCGACGCTCGCCATCGCCATCACCATAGGTACTTGGTCAGCGTCGTTTCCGGCACTCCGGTTGGTACTCGATCACCTCGAGCCGCTGCCGCTCGCTGCCGTTCGCTTTGCCATTGGCGCGGTGCTCGCGGCGCTGTGGATGATTTGGGTCCGTCCAATGCCGATGCCGATGCGCGACCTGCTGCTGGCGGCTCTTTGCGGTCTCGTCGGGCTTGCGGGGTACAGCATCTTCCTCAACTTCGGTCAAATGACGGTATCGGCGGGTGCCGCCAGCTTCATCATCAAGACCGAGTCGCTCTGCATGGCTGTTCTGGCGGTGATTTTCTTGAAGGAGCGCTTCCGAGCCTGGGCTTGGATGGGCACGTTGCTGGCGTTGGCCGGCGTGGCCGTTATTGCGGTGGAGCAACCAGGCGGGATCGCCGTCGGATCGGGCGCCGTCCTCGTGTTGGCCGCCGCCATCTTCTCAGGCGCCGGCTTTGTGCTGCAGCGTCCGTTGATTGCACGCCACGGTGCACTGCATGTCACGGCGGTGGCGCTGCTGGCCGCCGCACTCGCGCTGTTGCCATGGCTGCCGGCCGCGCTTGTCCAGAT
>JBGTIU010000016.1:0-13099 GCA_041745515.1 Hyphomicrobiaceae bacterium | reverse complement strand
AAATTCTCTCCCGACGGCGGCATGGAATTCGTCAAGGGCGAAGCCGGGGCTGAGTTGAACAAGGACATCGTCAAAATCCGCACCGAGGACGAGGCAGCGGCGACCAAGGCGCGTGTGCACGGCCTGTTGAAGAAGCAGCTCGCCGTCGAATCGGCAGTGCAGATCGCGCTGCTCAACAATCGTAGTTTGCAAGCCGCGTACAGCGAGCTCGGTGTCTCCGAAGCGCAGATGGTCGAGGCGAGTTTGCCGCCATCGCCGACTGTGTCGTTGACGCGTCTGGCCGGGTTCGGCGGCCTCGAGATCGAACGACAGATTCTGCAGAACGTGCTGGGATTGCTGACGCTGCCGCGACGAAAAGAGATTGCCGAGGCCAAATTCCAGCAGGCGAAAGTTAGGGCCGTCGAGGCAACCCTCAAGACCGCCGCCGAAGCGCGGCGCGCCTACTTTCGCGCGGTAGCCGCTAATCGATCCGCCGCTTTCCTCGAAGAGGCGCGGACCACGGCGGAAGCCTTGTCCGACCTCGCCAAGAAGCTCGGCGAGACCGGCGCGCTGCCGAAGCTCGATCAGGCGCGCGAGCATGCCTTCACCGCCGAGGTCAACGGCCAGCTCGCCATGGCGCGCCTCAGGCAACGCACCGAGCGCGAGAAGCTGATCCGGGCTCTGGGGCTCTGGGGCAGCGAAACCGCGCTGAAGCTCCCAGCCACCCTGAAACCGCTGCCGAAGTCGCCGCAGAGGGTCAAGGACGTCGAGACCGAGGCGGTAAAGCGCCGTGTCGATCTTGAGATTGCGCGCCAGGAACTCGAGATTCTGGCCAGGCAGCTCGGTCTGACAAAGGCAACACGCTACATCGACGTGCTGGAGGTTCGCGGGATCAGCACTTTTGACCGCCAGAAAACGACGGAGGCCAACTACCGCCTCGAGCCGGGACCGACTTTGGTCCGCGAGGATGAGCCCGCAGTAGAGGTCGAGCGACGCAGAGGCTTTGAACTCGAGTTCAAGATCCCCATCTATGATTTCGGCGAGGCTCGAACGCGGCTCGCGGAAGAAACCTACATGGCGGCCGTCCATCGCCTGATTGAAAAGGCGGTCAACGTGCGCTCGGAGGCCCGCGAAGCCTACACCGGCTATCGCGGCGCCTATGACATCGCGATGCATTTCCAGAAAGAAATCCTGCCGTTGCGCCAGTTCATCAACGACGAGATGCTGCTGAACTACAACGGCATGCTCAAGGACTTGTTCTCGCTGCTGACCGACTCGAAGGCGCGGATCGCGGCGAACGTCCAGGCAATCGATGCGACGCGCGACTATTGGCTTGCCAAGGTCGATCTGCACGTCGCCCTCGTGGGCGGCGGCGCCACGGCTGGCGGCGGCGGCAGCACGACAGTTGCGACTAGTGGCGAAGCCGGCGGGCATTAGATCGGGAGTAAAGCAATGACAGTCAACCGTCGAAACTTCATCGCCTCATCCGGTATAGCGCTCGTGGGCGTCACCCAGGTGTCCGGCCGGGCGGCCTTCGCATCCCTCCCCGAGGCGCCGACGCAAACGTCTCCCCTGATGCAGCCACCGCTCGTGCCGAAGTCGGGCCCGGACTACAACCCCGTGGTCACGCTCAACGGTTGGACCTTGCCTTGGCGGATGAATGGCGAGTGGAAGGAGTTCCACCTCGTTGCCGAGCCGGTGGTGCGCGAAATCGCGCCCGGCATGAAAGCACATTTGTGGGGCTATAACGGCCAGTCGCCCGGCCCGACCATCGAGGTCGTCGAGGGCGACAAGGTGCGCATCTTCGTCACCAACAGGCTACCCGAACACACGACCATCCACTGGCACGGCCAGATTCTGCCCTGCGGCATGGACGGCGTCGGCGGCGTGACGCAACCGCAAATCAAGCCCGACCAGACGTTTGTCTATGAGTGGCAGATCCACAAGTCGGGCACGTTCATGTACCACCCGCACGCCGACGAGATGGTGCAGATGGCGATGGGCATGATGGGCTTCTTCGTCGTCCATCCGAAAGACCCGAAGTTCATGCGCGTCGATCGCGACTTCGTGTTCCTCCTGAATGCCTACGATATCGATCCGGGGGCCTATGTGCCCAAGGTCAACACGATGCTCGATTTCAATCTTTGGACCTGGAACAGCCGCGCGTTTCCAGGCATCGATCATCTGGTGGTTGCCAAGAACGACAATGTCCGCATCCGGTTCGGCAACCTGACCATGACCAACCACCCGATCCACATGCACGGCTACGACTTCGAAGTGACGTGCACGGATGGCGGTTGGACGCGGCCTGAGAGCCGGTGGCCCGAGGTGACGATCGATTGCGCCGTCGGCCAGATGCGCGCGTTCGACTTCAAGGCCACCTATGAAGGCGACTGGGCGTTCCACTGTCACAAGTCGCACCACACGATGAACGCCATGGGGCACGATGTGAAGACCTACATCGGTGTCGACACGGACGAAGTGAAGAAGAAGATCGACAAGGTCGTCAAGGGCTACATGGCGATGGGCCAGGCCGGCATGGCCGACATGGGCGAGATGGAAATGGCTTTGCCCGACAACACGCTGCCTATGATGACCGGTTTCGGCCAGTTCGGGCCGATCGAGATGGGCGGCATGTTCTCGGTGGTCAAGGTGCGCGAAGGTCTGGCGTCCGGCGATTACAAAGACCCGGGTTGGTACAAGCACCCGGAAGGCACCGTGGCGTTCGAGTACAAGGGGCCCAAGGAAGCCCTCGCTGATCCTCCACAACCGCCAGCAGCGTCGAAGTCGAAAAGCGCCCGGCCGCGGGATGGCAAAGCCGGTGCCGCGCAGTCGACAGCCACGAAGCCTGAACTCGAGGTGCGCGTCGTCAAACGCGGCTCAAAGGGCGGGCATGGCAATCACTGATCGCCGCAACAGCAAGACAGGAGAGACGAGATGACATCGAGACGAATGGGCATCGCGGCGGCACTCGGCGCACTGGTGTTCGCTGGCGCGGCGGTTGCAGCTCCCGGACCCAAGGGGCACACGCACGTGACCTTCAATGCAGGAACGCCGGGCGATCCAAAGAAGCCTTTCCGCGTCATCGAGATGACGGCGATCGAGGGCAACGGCACGATGGCGTTCGATCCTCCCAGGATCGAGGTCTTTCAGGGCGAGCAGATCAAGTTCGTCATCAAGAATGCCGGTGAGCTCGACCACGAGTTCATGCTCGAAACTTTCGAGGCGAACCAGAAACACGCCATCGAAATGCAGAAGAACCCGGAGATGGAGCACGACGATCCGAACGGAAAGCGCGTCGTCTCCAAGAAGCAGGTCGATCTGATCTGGAAGTTTTCCAAGCTCGGCACGTTCGAATACGCCTGCCTCATTCCCGGCCACTACGAGGCGGGCATGAAGGGCGTCGTCGAGGTTGTGGCTAAGGGCAAAGCCCGGCCGGCGGCAGGCAAAGCCCCGGCCAAGTCGGCTGCTAATCCGTGAATCTCATTCGCGCCGGGAACGCGTGAAAATCGAAGTAACCAACCAGGAGTAAGTAGATGCGTAAGTCAGTGATCGCGATGTCTGCCCTCGCCGCTATGTCGTTCGGCGCGCCAAAAGTCAGCGCCCAGGATGCAATGATCAAAGGCGAAGTGACCAAGATCGACGAGGCCCAAGGCAAACTCACCATCAAGCACGAACCCATCAAGAAGTTCGACATGGACGCCATGACGATGGTGTTCAAGGCAGGCGACCCGGCCATGCTCAAAACCGTCAAGCCGGGCGACAAGATCCAGTTCTCGCCCGACAAGGTCAACGGCCAGTTCACGGTCATGAAGATCGAGAAGGCCAAGTAGTCGCAAGAGCTACGGCTGCGACAGCGCAATCTACTCTTGCCGCTTGCGCAAGGCCGGCGCCAGAGTGGACGACCAGCGACAGCCGCGCCTGGAATAGATCGCCACCGCTTGGCGACCGAGGGCATCATGCGGTCGTATTCCTGAAGCGAACGCTCATCAGCGGTGTGTGCGTGCTAGCACATCCATAAGCTCGGCAATTTTCTCGCGCTGATCCTTGGCGTTGCCGCTCGCGATCGCGTGCTCGACGCAGTGACCGACGTGATCGTGGAGAACGACTTCTTCGACACGCCTGAGGGCCGCACGGACTGCGGAAATCTGAGTGACAATATCGATGCAATATCGATCTTCCCCGACCATCCGCGCGAGCCCTCGCACCTGGCCCTCGATGCGCACCAGCCGCTTGAGGCATGACGATTTCGTGGTTTCCTGCATGCTTGACCCATACCCCCACTAGGTATAATCGTCAAGTACGCTGAAATATCCCGTGGGCGTATCCTGGAGAGCTGTCATGTCGAACGGAACGTCGCAGAGGCCAGCGGGGGCTGGACCGCTGCTCCAGGGCGCGGAGCGGCGACCGGAAACCGCGAAAGACCCGGTGTGCGGCATGACGGTTACAATTGCAACGGCCAAGTATGTGGCCGAGCATGCCGGTCAGATCCGCTATTTTTGCTCCGCCGGATGCCGAACGAAGTTCCTGGCAGACCCTTCGAAGTATCTCGGAAACGAGCCACGCAGGGCCGAGCCGGTGGTGGAGGGTGCCACTTACACTTGCCCGATGCATCCTGAGATCAGGCAAATCGGACCGGGATCGTGCCCGATCTGCGGCATGGCGCTGGAGCCCGAGCTTGTGACGGCCGACGCACCGCCGAACGCGGAGCTCACCGACATGACGCGCCGCTTCTGGATCGGACTGGCGCTTACACTGCCCGTGTTCGCACTCGAAATGGGCGGCCACCTGACCGGGCTCCATCAATGGCTCGGCCAGCAAACGTCGAACTGGACGCAACTCCTGTTGGCGACGCCTGTCGTGCTGTGGGCCGGTTGGCCATTTTTCGAGCGCGGTTGGGCTTCGCTTAAGACACGCAACCTCAACATGTTCACGCTGATCGCGATGGGCACCGGGGTGGCCTGGGTCTACAGCGTCGTCGCAACTTTGCTGCCGGGCGTGTTCCCGGCGGCGATGCGTTCAGCAGGCGGCGCTGTTCCGGTCTACTTTGAGGCGGCGGCCGTCATCACGGTGCTCGTGCTACTTGGACAACTTCTGGAGTTGCGAGCCCGCGAGCAGACCAGCAGTGCCGTGCGCGCCCTCCTCAATCTCGCCCCCAAAACCGCGCGCCGATTCAAAGCCGACGGATCGGACGAGGATGTGAGCCTTGACGCCGTTGCGGTCGGCGATCGGCTGCGCGTGCGGCCGGGCGAGAGCGTACCCGTCGATGGCGCGGTCGTCGAAGGCCGCAGCTCGGTCGACGAGTCCATGGTAACAGGTGAGTCGCTTCCCGTGACCAAAGAGATTGACGCCAAGGTCATCGGCGGCACGATGAACCAGACCGGCAGCTTCGTGATGCGCGCCGAAAGGATCGGCCGCGAAACCCTGCTTGCGAAGATCGTGCAGATGGTGTCGGACGCGCAACGCAGTCGCGCCCCGATCCAACGGCTGGCTGATCAGGTCTCCGGATGGTTCGTGCCGGCGGTGATTGCCGCGGCGGTGCTGGCATTCGCGGCATGGAGCTTTTGGGGGCCGGCGCCCCAGTTTGCCTACGCACTGATTGCGGCCGTCTCGGTTCTGATCATCGCCTGCCCGTGCGCGCTTGGCCTCGCAACGCCGATGTCGATCATGGTCGGCGTCGGGCGGGGCGCGCAATCCGGCATCCTCATCAGGAATGCCGAGGCGCTGGAACGGTTCGAGAAGGTCGATACGATCGTCATCGACAAGACCGGTACGCTGACCGAAGGCAAGCCGAAAGTCGTTGCGGTCCGCCCCGCGTCGGGCATCGACGAAGCCGAGCTGTTGCGGCTGGCGGCCAGCCTCGAACGCAACAGCCAACATCCCCTTGGCGCTGCCATCGTCGCGGCTGCCCAGGAACGCGGGCTGAAGTTGCAGACGGCGGAGGAATTCAATGCCCCAGTCGGCAAGGGGATCACCGGGCTGATCGGAGCGCGCCGGGTCGTGATCGGCAACGCCCGCATCATGGCGGACGCGAAAATCGATCTCGGCCAACTCGCAAGCGAGGCTGAACGTCTGCGTCGGGACGGAGCGACCGCGATCTTCATCGCTGTCGATGGCAAAGCGGCGGGCGTCATCGCCGTCGCCGATCCAATCAAGAGTACGACGCCTGCGGCGATTGCCGCTTTGCGGGCGGCTGGTCTGCGGATCGTCATGCTCACGGGTGACAACGCGACGACAGCGCGCGCCGTCGCATCGAAACTCGGGCTCCAGGATGTCGAGGCCGATGTCCTTCCAGAGGATAAAGCCAAAGTGGTAGCGCGGCTGCGCAGCGAGGGCAGGGTCGTTGCCATGGCGGGTGATGGCGTCAACGACGCACCGGCGCTTGCCGCGGCCGATGTAGGAATTGCCATGGGCACCGGCACCGATGTCGCGATCGAAAGCTCAGGGGTTACTCTGATCAAGGGTGACCTGATGGGGATCGCGCGCGGGCGTCAGCTGTCCGCGGCGACTATGACGAATATCCGCCAGAACCTGTTTTTCGCGTTCATCTACAATGCGGCCGGTGTGCCGATCGCGGCCGGCGCGCTCTATCCGCTTTTCGGCGTTCTGCTCTCGCCCGTCATCGCGGCCGCGGCAATGGCACTATCCTCGGTCAGCGTGATCGCTAACGCCTTGCGGCTCAGACAGGTGCAGTTGTGACGGTGGCTCCACCGCCACACAATTGGCTCGGGGCCTTCAGGCTCTATCTGGCCCTCACCGCCGCCCTGAGTCTGATCTGGGAGACACTTCAGCTCCCGCTTTATACGATCTGGCGAACGGGCACGGCGCGTGAAATTGCCTTCGCGGTGGTGCATTGCACCGCTGGGGATCTCATGATCGCGACCCTGTCACTCGTCGGTGCACTTCTGTTTGTCGGCAATAAAAACTGGCCAGATGAGCAGACACGACAAGTCTTTGTCGCCACGATTATCATCGGACTCGGTTATACGATCTACAGCGAGTGGTTAAACACCGTCGTTCGTCAGAGTTGGGCCTACTCGGAGTTGATGCCGCAGTTACCTGGACTGGGTACCGGACTGTCGCCATTGCTCCAATGGATCGTGGTGCCGTCGGTTGCGCTTTATTTCGCGCGTCAAGTTCGAGGGCGCGCGTATGGCTGAGTTTCTCGCGCAGATCGCCTGACCAGCATTCAGCGGTATAGCCGACCTTAGTGTTCGTTTCGTCCTTTACGTGGGAGCTGGGTTGTCATTCAGCAAAACGCGAACGCCACGCCCTTCACGGCCCGAAGACTAGAGCTTCACTTCGAAGCTTATCGCCGAGCCAAAGTCTAAGCTGTTCGCAGATTGGCGCATCGCCGCACGTCGCATTCTCCACGCCTCGTTACACGCGGCCCTCGCCGACGAGGTCGACGGCCGTCGCAACTCGGCGTATCGCATCTTTCAATTCCGTGAGGCGCGCGCCATCGAGCCTCTTGAGATCCACCCGCGGGGAGAGTGGGACGCCAAGCTCGCCATCCACCAGCTGCTGCTCCAGCATGGCGATCATGATGGTGCCGTGCGCGTCGATCAGTGCCGCGATTTCGCCTTCGACTTCCTGCCCAAGTCCCACAACAGCCCTCAGACGCTCCGGTGTGGCTCGTGCCTGTGTCCCGTGCCGGATCGCTAACGCGCGCGCCGCCGTGAAGATCGGCAGCAGGCCGTGCTTCTTCAGATCGATGCGGCCATCCGGCCCTGTCTTCAGATTGCCGAAAAATGACAGCGGCGCCTGCCACCTCCGCGCCGTCTCCGCGAGCTGTTTCTGGAAAGTCACGGAACGGTGCGCAGTCTCGTAGGCATAGGTGAAAACCCGCTCACCGAGCGCAACGTCGCCGTGCACAGTGACGCCATCGAAGAAGATATCGACATTGAGGAGGTCTTCGGGTCGCTGCCTTCGCACCCAGCCATCGATCACCGTTTGCCAGTCTGCGAGACTATGCCGCCAGGCAGGCGTCTTGGCCATGACGCCACCCTTGCAGAAGGGAACGCCGACTTCGTCGAGGATCTGGGCAACGTGAGTCGAAAACTCTTCGAACCAAACATCGGTTGGGCTGCCCGGCGCGCCCTCGGCATAAACCAACGCGTTGTCCTGATCCGCCGCCAACAGGCTTTCACCACGCCCGGCGGAACCGAGCACCAGCAGCGCATATGCGGTTGGCGGCGGCCCTCTATTGGCAGTGGACATCCGACGTTCGGCTAGTTCAGCCGCCCGGCGCGTCAGCGCGCAGATCTCGCCGCTGATCACGGCCGACACATCGCGTGCGCCGACATGCTCGGCCAGCAGGGCTCGTGCCGCGATCGGCAGCGTGGCCCATGCCTGTCCCAGGTCGCGCTCACTCTCGGCGCGGTCGATGGCGTCACCCAGAACGATGGCGGCGCTCGCGCGATGGCGCAGAAGATTGCGCGTGGTGACGACGCCGATCACGGCTCCGGCTGCATCTGTCACACCGAGATGGCGGATGCCGAGCCGCTCCATGCGGCCGATAGCGCGATAAACGAAGTCGCCCTGACCGATCGTCTGCAAAGGTTTCGAGACGAAGGCCGCCACTTCGGCGTCGAGGCCGCTCGAGTGGGAGTGATCGAGGGCTCGTAGCATATCGCGTTCGGTTGCAATGCCGATAACGCTGTCCTCACCCTTGACCAGAACAGAGCTGATACCGCGCTCCAGCAGGCGCTGGATGACGGCTCGAACCTTGGCCGAGGGTTCGCACCAGACGGGCGGTGCGGACATGACAGCCATGATGCGATGCGTATAAGTAAAGCTGTCAATCCGTGAGAGAGCGGGCAAGGGGCCCGCCGGTGGCGGCGTGGCCGTGAGCGGCAACCGTGCGGCGCCGGCTTGACGGTCGGCGAGCGCCCGGCTTGCGGTCTCGGCTTCGGCGAGGGTGCGGATCCCGCGCTGCCGCAACAGCGGAAGAAGTCCGGCAAAGACCCTCGCTGTCGTGATTGCGTCGCCGATAGCCGTATGTCGCCCCTCGACTTCGATGTCGAGTGAGGCTGCGATGCGGTCGAGGTCGTATTGCGCGAGGTTTGGCCGAGCAAGCTCGGCGAGCGTGCGTACGTCGAGCGAACGCCGTGGCCTGAGCGGACGCCCCGCCAGTTTTGCTTCGCGGTCGAGAATTGTCAGATCGTAACCGATCGTGTGGCCGATGACGATGGCAGATCCTAGAAATTCGTCGAGCTCATCGAGGACAGCAGGAAATCTGGACGCGCCTTTCACGTGTTCGTCGGTGATGCCGTGCACTGCAATGGTCGCCTTCGGTATCGGGACTCCCGGGTGCACCAGGCGATCAAACCGCTCGTCAGCCAAAATCTCGGAGCCCTGCATGCGGACCGCGCCGATCTGGATGACCCTGGCGGTGCGAGCGTCGAGGCCGGTGGTCTCGGTGTCGAGCACCACGGCATCGAGCGCAGAAAGCGGCGTCGAATAGCTCTTGTCGTTCACGTTGGAATCCAGGATGTGTTCTGGCGGCGAGAGAATGGGTAGACCCTTCTCACGATTGCCAGTAACTGCAAAGCATCTGCTGGTGCGGGTTGCTCCCGGCCGCAGCGTGGCTTGGGTCCTCTGATAAAGTTCGCCTAATCACTCGGCGTTGCGATCCGAAGGCAGATCGTTGCTACTGGTCTGATGCCCATAACTTGCGTGAGTAGTTCGGCGGGACTGATCGCACTCAATGCGCCATTAGCACGGGGACCGTCGCAGGCCAGCGCCGTCGGTATAGAGACAGACCCGGCCGCCGCAGCTTGTCGACAACAAGCGCCGTCAGCTTGTTGCTGGTTCGAGCCCGACCATCGCGCGGCCTCTCAGCCCACCACCTAACCCACCATTCGGGCCATGGCTTGAGAGATACCAGAAAGAACAAAGAGACAATTATTTTCCCGCTCTCAGGCGGGAAATCGCCTGTGAATGCCAATTTTATCAACGCAGTATGACAGTCTCTTGGTGTCCACATAGGGCGACGGGAGGCCACTACCGTCTGGCACGCCATTGAGAACAATTCGTGAACTTGGCGGAGACGGAGGGATGCAAGAACGCCCGATTCTACTGGCTTTTCGAGACGGTCGCAGCTTCAGTTCCCCCGAAAATTCCCCCTTTGCCGGCAACCGTTCGGCATTAGGTTGTCGGTGTCCGCACCCGTCTCGGCATGTGGATAGCATAGGTCATTCAGGCCGACTTTCGATCCATGTTCGCACATCGGACGCGCGCCACGCCACCCGACCTGGACCAAGGTGCCGCTGCCGTGGAAACAACCCGAGCGCCATGTACTTGTAAACGGAAGCCCGTGAAAGCCCGGTCTTCATCCGGACGACCTTCATGCTCCAGAGCTCATCGTCGGTCGGTTGCGGCGCTTGACGCTGAGCGTGCTCGAACAAGTCACTCACCCCTACGATCTGTGCTCAGGGCTCGTGGGTCCGCATTGATCGTCGATGGCGCATGGTTTGCATCCAGTTGCTGGCCGTCTGAATTCGTGTCTTGTGGGGTCTCGCTTAGAATCGCTGCGACCCGCGCGATCAGACTGCGATCGGTCCGAAGGCGTCTGGCGATGTCCTCGATCACCTGTTCGAACCGGAGTTGACCAAGAGCACGCGCCGCCGCGTGCTCGCTCCCCGGCAGCGGAGGAGTAATCGTCAAAAAGTAGCGCATGAATGTCGCTATCAACTCGGTGGCTATGGCGAGGTCGCGCTCGAGACGGCGGAAGGACCGGGTGTTCGACTCTTGCTGCAGGACCAAGAGGTCGGCCTGCGGATTCCGGTGATTGCGGACAGGGTTTCCATTTGAAGGCGGCCACCGATTACGGTCGAAGGCGGACAGCAGTATGGTGAAGGCGGCCACTCGCTCCCGTCGACGGTTGCATGGGGTCAGGCGGCGGTCTTTTCGTCAAGCCCCGATCGCTTTGCGGCGGCCTTGCGGAGGCTGTCGCCCTTGAGTGTCAACCGATGCGCGTTGTGCACGAGCCGGTCGAGAATGGCGTCGGCAACCGTCGGGTTGGCGATGGCCTCGTGCCAGTGTTCGACGGGCAGCTGGCTGGTCACGATGGTGCTGCCCCGGCCATGCCGGTCATCGACGATCTCCAGGAGGTCGCGGCCCTGGTCCTGCGTCAGATGGCTAAGCCCCCAGTCGTCGAGAATCAGCAGTTCGACGCGGGCAATGCTCTTCAAGAGCCGCGCACGGCGGCCGTCGCCGCGCGCGAGAGCCAAGGCATCGAACATGCGCGGTACCCGCTGGTAGAGCACGGCGCGAGCGTCGCGGCAGGCCTTGTGCGCGAGCGCACAGGCGATCCAACTTTTGCCGACGCCGGTCGGACCAATGACGATCAGGTTCTGATGCTGGTTGATCCAGTCGCCAGCGGCGAGCTTGGCGAACAGTGCCTTGTCGAGCCCGCTTGGCGCTTTCATATCGACATCCTCGATGACGGCGGCCTGCCGGAGCCCGGCGAACTTCAGCCGGCTGCCGAGCCGCTTGTTCTCGCGGCTGGTTGCCTCGCGATCGACCAGCAGGCCAAGCCGTTCCTCGAAGCTGAGGGCGGCCACATCGGGTAATCGTCGCTGTTCTTCGAGCGCCTTGGCCATGCCGGCGAGGCCAAGATCGACCAGCCGTTGTTCGGTTGGATGCGTGAGCATTTTTTTTCCTTTGTTTTCCTCGTGATCCGCCTGAAGATCACACCCACGGTTCAGTGGAAGTAGCCGGAACCGCGGATGTTGCCGTGCCGGATCGGCGGAGTGTCCGGCGTCGGTTCGATGGCAAAGGCTTTGTCGAGCCCATGCTTGAGGATCGAGGCGATCGAGCCGTAGCTGACCGCGCCGATGTGGTTGCCGCGCCGGGACGCGGCTTCAAGGCGTGTGACGCCGTAACTTCGCCCAAGCCCGATAATGCCGAGACCCGAGCGGAAGCCCTGCTCGGGATGCGGCTTCGCTTTCATGATCGCCTCGAACAGCGCGATCGTCGCCGGGCCGACCTTGGCCGCTTCGCTCATCATCTTGGCCGGCGTCCATTCCGCGTAGCGCCGGTGCGCGCTCGGCATATGCTCCGTGACGGTCGTGTGCCGGCTGCGCACGGCCGAGAACACATGGCTCGCGACGCGCTGGCCTTTATGGAAGATCTCGACTGTCGCGTTGGTGACGCGGGTGTCGACGATCTCGCGGATCAGCTTCGAGGGCACCGAGTAATAGTGGCCGGCGATCTCGATGTGATAATCGGGCGCGACGCGTGCACGCTTCCAATCCGCATAGCTGTAGGCCGTCTGTGGCAACGCTCCGAGCGCCGGGCGATCGATTGCTTCCAAGAGAGCGGCGCGGCTCTGGCCGATCTTGCGCATGACCTTGGCGTTGATGACCGCAACACAGTTACGGATCGCCATGTTCAACTCCGCCAGCGAGAAGAACGTCCGGTTGCGCAACTTCGCCAGCACGAAGCGCTCGACGATTTGCACCGCCACTTCGACCTTGGCCTTGTCACGCGGCTTGACGATGCGCGTCGGCAGCACCACGCAGCCGTAGTGATCGGCCAGGTCCTGATAGGTCCGGTTGATGCCGGGCTCGTAGCGCGACGGCCTGGTGATGCCGGCCTTCAGATTATCCGGCACCAAGGCCTTCGGCACGCCGCCGATCGCCGCCAGCGCGTTGACATGGGCGCCAACCCAGTCCGGCAGCGTCTCGCTCCAGCGGGCCTCGGCGTAGGTGTAATTGGATGCGCCGAGGGCTGCGACGAATATGCGGGCGCGATGTTCGACGCCGGTTGCCGGATCGACCACGGCAATGGTGTCACCGGCCCAATCGACGAATAGCTTCTCGCCCGCTGCGTGGGTCTGCCGCATCGTCGGCGAGATGCACTTCTTCCACTCCCGATAGCGTTCGCAGAACCAACTGTAAGCGTAACCCCGGACGTGCACGGCGCGGTATTCCTGCCAAAGCAGCGTCATCGTCACGCCGCGCCGCTTCATCTCGGCATGGATGTACGACCAGTCGGGCTCGGGGCCGACTTCGGACGCGATCGTATCCGGCGGCGGGAACAGGCGCCGCTCGGGTTCGGCGTCATCAAGTCCAGATCGAAATCCGGGGTGATAGCGAACGTGGCGAGCACCTGG
>JBGTIU010000015.1:0-27331 GCA_041745515.1 Hyphomicrobiaceae bacterium | reverse complement strand
GGCGCGAGCGCGGTGCGTCCTCGTCTCCGTCAGGCGCGGATTGTTCCCGGCCCTGAGCATCCGGAGCATCATCGCCGCGGTTTTCGTCGTCTATCGCTTCGTTGTCGGTGTTATCGGTGCTGGCGCCTTCGCCGTTGAAGCCCCAGTCCATGTTGACGGCGGCCTTGTCCGGGCGACGGGCGACCGGCGCCGGGGCCGATGACCGATCGATCGAGAAGTTGGCGCCCTGCATCTTGTCGCTTGCCTGGACGACCACCGAGACGCCGTAACGTGTCTCCATATCCACGACAAAGGAGCGTTTGTGGTTCAGAATGTAGAGCGCGACATTGGCGGTCGTATTGGCAATCAGCGAAGTTCGGCCGTCGCCGATAAGCGTATCCTCGAGCGCGCGGATAACGGCGAGCGCCACCGACTCCGTCGAGCGGATCGTGCCTGTGCCTTGGCAGTGCGGACATTGCGTGGTCGAGCCTTCAAGCACCCCGGTACGCAACCGCTGACGCGACATTTCGAGCAGTCCGAAATGGCTGATGCGGCCAACCTGGATGCGGGCGCGGTCAAATCGCAGGGCATCGTTGATGCGCCGCTCGACCGCACGATTATTGCGCTTCTCCTCCATGTCGATGAAGTCGATGACAATCAGGCCGGCGAGGTCGCGCAGCTTGAGCTGCCGAGCGATCTCGTCGGCGGCTTCGAGGTTGGTGTTGAGCGCCGTTTCTTCGATCGAGAATTCGCGGGTCGATTTGCCGGAGTTGATATCGATGGCGACGAGCGCCTCGGTCTGATTGATAACGAGATAACCGCCTGAGCGAAGGCTCACGATCGGGCTGAACATTGCATTCAGCTGGCGCTCGATCTGGAACTTGTTGAACAGCGGTTCCGGGCTCTTGTAGTCGATCACGTTGCGGGCGTGGCTGGGCATCAGCATTGTCATGAAATCGCGCGCTTCCTTGTGGGCGCGGCTTCCGGCAACGATGATTTCGTCGACATCCTTGGTGTAGAGATCGCGGATCGAGCGTTTAATCAGGTCACCTTCCTCGTAGACAAGGCTCGGTGCTGTCGATTGCAGGGTCATGTCGCGCACGCTCTCCCATAACCGCAGGAGGTACTCGAAGTCGCGCTTGATCTCCTGTTTGGTGCGTGCCGCACCCGCGGTGCGGATGATCAGGCCCATGCCTTCGGGTACTTCCAACTCCTGAGCGATGGCCTTGAGACGCTTGCGATCCGGTGCGTTGGTGATCTTGCGCGAGATGCCGCCGCCGCGCGCGGTATTGGGCATCAGCACGGTATAGCGTCCGGCAAGCGACAAATAGGTGGTCAGGGCCGCGCCTTTGGTACCCCGCTCTTCCTTGACGATCTGTACGAGCACGATCTGCCGGCGCTTGATGACTTCCTGGATCTTGTAGGAGCGCGCCCGGCGGCGTGGACGGCTGGCCAGCTCCTCCATGGCGTCCTCCGCGCCGACGCTGCTGACCGCGTCTGCGGGCGGAGCGACTGTGGAAACCGCGCTCTCTACTGCTTCTGTGGCGACGACCGAAGCATTTGCCTCGCCTGCGTCCTCACCGTTTGCCGACGGCTGGTTCTCAACAGAACTCGTGCTTCGGACAATGGCTTCGCTCTTGACAACATCCTCGCCGCGATCGGAATCGGCCGCCATGCCGCCGGGGCCGATCGGCTCGATGGTCTCGGGCGGCAATAGCTCGACGACATCGATGGCGTTGTCTTCGGCTTCGTCGCTTGCCTCGCCGGTGCGCGTCGCACGCGCTTCCGCCCGCGCGTCTGCCTCGGCCTCTTCGGCGGCGTCCGCGGCAGCCTCTTCTTCGAGCAGCGCCTGCCGGTCAGCTACCGGGATCGTATAGTAATCCGGGTGGATCTCGTTGAACGCGAGGAAGCCGTGGCGATTGCCGCCGTAGTCGATGAAGGCCGCCTGCAGCGACGGTTCGACGCGGGTAACCTTGGCCAGATAAATGTTGCCGCGCAGCAGGGCGCGAGCGGCCGACTCGAAATCGAATTCTTCTACGCGGCCATTGCGCAGGACGACGACCCGCGTCTCCTCCGGGTGCGTGGCATCGATAAGCATCTTATTGTGTGGCATTGGCTCTGATCCTTCGCGCCGCCTGCGAGGGGTCGCCGTGCCGTCAGATGCTCACGAGATGCGAAGGGTCCTTTGATCACGAAAGCTGGAGCCGGCGGAGCGCTGAATCGCGCGCTGCTGGTATAGGCTTTGCGATCACAAGTCTTGCGTGGAGCCGGCAGGCAGCCCGATGCGGGCGCGCGTGTTCGGTTGCAGGGTTGATCGGTTGACTGGTGAAACGTGGAATGCGTCGGCGGTTCACGTCGCGGTGCGCTGAGACAGCGCCGCACACCGGCGTCGGCTCGCAAGCCGGCACGGGATAACCGGAGCTGGCCTTCGCCGGCACCGGTTCCGTAGACTTGTGATGTCGAGTGAATGTGCAACATGACCACCGTTGATTGATCTTCCGCCGCATATCGAAATGACATGGGTGGGGAAGCCTGGAGGCGGCATCCGATAAGATGCGCCCGGTAAAACCTTATGCTCAGGCACGAGCTGGCCTTGCCTTCACCGGCCAGCTACACCTTCGACGCACTTCGAACAATCAGCATGCGAAGTCACGCCAGCGATTGCTCCGTCGCGCTGCAGTGCAACCACGACACGCGTGAAATCCCGCCGAGGCAGTCGGCACAACCGGCCCTGCTCGCCGCGGTCTCCCAGCCGATCGATAATGGTAAACTGGCCGGAAGCCGTTACCGTGGCAATAATGCCGCGGCATCGCACGCAAACGGTAGACTACGGGTTCGCTACGCGGCAGGCAAGGATGTTATGTGTCCACTTGGGCATGGACTTTCACCACATTGGCCGAACCTGGCTAATGCGCCGTTAAAATGGGGAGCAACCATTGACGGGAGGGCTGTCGACCTGGTTTTGCCTCCTCGGCACCGCTGGTGCGGTGCTGCTGCAACCTTGGTATGCATCGCCTTCGATTGCTCAGATCGCCAAAGCGGGCACACAGCCGCCGGAGCGCGCCGGGCCGGCAGCTCAAGCGGCTCAAAATTCGGCGTCTTCGACACCAATTGCGCGCGCAACTGGTGTCGTGTTCTCCGGCGACAAGAGCCGCACCCAGATTACGTTCGACTTAACCGCTCCCGTGAAACCCACCGTCTTCGTCCTCGGTGATCCCTATCGGGTCATCGTCGACATTGGCGATCTACAGTTCAGGTTTGCCGGCAGCGCTTTGCCGGCGGCGCATGGCTTGATCAGCGCTTGGCGCTATGGACTGTTCGCAGAGCGCAAGTCTCGCATTGTGCTGGATGCGTTGGCGCCGATTAAGGTCGATCGCGTGAATGTGACAGCGGCACCTGGGGATCGGACGTGGAAACTGGTTTTCGACATCGTTGCGGTCGATGCTGCAACTTTTGAATCGGTGCTCAAGGCGCAACCTCGCCCAACTCGGCGCCCCCTTAAATCCGGGGCGTTCGAAGATCTGCCGGCGGCGGCTGGCAAGGTAAATGCCCGGCCGGCTATCGTGATTGATCCAGGCCACGGCGGCCTCGATCCCGGCGCGACTAGCGGCACAGTGCTCGAGAAGAATATCGTGCTGTCTGTTGCGCGGCACCTGAAAGCGACCCTTGCCGCATCGGGCCGCTATGATGTGTCGATGACGCGCGTTGCCGACGTTTTTGTCTCGCTCGATCAGCGCTTGCGTACGTCGCGGAAACTCGGCGCCGATCTGTTCATTTCGATTCATGCCGATGCGGTGGGTGAGCCGGCGCTCGCGCAAAGCGTACGCGGAGCCACCGTATATACGCTATCGGACCAAGCCTCGGATGAGCAGGCGCGATTGCTCGCCGAGAAGGAAAATGCCGCGGATCTGTTGGCTGGGATTGACGCCGGGCGAGGCAAGGAGGGCGACGAAGTCCGCAATATCCTTGTCGACCTGATGAAGCGGGAGACGTCCAACTTTTCGCACGAGTTCAGCGGCGGACTGGTGGCAGAGCTGCGGCGCCACGTGGCGCTGGCACGCGATCCTCAGCGTGGCGCTGCTTTCAAGGTGCTGAAGCAAACCCAGACACCAGCAGTTCTCATCGAGCTGGGGTATATGAGCAATGTTCAAGACCAGCTGCTGCTGCAGTCGCCCGAGTGGCAGAAACAAGTTGCCATCGGGATCGCCAAAGCGGTCGACGGTTTTTTTGCCAAACGGCTTTCAACAGCATCGCGCCAGTAGTCCGATCGGCGCTTGCAGGCGAACACTTGGCAGCCACAATCGGTGCTAAGGTGCCGCGTGTGTCTTGCTGACTTTATCGGCTGAGACTAAGCATCACGGCGGAACACCTGGAATCAAGGACCATGCGCGCGCCGATCCTGCCACCGCCGATCGAACCAAGAATGAGGCGGCGGAAGCGCAAGAAGAGCGCGCTGCTGAGCTTCTTGGGCTTCATGTTTGCGTTCAGTGTGGTCGGTTTCATCGGTGTTTCGTCCGTCGCTGGATACATGCTCTGGCAGGCGTCGAAGGACCTGCCGTCCTACGAAAGCCTGGCCAATTACGAACCGCCGGTGATGACGCGGATTCATGCGCACGATGGCTCTCTGATCGCCGAGTACGCCCGAGAGCGGCGCATCTTCGTGCCGATCAACACGATCCCTCGCCTCGTGCTGGGAGCGTTTCTCTCAGCCGAGGACAAGCGGTTTTACGAGCACGGCGGGCTCGATTTTCTGGGCATCGGCCGCGTGCTGATGAAACTCATCAATAATCCCGGTGCGCGGGCGGAAGGTGCATCGACCATCACCCAGCAGGTCGCCAAGAACTTTCTGCTGTCGGGAGAGCGCAAGATCGAGCGCAAGATCAAGGAAGCGATCCTGGCGGTGCGCATCGAGCGCGCCTATTCGAAGGACAAGATCCTAGAGCTCTATCTCAACGAGATCTTTCTAGGGGTGAACTCCTATGGCGTTGCCGCGGCTGCATTGAATTATTTCAGCAAGGAACTGGCGCACCTCACACCGGAAGAGGCTGCCTATCTCGCAGCGCTGCCCAAGGCGCCCAACAACTACCACCCATTCCGGCATACGGCGCGCGCAACCGAGCGGCGCAATTGGATCCTCAGTCAAATGACCGAGAATGGGTACCTCAGTCGGGAAGAGGCGGATGCGGCTCGCAAGAAACCGCTTGCCGTCAACATTCGCCCGTTCGGTGCTCACATTTTCGCGGCCGAGTTCTTCGCCGAGGAGGTTCGGCGCGGCATTCTCGGTCAGTACGGCGAGGAAAAGCTTTACGGCGGCGGTCTTTCGGTGCGCACCACGCTCGACCCGCCCATGCAACGCTATGCCCGCAAGGCGCTGACCGATGGGCTCGTGGAGTTCGACCGCACCCGCGGCTGGCGCGGTGCCATCGCCAAGATCGATGTTGCAGGCGATTGGGGTCTGGCACTCGGCGCGACCGAGGTGGCGAGCGATATTGCGCCGTGGCGGCTAGGCGTCGTGCTCGACGTGCAGAAGAGCAAGGTCGTCGTGGGTGTGCGGCCCACCCGGCAGCAGGACGGTACGTTGGCGCCCGCGCGCGAGGCAGTCGAGATCGCATTCGACGAGATGAAGTGGGCAGGTCGATTTATCGCGACCGACAAGCCGAAGGGCGCGGCGCCAAAACAGCCGTCGGATTTGCTGGCGCTGGGCGACGTGATTTACGTCGCACCGAAGGACGCGGCCAACATCGCCGGCGCCTGGACGCTCATGCAGGTCCCCGAGGTTGGTGGCGGCCTTGTCGCTATGGATCCGCACACCGGCCGCGTGCTCGCGGTCGCAGGTGGCTTCTCCTATGCAATGAGCCAGTTCGACCGCGCGGTGCAGGCCCGTCGTCAGCCCGGTTCCTCTTTCAAGCCGCTGGTCTATGCGACCGCGCTCGACAACGGCTACAAGCCGACGTCGATCGTGCTTGACGCGCCGATTGAGATCGACCAGGGCGCGGGCAAGGAAGCCTGGCGGCCGGAGAACTACCAAAAAGACAAATCATACGGACCGTCGACGCTCCGGGTCGGCCTGGAGAAGTCTCGCAACCAGATGACGGTGCGGCTGGCTCAGGACATGGGTATGCCGCTGATCACTGAGTACTCCAAACGCTTTGGCGTCTACGACGACCTGCTGCCGGTTCTGGCGATGTCGCTCGGCGCCGGCGAGACGACGCTGCTGCGCATGGCGACCGCCTACTCCATGTTTGCAAATGGCGGCCGGCAGGTACGGGCGACAATGATCGACCGTATTCAGGATCGTTGGGGGCGGACGGTCTGGAAGCACGACGAGCGCAACTGTGCCAATTGCAAGGCCGACGTCTGGAAGGGGCAGGCGGAACCCGAGATTGCCGATGATCGCAAGCCGATGATGGACCCGCATACCGCCTATCAGATGACTTCGATGCTGGAGGGAGTGGTTCAGCGCGGCACCGCGACGATCGTCAAGCAGATGGTGCCGGGCGTTCCATTGGCAGGCAAGACCGGCACCACCAACGACAGCAAGGACGTGTGGTTCATCGGCTATGCTCCGGACCTCGTGGTCGGCGTGTTCGTCGGTTACGACAACCCGAAGCCGATGGGCAAATCGGCCACCGGTGGCGCGGTCTCAGCACCGATTTTCGGCAACTTCATGAAGCTGGCACTGGCCGATAAGAAGCCCGGCATCTTTCGCATTCCGTCGGGTCTGAAACTGGTTCGCGTCAACTCGAGGACCGGGTTGCGGGCAGTCCAGGGCGAGGGCGATGCCATCACCGAATCGTTCAAGCCCTATGAAGAGCCGGACGACCCGAACCAGTTCCTCGGTTATGAAGGGGCTGGAACGCAGTCCTCGATCGACAGCGGCGGCGCCCCGCCCCCGGGTTATCCCGGTTACGGCGGCTATGGCGGCAATCGCGCGTTTATGACCGGTCGCGGCGCGCCGTATTGACGGCATCGGCCGTGCTCGTAGATTGCGCGCGGTCTTTTGCGTCCGCAATCCGGCGAACCGCAATTTCGAATTGGAGCCAGCTCATGCGTGCTGAATACGAGAAACTCGTCGAAGCCATCCGCGAATCGCTGACCCTGTTACGGAGGCATCTTTGACTGGGATACCGCCGAGAGCCGGTTATCGGAACTGAATAACCGCGCCGAGAACCCGGATGTTTGGAGCGACCCGGCCAAAGCGCAGAAGCTGATGCGCGAGCGCACAGCTCTTGAGAAATCGATCAACTCCTATCGCGGCCTCGAACGGGAGCTGGACGATGCGCTGACGCTAATCGACCTTGGCGAAGCCGAGGGCGACGAGCCCACAGTCCTGGAAGGCGAGGCGGCGCTCCGCCGCTTGAAGGACAATGGTCAAAAACGCGAGGTGGAGGCGTTGCTGTCAGGCGAGGCCGACGGTTTCGACACCTATCTAGAAGTCCACGCTGGCGCCGGCGGCACCGAAAGCCAGGATTGGGCGCAGATGTTGTTGCGCATGTATATGCGCTGGGCGGAAAAGCGCGGCTACAAGGTGTCGTTGCTGGAGCAAAGCGCCGGGGAGGAAGCCGGCATCAAATCGGCCACAATCGAGATCAAGGGCGAAAACGCCTACGGCTGGCTCAAGACCGAGTCGGGCGTGCATCGACTGGTGCGGATTTCACCGTACGACTCGAATGCGCGCCGCCATACCAGTTTCGCCAGCGCCTGGGTCTATCCGGTGATCGATGACACGATCAACATTGAGGTCGCCGAAAGCGATTGCCGCATCGACACCTATAGGGCCTCGGGAGCAGGAGGCCAGCACGTCAACACCACGGATTCGGCGGTGCGGATCACGCACATTCCGAGCGGCATAGCGGTCTCCTGCCAGCAGGAGCGCTCACAGCATAAGAACCGCGCCACCGCGTGGCAAATGCTTCGGGCGCGGCTTTACGAAGCCGAACTTAAGCGCCGCGAGCTCAAGGCCAACGCCGAAGCCGCCGCCAAGACGGACATCGGATGGGGGCATCAGCTGCGATCGTATGTGCTGCAACCCTATCAGATGGTGAAGGACGTGCGCACGGGCGTCGAAAGCAGTAATCCGGACGCCGTTCTCGATGGTGCGATTGACCCTTTCATCGAGGCAGCTCTCGCTCAGCGCATCAAGGGTGGCGGACCATCCCAGGTCGAGGATCTGGATTAAGGGCGCCCGCGTTTGCCGCGCCGGTCAGATCGGTTCCACACCGCACCATTCCGCAACAAACAGGGCAATCGTCGTTGTGATGCGTTGCAGCGACGACAGGCTCACCGCTTCGTCGAAACCGTGGATGTTGCGGCTGATTGGGCCGTAGCAAAGCGCCGGAATCTTGTCATAGAGCGCGAACACGCGCGCATCGAGGTAGCCCGCGGTCATGAAAGTTTCGAGCGGCTTGCCGGTCGAAACCCGGTGCGCCCGGCTCAATGCGGTCTCGGCGGCTGAACCCGGGTCAAGTACGTAGCCTTCGGCAAAAAAGCCGTTGAAGGTGATCTTGGGTGGCATGTTCGCGAGAAATCGATCGGTGCGAGCGTACGCCGCAACGTGTGCCTCTATTTCTGCCGCAGCGTTCGCAGCAGTTACTCCGGGATAGATCGCGATGCGACACTGAAGGCGGCACCACGCAGGCACGGACGAGCCCCAATCCCCGCCCTCGATCTTGCCGACGTTGAGGTTGATGGGATGACTTGCGCTTTCGAAATGCGGCAGACCTGCCTTGCGCTCGTTCCATGCTGCTTCGAGCGTTCGCAGAGCGGCGACGATACGGTAAGCCGCGTCGATGGCATTGGCTCCGCTTCCCATTTCGCGGACGTGGACGGGTTGCCCCTCTACCTCGACTTCGAACCACAAGACGCCAACGTTGGCACGCACGAGCTTTTCGTCCTCGGGCTCGGGGATCACCACGGCGTCCGCTGAGTAGCCGTTCAGATGCGCCATCAATGCGCCGTTGCCGGTACTTTCCTCTTCGACGACGGATTGCAGGCATATGCGGCCGGCAGGCTGCAGGCCGATTGATCTTAGCGCATCGAGTGCGGACAAATTCGCTGCATGCCCGGCTTTCATATCGGCGCCGCCACGGCCATAGAGCCAATCACCTTCGATTACGGGGTCATAAGGCGGATGCGACCACAGCCGTTCCGGACCCGGCGGCACCACGTCGACATGCGCTTGCAGGATCAGGGAGCGGCCGGTCTCGCGTTTGGGCCGATGGTGTCCGATCACAAGCGGTGCGGTCGAATGATCGCTCGAAAATTTCGATCCGCCCGGATGCCGTTCGATTGCCGCCCGGTCCATGAGGACGCGTTCCATCGCAAGTCCGCGCGACTTCCAGGTGTCGTACACGAAATCCTGAATGGCGTGCTCCGCGCCTCTGGTGGACGGAAAGCGGATGAGCGCTTGCGTATACGCGACTTGATCGCGGAAGCCTTTGGCGACAGCGGTGGTAATGCGCGCTGTCAGATCTGCGTCGGGAAAGTCGGGAACCACGGGGAACACCCTCCACTGCAACGTGGCTGACGATCATCGTTTACTTCGCCGGCAGCGTCCACTGGTCGGGCTCGAGCCGGCCGACCGCCTCGTGCGACTGTGGTGCGAAATTCTCAATGGCGCTGATTTGCGGGCAGCGCTGCAACGGCGGCCGCATTTAAAACGGCGTCTTGCGACAGCACCACGTCGAGATCGCGCAGGACATTCCCGAACGCCTGCGCGCCCACAACCACGGTGCCGACGTCGGAATGTTCGAGCAGCGCAAACGCACAAGCACGCAACGCCGGGCAGTGGTTGTGCTGGCCCGCCGCAATCATCGAAACGGCCATGCATTCGTCCTTGCAGAACGTGGCGCAGGGCCCGGGAAACACCTCGATTTTGCGCTTGGCGCTGTCCTTGATGTCGCGCACCCAGCATGACAGCTCGGTGATGGCAGACTTGGCCCGTGGTGCGCCCAGCTCGCCCGCGAACGCATTCCAGGCCAGCTCCCAGCAGCCGATGTCGCCGGTCTGGTAGCCGGCAAGCCAACAGCGGAAGCCGACGCCGACCAGCCGTTCCGGTCCGGTGAGGCAAGGACGAGGACAACTGTCGCAGCCTGGCTTGGGCTGCGCCCGCACGCCGATGTCGCCGGTCGGCATTGGCTTGCGCCGCAGCATGCTTGTCATGACGCCGGGCCGTCGTCGAAACGCACGCGGTCCATGATCTCGGACGCTTTTTTGCGGAACTTGGCGATGTTGTCCAAGGGGAGGGGATCGGCCTTCAAGGGCCCCAGCGCCCTGATCAGATCCGACGGCGCCACCGAGCCGTTGACCGGGTATTCGTTGTTTGCCGTGGCGTAGATCTTCTGTGCCTCTTGCGAGGCCAGGAACTCCATCAGCTTGATGGCGTCCGCCTTGTTGGGCGCGGACTTCGACAGCGCCATGCCGGAGATGTTGACGTGGCTGCCGCGATCGGCACTGTTCGGAAACAGCACTTTGATGGACCGGGCCCAATCCTGCTGCTCGGGCGCCTTGCTGTTCGTCTGCATCAAGGCCATGTAGTAGGTATTGCCGAGCGCGAGATCGCACTTGCCGCTCGAAATATCACGCGCCGCCTCGCGGTCGCCACCGGCCGGCTTTTGCGCCAGATTGGCTTTCAGGCCAGCCGCCCACTTCTCCGCGAACTCTTCGCCCTTGTGCGCGATGATCGTTGCCAGCAGCGACGTGTTGTAGACATGCTGGCCCGAGCGGACGCAAACCTTGCCCTTCCACTTTGGATCGGCCAGCTCTTCATAGGTGATGGCGTCCTGCTTGACCCGGTCCTTCGACGCATAGATGACGCGCGAGCGCAGGGTCAGCCCGAACCAGTGATTGTTGGGATCACGGTATTGCGCCGGCACATGCCTGATGATGCTTTCGGAGACGACGGGCTGGGTGAGGCCGGCCGCGACCGCTTCGGTCAGGCGTCCGGCATCGACCGTGAACAGCAGGTCGGCGGGGCTGTTTGCGCCTTCCGCCGCCATTCGCTCATTGAGGCCGGCGGCGGCGAAAACGACGTTGGTCTTGATGCCGGTCTTTTCGGTAAATGCCTTGAGCAGTGGATCGATCAATGCGGGCTCGCGGTAGCTGTAGATATTGACGTCGGCCTGTGCCTGCGTGGCGGCGAGAAGCGGCAACATGGCTAACGCGCTAAGCACGTGCGTACGGCGGGTCGTCATCGGTGAGCGCATCAGAATTCTCCAAAATCGGGGGTCAAGGCCCCGCATCGGATGGTGCCCGGGGCATCATCGTCCCGGCAGTGGCAGAAAACCGATCTGACGCCCGGTGTCAAGAAATACGCATTCTAAAACAGTAGGTTAGAATGGATCTAAGAGGCATTCCAGATTTCTGGCTGCACGAGTTTCGGCCGCCTCTTCAGGGCAGTGCGATGAGGTCTTCGTGACCGATCATGGTGACCGCTGCGGCCGGGCCGAGGCGCACGGCAAGCCAAGCCTCCACTGTGGTTTTCGGCACGTCACCCGTTTCGAGCACGGCCGCGGCGAAACCTCTATCCAGCTCCCGACGCAAGCGCTCGAAACGGCTATCGAGCACCCAGGGACTGGACCCGCGCTGCACGCTATAGCCGTGCTTTATGAACGCGCTGGCGAGTGCATCTGTCGCACCTGGACCCGCCGCCGGACCGAAGCCCTTGTCGCGTCGCTGGTGGGTGTTGAAGGCCGCGCGCATGGCACTGTCGGCTGGATGCTCAGGCAACCACGACGCGTTTCCATCATAAGTGAGCACGGTAAAGAGCGCTTGGCGACGACGAGCGACCACGCCAGCGAGTGCGTCGATAGTTGCGACCGACATCAGATCGAACAAAGCGGCTGCGGTGACGAGATCCGCGCCTTCGAGCAAATCCGCAAGCGCCGCCGTTGAAATGTCGGCCTCGCGAAACGAGACGTCGACGCTGCTGCGGCCGATTTCGCCCAACCTCGATCTGGCGACGGCGAGCAACACCGGATCGTGGTCGACGAGGGTCCATTGCTGAGGGCAATCGAACAGCGGGCTGGTGCCTCGCAGGTTCGATCCAGTCCCGCACCCCAGATCAACGACGCGCAGCGAACTACGCGCTGCAAAATGGCGGCGCAGCGCGTCACGCACCTGGATGTTGACCGAGGCATGATCGGCCGGCTCGCGCAGTGCAAGCCAATCGGGCGAAAAGCTCATCGCGCAACGTCCTCGAGCACGGTTGCAACAATGCGGGCGGTGTCCTCCCAGCGCGGCAATGCCTGCCCGGCTGCCCAGGCAGCGTCCGCAAGTTCGAGGCGCAGTGCCGGGGTTTTGATGACGCGTCGAAGCGCCGTCCGCAACGCATCTGTGTTACCTGGTGGCACCTTGACGGCGGCAGCATCCGGCACGGTCTCCAGAGCGGCGCCGCCGGTGGTGCAGACAATCGGCAAGCCGCGTGCCATGGCCTCGGCAAGCGCCATGCCGTAGCCCTCGAACAGCGATGACATGACAAACACGTCGGCCTGAGCATAAAGGCGGTCCAGCGCGACAGCGTCCACTGCCCCGGCGAAACTCACGCGGCCGGCAAGCCCGGCAGCTGCAATGGCCAATTCCAAGCGCGCAAGTTCGTCGTGATCGCTCGCCGCGCCGGCGATGGTCAGCCGCCAGTCATGCTGGTTGAGGTCGGCCAGCGCTTCGACCAGCACCGTGAAGCCCTTGCGGGGGACAATCGATCCGACTGCCAGCAAGGACAAGGTTCCGTCCGAGCCAACGGCCCGGCTGGCCGGGTCGGTCCCTGGCTCGGCAACTGTTATTTTCGCGGCAGGCACCTGTAAATTTGTTCGCAGCAGCTGAGCCGTCATGCTGCTCGTGACGATAATGTGGTTGGAGCGCCCGAGAGCCTGGGTTTCGCTTGCCAGCAGTGCCGCTGCGCGATCCGGCCCGATGCCTGTTTCGAAAGCCAGCGGATGGTGTACCAGCGCGACAATTCTGTGCGGAATGGCCGCAAGCGTCGCCGTCGAGAACGCGCCATAAGCCAACCCATCGATCAGCAGCACCGTGCTGGCATCCACACCGGCGAGGGCTTGCGCGGCCGTGCGCAAGTCCATGCCGCTCGGGCGCGGGAAAGCGCGGGGCAACGGGACATGCTCGACGTCAATGCCCATCCCCGGCAGCAACGCCAGGAGACGACGATCGTAGGCATAACCTCCCGTCGGCTGATCGATGTCGCCCGGAATGGCAAAAGCTGCTCGGCTCATGCGGCGGCGCCTACTGGTCCCTCGAACATCGCGCGCGCAAGGTCGGTTTCGTGCAGCGTCACGCGGATCTTCGACAGGCCCTGTCCGTCGGCGCCAAGTGCGCCATCCCTCGCGGCCGCGGCCATGGCATCGAACACGTACTTGCAAAGAAATTCGGTTGTCGTGAGATGGCCGTTGAATTCAAGCACCGTGTCGAGGTTTTTATAGTTCAGCGGCTTCAACGTCTTGTTGAGCACTGACAGCGCCGCGCCGATATCGACGACCACGTTCTGACGGGTCAGCTCTAGCCGAAAGAAGGCTACATCGACCACGAATGTCGCGCCGTGCATCTGTTGCGCCGGTCCGAAGAACGGATCGGGCAGGGAATGGGCGATCATGATGCGATCACGGACCTCGACAGCGTACATGGAGATATCCTGACAGGCATGGGCGGCGAACGAGAGGCATTCCAGTAAAGGTCGCGGCGGTCAAGCGGCGGGTGGGGGCAGCAGACAAGGCTGGGCACGGGAAGTATTAGGGGAAGTAAACCTCCTCTAGTGTCCCGATCGCGAAGTTCGTCTCATTCTTTCCGCGCACTCTGCACGAACTTCGCGATCGACAAGGACACTAGCAGGCATTGATTCTAGTGTGATTCAGATCGAGAAGTTCGCCCACCAGCTTAGCCGCAAGTATGAAGCGGACTTCTCGATCATCACACTAGGGTCGTGTCGAGCGACAAGGCGAAGTCATGGCGAAGACGATCCAAACGACCTGCTGCATCGCCGGGGGAGGACCTGCCGGACTGATGCTGGGTCTGCTGCTGGCGCGTGCCGGCGTGGACGTCATTGTGCTCGAAAAGCATGCCGATTTTCTGCGCGATTTTCGCGGCGACACCATCCACCCTTCGACTATGCAAATCATGCACGAGCTAGGGCTGTTGGATGAGTTCTTGAAACTGCCGCACCAGCGCGTGCCGGTCTTCACAGCCCAATTCGGCACCGAGCGGTTGCCTCTGGCTGATTTCTCGCAGTTGCCGGTTCGCGCGCCCTTCATCGCCATGATGCCGCAGTGGGACTTTCTCGATTTTCTGACTAGGCAAGCACGCGCCTATCCGAATTTCCGGCTCTTCATGAAAACCGAGGCGACAGCCCTCGTCCAGAAAGAAGGTCGCATCGGCGGCGTAGTCGCTATCGGCCCGGACGGCCCGATTGAGATTCATGCGGCGTTGACGGTTGCCGCCGATGGCCGGGACTCTGAGCTCCGTAAGAGCTCTCGACTACCTGTTGAGGATTTCGGAGCTCCGATGGATGTCCTGTGGTTCCGGCTGTCGCGGCAACCCGGTGACACCGATCAGACGCAAGCGCGGTTCGATGCCGGCCATATCTTCATCATGCTCAATCGCGGCGACTATTGGCAGTGCGCGTTCGTGATCCCGAAAGGGGCGAACAAGCAGGTGCGCGGTGCCGGGCTCGTCTCGTTCAGAGACAGCCTGCGACCACTGCTGCCATTAGACCCTTCCCGTGCCGACGAGATCAACGATTGGGAGCAAGTGCGACTGCTTGCCGTACAAGTCAACCGGCTCCGGAAGTGGTGGCTGCCGGGCATCCTGTGCATCGGCGATGCCGCTCACGCCATGTCGCCTGTAGGTGGCGTCGGGGTCAACCTGGCTGTGCAGGATGCTGTGGCTGCCGCCAATGAGCTTGGCAACCCACTGCGCGCCGGCCACGCCCTCGATGCCCACCTCGAGGCCGTGCAACGCCGGCGCGCGTGGCCGACGCGGGTGACGCAGCGCCTGCAACTGCTCATTCAAGATAACGTCATAGCGACCACTCTTGTCGAGAAAGGCAAACTTCGCCCGCCACTGATGCTGCGACTGATCGCGGCAACCCCGGGGTTGAGGCGGTTGCCAGCGCGCCTCATCGGCATGGGAGTGCGGCCGGAGCACATTTCCGCGACGCGCCAGGGATGAGCTTGCTACTGCTCCGCCCGGGCCGTAGACAGTCCTGTGGGCAAAAGAACGTCGGGCACACGGGAGATCAGCGGGTGATGACGCGTATGAGCGTAAAGCACGGTGGCGGCGTGAGGCCATGACGCGCGCCGCACCGAAGCTGCCGGACTACAAAATGCAGGCCGCCGAGCGGGCGCTGAAATTCATCGAACCGGGCATGAAGCTTGGTCTCGGCACCGGTTCGACAGCGGCCAAGTTCGTAGAGCTGCTGGGAGCGCGCGTCCGCGAGGGGCTCGACGTGACCTGTGTCCCGACTTCCGAGGCGACGGAAGCGCAGGCGCGCCGCCTCAGCATCCGCCTGACGACGTTGGACGACGAACCGTTTCTGGATCTCGTCGTAGACGGCGCGGACGAGATCGACGGCGATTTGCGATTGATCAAGGGCGGCGGCGGGGCGCTGCTGCGCGAGAAGATCGTGGCAACTGCATCCGATCGCATGATCGTGATTGCGGACGCCTCAAAAAAAGTCGAGATGCTCGGCAAATTTCCGTTGCCCGTCGAGATCATTCGGTTCGGTTTCAAGGCAACGGCCAAGATGGTTGAAATGATGGCGTCCGATGCCAGTTGCTCGGGCGACATTCATCTGCGCACGATGCCTGACGGCAAGCCTTTCTTTACGGATGGCGGCAACGTGATCCTTGATCTGCATCTCAGCCGTATTCTCGAACCGGATGTTCTGGCGCAAGGGCTGCGGCTGATCCCCGGGGTAGTCGAGCATGGCTTGTTCCTCGGGCTGGCCGACGCGGCCATCATCGCCGGCCCGAATGGCATCGAGGTAATTGAAGCCAACTACGACGAATAATCCGGAGCTAATTCGCTGGAGGCACGACGATGCCCTCGATTTGGACGCGAGTTCTGGCTGCCTCGCTGATCCTGCTACTCGCAGTCGGGCCGGCCGGAGCCCAGCAGCCCGGGCCATCGGCCGATCCGACGGCCGTAGCCGCAGCAAGGGAGCTGCTGATCGCGATGGGGTCCGACAAACAGTTCGAGGTTGCGATCAACACCATGAGCCAGGGGCTGGGTCAGGTTTTCAAACAGCAGGCTCCCTCGAAAGCCAAAGAGATCGACGAAGTAATAAGCTCTCTGGTGTCGAAATTTGTTGATCGCAAGCACGAAGCTATCGATATGGTCGCACCGCTCTACGCCGAAAAATTCACCGTTCAGGAGCTGACCGAGATCGGCGCATTCTACAAGACGCCGATCGGACAAAAACTGATCACCACGCAACCGGGCATTCTCCAGCGCTCGATGCAACTCGGCATGTCGTGGGGTCAGCGCATCGGACAGGAGGTCGAGGCAGAGATGCGCAAGGAGCTGAAGAAACGCGGAATTGATCTGTGATCTCTGCTTGGGGACCGTCCAGACGATGACCGCATTCGACTACGACCTGTTCGTGATCGGGGCCGGCTCGGGAGGCGTGCGTGCCGCTCGGATTGCGGCCGGTCATGGTGCCAGGGTCGCCGTCGCGGAGGAGTACCGGATCGGTGGCACATGCGTCATCCGCGGTTGCGTGCCGAAGAAGCTGTTGGTGTACGCGAGCCGTTTTGCCGACGAGTTCGAAGAGGCGGCTGGGTTTGGCTGGACGGTTGATACGCCATCGTTCGACTGGCGAACTCTGATTGCCAACAAGGACAAGGAAATTGCCCGTCTGGAGGGTGCCTATGCCGCAAACTTGGCCCGCGCGAAGGTGACCACCTTTAAGACGCGCGCGGTGCTCGAGGGGCCGCACACGATCCGGTTGCTTAGCGAAAACCGCAGCGTGTCGGCTGCTCATATTCTGGTCGCCACAGGTGGACGGCCACGTCTCGACATGACCGTCGCAGGCATCGAGCACGCTATAACCTCGAATGAAGCGTTTCATCTCGAACAATTGCCAAAGCGTATCGTGGTTTGCGGCGGCGGCTACATCGCCGTCGAATTCGCCGGCATCTTCCACGGCCTGGGTGTCGACACGACGTTGCTTTATCGCGGCGAGAAAATTCTGCGCGGATTCGACGACGACCTGCGGGACGGACTGACCGAGGCCTATAAGAGGCGCGGGGTCAAGATTGTCACTGGCAGAGCACTTTCCAGGATCGAGAAAAGCGGCGCGACGCTGCGGCTGCATTCCAAGTCAGGGGAGCTTCTCGAAACCGATGCGGTAATGTTTGCCATCGGGCGCAGCCCCAATACGACGACTCTCGGGCTCCAAGCAGCGGGCGTTCAAGTCGGCAGTCAAGGCGAGATCGCAGTCGATGCCTTTTCCCAGACCAACGTCGCCAATATTTATGCCGTCGGCGACGTGACCGATCGGGTGAATCTGACGCCAATTGCCATTCGCGAGGGGCAAGCGTTCGCCGACACGGTGTTTGGCGACAAGCCGACCAAGGTCGACTACACCTCGATTCCAACCGCGGTGTTCTCGACACCGGAGATAGGGACAGTAGGGGTGAGCGAGGCCGATGCACGTTCGAATGGTATGGCTATCGATACCTACAAGTCGAACTTCCGGCCGATGAAGGCGACCTTGTCAGGTGCGGGCGACCGCACAATCATGAAGCTCGTCGTCGATCGGGGCAGCGGACGTGTGGCGGGCGTGCATGTGCTCGGTCCCGACGCCGGCGAAATCGTGCAGATGGCGGCCATTGCGCTCAAGCTCCGTGCCACCAAGGCCGATTTCGACGCCACGGTGGCGCTGCACCCGAGCGCCGCCGAGGAACTCGTCACCATGCGCGAGAAATGTACACCTCCGAACGGATCCTGACGCATGCAGAGACTGGAAAACAAGATCGCCCTGGTCACCGGGGCAGGCGCAGGAATTGGACTTGCCATCGCGCAGGTATTCGCGGCCAAAGGCGCACACGTCTACGTCAGCGACATCGATGGCGGCGCGGCCTTGGCGGGGGCAGACATCATCAAGGGTCGTGGCCAAACAGCAACGGCCCTCACGCTCGATGTGACGCGGGGCCAGGACATTGTTTCGACCTTCCGCAGGATCGAGCAGGCGCACGGGCGCCTGGACGTTCTTGTCAACAATGCCGGCCTCAATGTGCGCGGCGATTTCCGGCACATGTCGGACGCGGACTGGACGCAGATCCGAGAGGTCAATCTCGATGGTGTCGTGCGCATCGCCCGCGACGGCTTCGGGCTGCTGAAAGCCTCCGGCAAAGGCTCGCTCATCAATCTCGCGTCGATCATGGGCCATCGTGGACTGCGCCAGCTGGCGGGGTATGCGGCGACCAAGGGAGCGGTATCCGCGTTGACGCGGGCACTGGCCGTCGAGTACGCCGCATTCGGCATCAGGGTCAATGCGCTGGCGCCGGGTTTCATCGAAACGGCATTGACGGGCCGGGTGCTGCGCAATCCGGCAATCGCCAAAACGTTACTCGATCAAACCCCGCTGCGCCGGTTCGGCAACGCCGAGGAGGTCGCCAACGCCGCGCTTTTTTTCGCCTCGGATGAGAGCAGCTTTGTCACGGGCGCGGAGCTCGCGGTCGACGGCGGCATGGCGGCTGGGCTATAAGGCGCCGATGGTCATTTTTCGCGCTTCCATGTTAGCCGCTTTGCTCGCCGTGTCGCTGTCTTTTGCGCAGACCGCATCAGCCGACACCTGGGTGTTCGACAAACAGCACACTGAGATCCGCTTCAGCTGGGATCACCTGGGATTATCTCGCAGGTCGGGACGCTTTCTCGAGATGGATGGCGTGCTCGATTTCACGCCAACAGACCCCGAAGCCGGCTCGATCGAGCTGTCGATCAGGACCGCGAGCCTGTCGACCGGCACCAAGGAACTCGACGACGCGCTACGCTCGACCGATTTTTTTGCAGCCAACGCGCATCCGCGCATCACATTCAAGAGCAACAGCATCGTCAAGTCGGGTGAACGCAGCGGCGAGATCAGGGGCGATCTGACGATTCACGGGATAACCCGGCCGGTCACGCTGAACGCCACGTGGAACTTCACCGGTGAGCATCCGTTGTCCGGCGTCAATCCGACCTATCAGGGGAAGTGGGTATCCGGCTTCACCGCGACCGCGCAGATCATGCGCAGCGAGTTCGGATTGAAGCGAGGCGTGCCGCTGCTGTCGGACGAGATCCAAATCGGCATCGACGCGGTGTTTTTGAGGAAGGAGTAGCCGCTGTTTGTAAAGTGGTTGACGCGTGATTCAGGCTTTGATTCACGAATGCTTCGATCATTGTGCTTGTTCCCGTCCGCCGGTGCGCCCGCTGCGCCACCTGGCGGCATATGGCAACACGAACATGTACAGGCCAGTGAGCATGAGCAAGGCAAGCGGAAACAGCGGCAAGAAGTACACCCAATCGGCGGGTGGCTTGCCTGCTCCCAACGCGATGAAGATGACGCTGACGACTGCCGTAAAGATAATCGACAGCCAGCGGTGAATCTGCCGAACCCACGTGTTCCAATGCAATAGGACCTCCTCTCGAGGCGAGCCGAAGCGCAACGCGGCGGACGTCAATCTGTCCGCGCCAAGACCTGCTCTAGCTTCGCAAAGAACTGCTGCCATCCGGCGTTGGCGCCCCCGTAGGCCTGCTTCTGATCCGGCCGGAAGCCCAACTGCTCCATGCGCAGGTGCGTGCCCGCGTTCGTTGGGGTGAGCGTAAAGGTCACCACGCTCTTCAGGTCGTAGGCTGCATCGTCGTTCGCAAAATTCCAAGTGTAGGACAGGGTTCTGTTCGGCTCGATGGCGAGGACCTCGCAGTCCAACACGCCGCCCCAGTCTCCGCGAAGGTTGAAACGGTGACCGACGACTGGCTTGAAGTCGTTCTTCATGAGCCACTCCTCGATCAGGTGTGGTTGCGTGAGCGCGCGCCAGATCTTGTCCGGCGGATAAGGCATTTCCCGTTCGACAATGACGGAGCGCGTTTCGGTTGCTGGTTTGCTCATTGGTCCATCCTCTTGAGGAGATCTTCGAGTTTGTCGAACCGGCTTTGCCAAAAGCCGGCCATTTGGCTTGTCCAGTCGAGCAGCGGGGCCAGGGCGCCGAGCTGCGCGCCATAGTGCGTGTGCCGCCCTTCGTGGCGGTCTCGCACCAACCCGGCCCGCTTCAGGACTCCGAGATGCTTTGAGACGACCGGCTGCGAGACCCCGGCCCGAGCCGTCAGAGCCCCGACCGTCTTCTCTCCTTCGCGGCATAGCCGTTCGAAGATCGCCCGGCGAGTCGGATCGGCGAGCGTTCTGAAGAGCACATCGTGAGCGTTTGACACTTGCAATTTATACCCCGTTGGCTATGCATTGACCCATAGCCATCCAGATATGTGTGAGTCAAGAGCGGCGTGATGATCCTCGTCACGGGAGCCACCAGCCATGCCGGGCGCGCCGTCGTCTGCGAGCCAAGTCCGGCAGAATAGTCGGGTCGTCGTTCCGTGAGAGCAAGCATTCTTGAATTTACATACCCCGTTGACTATGCAGTATCGTTGTCGCTCATCAGTGGTCGTTGCGACGTGGTGAAGCGCTTCACGTTGCTGCCGACGGCGACGCTATGCAACGCTGCAAACAGGGCCTAGCCTACCGCCACGGTCTCCGCGATCAACTGATCGACGACGGCGTGAAGAGCATCCTGGGGTCGTCTGCCGGCCGAGATCGCCGTAGCATAAGCCGCCACCTGCCGGTCGGCACTGGTGCCCTGGGATGCGATGGTGCGTGTTCGGGCCACCTCGGCCTCGCATCCCAATGCCGCCGCATCCTCTGCGATCAGTACCAGGATCTCGTCGATCAGGCTGGCGAACGGTACCAGCACGCCGGTGCCGAAGTCGAACAACTCGCCTTGGGCGCCATAACGTTGTGCGCGCCAGCGGTTCTCTTCAAGCAGGAACACGGGGTAGGTTCGCCATGTCAGGTTCGCCCTGCGCAACCGGTACAGCATACGCGCAATGCACACATAGAGCGCGGCGATTGCCAACGTGTCGTCGATGCGCGTCGCCACGTCGGTGATGCGCATCTCCAAGGTCGGAAAGCGCGCCGACGGCCGCAGATCCCACCAGATCTTGCTGGCGTCCTCGATAATGCCGGCATTGACGAGCACATCCACGGTTTGCTGGTATTCGTCCCAACCCGCGAACCGACCCGGCATTCCGGTGCGCGGGCTCTCGTCGACGATGGCAAGGCGATAGCTCTTGAGGCCCGTATCCTCGCCCTTCCAGAATGGCGACGAGGTCGAGAGCACCAGCAGATGCGGCAGGAAATACCGCATTTGGTTCATCACATCGATGCGCACCTCCGGGTCATCGATGCCGACATGCACGTGCATGCCGCAAATCGCCATGCGCCGGCCGATCCCTGCAAGATCTCGGGCGAGCACCCGGTAGCGCTCCTTGTCGGTCGTCGGCAGGTCCTGGGTGCCCGCAGAGGGATGCGTGGCGGCAGCGATCGGAGCCAGCCCGTAGCCACCGGCAACATCGGCGATGGCGAGACGCAGCCGCGCAATCTCGGCTCGCGCCTCGTCGAAACGGGTACAGACCGGGGTGCCGATCTCGATCTGGGTGCGCAGGAATTCCGGGCTCACCCGGTCGCCCAGCCGGGTCGCGAATGCTTCCATCATGGCGTCAGGCGCCGCACGCAGCGCACGGGTTTCCCGGTCGACGAGGTGGTACTCCTCCTCGATGCCAAATGTGAATTTGGGCAACCGCGATGTCATGGCCGGAAGGTGGCACGGAGAACAGGAGCCTACCAGCCTAGAAACGAACCGCGCTGGTCGCTATACAGGTTACATGAAGATGAACAGTCCAATGACGGCTGACCGCCGGGTGACGATCGGCAGCGTGTCGTTTGGCAACGATCTGCCGATCGCGATCTTCGCTGGGCCGTGCCAGATGGAAAGCCGGGCGCATGCGCTCGAAATGGCGGCGGCCTTGAAGGAGATCGCCACGCGATTGGGAATCGGTCTCGTCTACAAGACTTCGTTCGACAAGGCCAATCGCACCAGCCTCAGTGGAAAACGCGGCATGGGGCTCGACGCTGCCGGCCCAGTATTCGCCGAGATCCGCGAAAAACTCGGCCTGCCGGTCGTCACCGATGTGCACGACGTCAACCAGTGCGCCGCGGTGGCGCCGGTGGTCGATGTCCTGCAGATTCCTGCCTTCCTGTGCCGCCAGACCGACCTGCTGATCGCCGCCGCGAAAACCGCGAAAGTCGTGAAAATCAAGAAGGGCCAGTTCCTCGCACCCTGGGATATGGCGAACGTCGTCGCCAAAGTGGTGGAAAGCGGCAACAGGCGGGTGTTGCTCACTGAACGCGGCGCAAGTTTTGGCTACAACACGTTGGTCAGCGATATGCGGGCGTTGCCGATCATGGCTGAGACCGGATGCCCGGTAATCTTCGATGCCACGCATTCCGTGCAGCAGCCGGGCGGCCAAGGCACATCGACCGGCGGCGACCGGCGATTTGTGCCAGTGCTCGCGCGGGCAGCGGTGGCGGTCGGTGTCGCCGGCCTGTTCATCGAGACCCATGAAGCGCCGGACACTGCACCCTCGGATGGTCCGAACATGGTGCCTTTGTCGAAGCTCGAGGCGCTCGTTGCCGAGCTGATGGAAATAGACCGCGTGGTCAAAGCACAGCAGGCGGAGCGCGAACCGGAATACTAGGGACGCTGGCCAGGAGACGACACACCGACGATGCAAGTCTCGCTGTTCGAAATCGCCCTGCTGCTGGCAGCAGCAGCAATTGCCGCGCCGATCGGCAAATGGCTGAAGGTCGGCACCGTGCTGGGGTACCTGTTGGCAGGCGTCGCGCTGGGTCCGTTCGGTGCGGGCCAGGTGTTTTCGGTCTATGAGGCGAAGGAGATCCTGCACATCGCCGAATTCGGCGTCGTGCTATTGCTGTTTCTGATCGGGCTGGAGCTGCGACCGAAACGCCTGTGGTCGATGCGCGCATCGATCTTTGGGCTTGGAGCCGCACAGGTGTTTGCCTCAGCGGTGCTGATCGCGCTGACGGCCGCGGCATTCGGGCTGCCGCCGATGCCCGCTTTGTTTGTCGGCCTTGCCTTGGCATTGTCATCGACGGCCTTCGCATTGCAGGTGCTGGAGGAGAGAGGCGAGCTGACGGCGCGGCATGGGCGGGCGGCGTTCTCGGTGCTGCTGTTCCAGGATCTGGCGGCGATCCCCCTGATCGCGTTGGCGCCTTTGTTTGCGATCGCGCAGGCAACCTCGCGCCCGGCCATGGATGTCCAGGCGGCGTTGCTGGCGCTGGCGACGATCGCCGGGGTGGTTATTGTCGGCCGCTTTGCCCTTGACCACGTGCTGCGCCTCGTCGCCCGCGCCAACGTCAAGGAAGCGATGACGGCGACAGCGCTGTTGCTGGTCGTGGGCGTCGCGGTCGTCATGCAGCAGGCGGGACTGCCCGCGTCGCTCGGAGCCTTTCTCGCCGGAGCGCTGCTTGCCGAAAGCTCCTACCGCCACGCGCTCGAGGCCGACATCAAGCCGTTCGAGGGCCTGCTGCTCGGACTGTTCTTTACTGCCATCGGCATGTCGCTCAATCTCAATCTGCTGGTTGAACGCCCGTTGCTCATTGTGGGGTTTGTCGCGGCCCTGGTCGCTTTGAAGGCAGCCGTCCTGTACACGCTCGGCCGCAGGCACGGCCTCAGCGATTGGGGCGCACGCCGTTTCGCACTTTCGATCAGCCAGGGCGGCGAGTTCGCGTTCGTGCTGTTCGCCGCCGGCGCCGCCGCTGGCGTATTGAGCCGCAACCTCGAGGAGATGCTGGCCGTTGTCGTCACACTGTCGATGGCGGCGACCCCGCCGTTATTGCTGCTTGACGATTGGTTCGGACGCCCCAAAGGCGCTGCCCGGCCTGCGTTCGAAGCCGTGCCGGAAAACAACGGCCACGTCATTATCGCGGGCTTCGGCCGTGTCGGGCAGATCACCGCGCGTATCCTGCGGGCAAAGCGGCTGCCGTTTACCGCTCTCGATATCAGCCCCGAGCAGGTCGATTTCGTCAAGAAGTTCGGCTCGAAAGTGTTTTACGGCGATGCCGGCCGTCTGGATATCCTGGCGGCGGCAGGGGCTGACAAGGCGGTCGCTTTCGTGCTCGCGATCGACGACGTCGAAGCGGCGATGCGTACCGCGGAAACGGTTCGTCAGCAGTATCCGTCATTGCCGATCTATGCACGCGCGCGCAACCGAAACCACGCGCACCGCCTGCTCGACATAGGCGTCAAAGTCGTGCATCGCGAGACGTTCCTGTCGGCGATCGAGATGACCGGCGATGTGTTGCGCGGGCTCGGCCAGAGCGAGCCGGAAGTAAAGCGTGCACTGGCCACGTTCAAGTTGCATGATGAGCGTCGGTTGATCGAGGACTACAAGCATTTCACAGATCAGGAGAAACTCCAGGATCGTGCGCGCGGCGATGCCGAGAACCTGGAGAAGTTGTTCGACGAGGACGCGGCTGAGCAAGCCGCCGCGGACGGGCTGGCGTCGCGGCTTCCCTCGGCTTTGCCGGCAGCCAGAAAAGTGGAGGCCGGAGCGCGGGACCCGGCAAAGATGCCACATGAGGAAGGTGCCCGATGAGCCGCATCATTTGTCTGGGTCACGCAGCCCTTGACCGCATCTACCGGATCGAAGCGTTCCCGCCGGCACCCAGCAAGGTTCGCGCGATCGAGCACGTCGAGAGCGGCGGCGGCATGGCAGCCAACGCCGCTGCCGCCATCGCGCGCCTTGGCGGGAAATGTGAGTTATGGAGTCGGGTCGGGGAGGACGATGCCGGCGTTCGCATCCGCACTGGGCTCAAGGCGTTCGGTGTCGATGCACGCCACGTTCAAATGTTTGATGAAGGCCGATCGTCCACCTCGGCGATCATCGTCGATGGCGCGGGCGAACGGCTGATTGTCGGCAACCGCGATACTGCCATGCCGTCCGGCACGAGCTGGCTTCCCCTGGAGCGGGTCGCGCACACGGCGGCGGTGCTGGCGGACGTGCGTTGGCTCGAAGGCCTGCGCGCGTTGTTTACTCGCGCTCGAGCAGACTTTGTCCCGACCGTTCTCGATGCCGATCTCGGCGCGCGCGAGGCATTGGCCGAGATCCTCGCCTTGACTGACTACGCGATCTTTTCCGAGCCGGCGCTGCGCGACTTTGCACCGAAACTAACATCGGAGGCGGCTCTCGCACGCGTGATGGACTTGGGACCGCGCCATGCTGGCGTCACGCGCGGCGCGGGTGGCTATCTGTGGACCGACGGCGCTGGTTTTCGCGACGCGCCGGCTTTTCACATCGATGTCGTTGATACAACCGGTGCCGGCGATGCGTTTCATGGCGCGTTTACTTTGGCACTGGTCGAGGGTCGTTCGATCGATGACTGCGCGCGCTTTGCCTGCGCGGTTGCCGCGATGAAATGCACGCGCCTGGGCAGCCGCGCCGGCTTGCCCCGGCGTAAGGAAGTCGAGGCCTTCCTGGCGGAGCGCAGAGACAGCTGAAATCAGCGCCGGTACTGCACGAACGGTGATTTCGTTGCGACCTGGTCGTAAAGCCCACGCGCTCGGTAGTTGAACTCCTGCGTCGCCCAGTAGATACGCGTGCAGCCGCGGGCGTCCGCTTGTGCATAGACCGCTTCGATCAGTGCCCGCCCCGCGCCCTTGGCCCGTCGCGCCGGATCAACGAACAGGTCCTCGAGGTAGCAATACCAGGTTGGCGACCAGGTTGAGCGGTGGAACAGGGCGTGCGCGATGCCGAACGGGCGATCGTCGCCATCGACGATCACGAGGCCGATATGGCAGCCCTCCACGCCGGACAACAACCGGTCCCAGGTGATCTCGATTACATTGTCGGCAATGGTCGACTTGTAGAACTCGATGTAACCCTTGAAGAGTGGCAGCCAATCGGCTTTGTCCTTGGCCGCGAGGGCGCGGATTCTGTAACGTGCGACTGCGCTCATGCGATAATTTCCGACCCTGATTCAGCGCGAGCTTACATCAACCATATCGAAGCCAATCCAAGGAAGGCAAAAAAGCCGACGACGTCGGTGACGGTCGTGACGAACACGGTCGAGGACACCGCTGGATCGAACTTCCAGCGGTGCAGCGCCAGCGGGATGAAGATGCCGGCCAGCGCCGCCGCCAACAGGTTGATGACCATGGCGCCGCCGATCACAGCACCAAGCGTGTTGGAGCCATACCAGAAGTAAACCACGGAGCCCAGGATCGCGGCGAAGGCCAGGCCATTGAGCAACCCGACTGCGGTTTCGCGCAGGACGACCCGTACGACGTTGCCCGCGTCCAGTTCCTCCGTTGCCAGCGCCCGAACAGTGACCGTCATCGTCTGCGTGCCGGCGTTGCCGCCCATCGACGCGACGATCGGCATCAGGACGGCCAGCGCCACCATGTGCTCGATCGTTGCATCGAACACTTTGATTACCGCCGACGCCAGCAACGCGGTGAGCAGATTTACGAACAGCCAGGAAAACCGGCTGGGCGCAATCTGCCGCACGCTATCGGTCAACCGTTCGTCGCCGACGCCGCCGAGCGCCTTGATGTCCTGTTCGGCCTCATCGTCGATCACCTCGACCACGTCGTCGACGGTGACGACGCCGACGAGACGCTGGTTCTCATCGACAACGGCCGCCGACATCAGGTCGTAACGACGGAACTGGCGCGCAACTACGGCTTGGTCGGCGGTTGCGAGCACGGTTGCCCGGTCGCGGTTCATGATCTCCTCGATCCTCGTCGATCGCCTGGTGCGCAGCAGCCGGGAAATGTCGACCGCGCCCAGCACTTTGAATGCCGGGTCGACGACGAAGAACTCGGTGAACGTCTCGGGCAATTCGTCGGGGCCCGCGTCGCGCATGGTGTCGATGACATAGCCGACGGTCCAGAATGGCGCGACGGCAACGAAATCGGCCTGCATCAGACGGCCGGCTGTCTCTTCCGGATAGTCGAGATTGCGTTCGAGCGCGACGCGGTCGCCGGCCGGCAGCTGTGCGAGAATCTCCTGTTTATCGGCAGCGTCGAGGTGCTCGATGACGTAGGCCGCATCGTCACTGTCGAGCTGCGTGACCGCCTTCGCCAATAGTTCGTTCGGCAGTGCCTCGGACAGCTCGTCGCGGACACTTGATTCGAGTTCCGACAGCACCTCATAATCAAAGTTGCTGCCCAGTGCCTGGATCAACCCGATTCGATCAGCAGGCGCCAGTTCCTCGATGACATCGGCGAGGTCGGGC
>JBGTIU010000014.1:0-6209 GCA_041745515.1 Hyphomicrobiaceae bacterium | reverse complement strand
AATATGGCAGTTGGCCTTGATCTCGACGCCGTCCTCGATCGTCACGCCGGGGCCGAAGAACACGTTCGGCTCAATGACAACATCGCGGCCGATCACGGTGTCGTGGCTCAACCAGACGGTCTCGGGCGCGATCAGCGTCGCACCGGCGGTCATGGCGCCTTTTCGCGCTCGGGCCTGCCAGATCGCCTCGGCGGCAGCTAGTTGATCGCGCGAGTTAATCCCGAGCACCTCGTCCTCTTCGCACTCGACGACGGCAGTCCCAATGCTGCCATCGCGCGCGATTTCGATGGCGTCTGTCAGGTAGTACTCGCCTTTGGCGTTGGCGTTGCCGATGCGGTCGAGGATCGACAGCAGACCGGGGCAGCGGAAGGCCAATACCCCCGAGTTGCACAAAGTGATCGCGTGCTCGGCCTCGCTGGCGTCCTTGTGCTCCCGGATGGCAGCGAGATCTCCGGATGGGCCTTTCAGCAAACGCCCATAGCCAGCCGGATCGGCGGCGTGAAAGCCAAGTACGGCGACGCCGGCCCCAGCATCGAGAGCGGCGCGCAACCGAGCAATGGTTTCGGGCCGGATCAGGGGAGTATCGGCGTAGAGCACCAGCACGTCCCCACTGGTGCATTCGATCGCTGCGCGCGCGGCCAACACCGCGTCGGCCGTGCCGCGCTGCAGCTCTTGCGTGAATACTTCTGCATCGGGCGCAAACGTGCTGGCTTCCCGGCGCACGTCGACCATGCCGGGTCCTGTGACTATGGCGAGCCGGTGTATTGCCGACGCTTGCGTCAAGGCAACGACGTGTCCGAGCATGGATCGACCGGCAATGCGATGCAGCACCTTCGGGACCGCCGACTTCATGCGCGTGCCCTTGCCCGCGGCCAGGATGATCGCCAAGGCCGGTACGGTCGACATCGAAAAACCTCCCCGTTGCGCGGCCGAACGGCATATTCTGCGTTTCGCCAGCTTGATCGGTCAGCGTCATCAGACGAGTAAAATCGATCCCCGGTTTCACAGACGGCCGGCCGCGACATCGCCGGATTCGGCTTGCCCAGCAATACCGTGTCGCCTTGTAGCACCCACGTGGTGACTGTCCACAGCTACCAGTGGGTCGGATGACCGGCAGCGTTGACCATGCAGTGGATCAGCCCAAAGGCTTGCTCATTTCAACCGTCGATTCGCATTGAAACGACAGGAGAACGCTAGACATGACGATCCAGTTGTCGCCATCGAGGCCGACGATGCCGAGAGGCCGATCTTTCTCGACCTTCGCTCGGATCTACGCGGGTGCGTGGATTGTGCTTGCCGGCGTTGCTTTGAGCTACTTGTTGGTGGTCGCTTTCAATCCGGCGCTGCTGGCAGGTTTTAGCTCTCATCAGCCGGAAATCGAGATCAGCGACGCACAACGTGCTGCCGCCCGCTTCGCTACGGATATGACCGGCCTGCGGCAAACCGTCGGCGAGCTGCAGCAGGATATGCGGATGGTGCGGTTCGACCTGGTGGCGACAGCAACTCGCGAGAAGGGGATGGTCGAGCGCCTGAGCGTCCTCGAACAGCAGGTAAAAACATCATTGGTTGCCGAACAGCCGGCGCCTTTGCCCAGACCGCCGGTTCAGAGGCAGTCCGAAACGAAGACTTCGAAGGTCGCCGCGGCGGCCACAACTGCCGTAGCGCTACCGACCGAAACGGCAGCACCGGCCGCTGATCTTGCTGTTCCGCCCCGCGTCGTGATGCTCAACGCGCCGGCGCCGGCGCCGGTTGCGTTGCCGGGCGCCGTGATGACCGGAAGCATTGCGTCAGCTGCGCCGGCTGCAGCGTCATCTGGCACATCCTCGCCTGCGGGGCCGGTAACCTTCGGCCCGGGATCGGTCAGACCGATCATCGCTAAAGCGAGCAGCGGGCCCTCAGCCGTCGAGCTATCGAGCGCTCCATCTCTCGAAGTGCTGCGGTTGAACTGGAGCCTGCTGGCCGACCGTCATTCCACCTCCCTGAAAAACCTTGAGGCGCGCTATCTGAATGCAGGCGAGGGTTCGCCATATCAACTGATTGCCGGGCCGATCAAAACGCCTGAAGAGGCAGCCCGCGTCTGCGCCCAGTTGCGCGCCAAACGCGTGACATGTCGCGTTGCAAGCTTCGGCGGCAACGTTCTCTGAACCTAGTCGATCGCCTCTTGCGCCGCCTTGAATGTGTCGCAACTCTGCATGTTGCCCGCCTTGAAGCCTTGGCTGAACCACCGGACACGGGCTGCAGACGAGCCGTGCGTGAAGGCGTCCTTGACCACGCGGCCTGACCCCATGTTGCGCTGGATCATGTCGTCGCCGATCTGCGCCGCGGCATTCAACCCTTCCTCGATGTCGCCGGGTTGCAGGCGGGTTTTGAGCTGATCGTTGAGCTTCGCCCACACACCGGCGAGGCAATCGGCCTGCAACTCCATGCGCACTTGAATGCGGTTGGCCTGGCGCTGGTCCACGCGCTCTTTCATCTGCTGTACTTTATCGGCGATGCCGAGCACGGTCTGCACATGGTGACCGACCTCGTGCGCCACCACGTAGGCCTGGGCAAAATCACCCGGCGCGTTGAAGCGGCGTTTCAGTTCTTCGTAGAACGCAAGATCGATGTAGACCTTCTTGTCGAGCGGGCAATAGAACGGCCCCATCGCCGTCTGCCCAGTGCCGCACGCGGTCGGCGTGGCGCGGTCGAAAACGACCAGCTTAGGCTCCGGGTAGCGCTGGCCGAAGCCCTGGAACACGCGGGTCCAGACATCCTCGGTGTCGGCAAGCACTCGGCCGATGAATTTCTTCATTTCCTCAGAGTTGCCTGCGGCCCGTTTCTGGCCGCTCGGCAGTCCAGGGATCTCGAACGGGTTTCGTTGGCCTTGGGAACCTGGGTCCATGCGCGGCATCTGGGGGATCTGGCTCACGTCCGGCATGCCTCCACCACCGCGCAACAGGTCGAGTGGATTAAGCCCGAACAGCAGCATCACGGCGCCAATGATCAACATGGTGGTCAGGCTGAAGCCGCCGCGGCCGCCGCTCCCCATCGGTATAGGGATCTGCATTCCGCCACGGCCGCCACCGAACATGCCGCCGCCCTGACCGCGGCGATCCTCGACGTTCTGGCTCTCGCGATCCTGCTCGTCATAGCGCATGGGGAGTTCCCTCGATTTTCGGCAGCTTGGGGCGCAGGTGGGCCATTGTGCATCTTGGCCTATCCGAGACAAGCACTGGCTAGACCGATCTGCCAGAACGCGCCAGCACCCCTGATGTTCATTCCTCGCTGCCCGACATGATGCGGGCCGTCTTACGCACCTGCCCTGGTAGCGGTTTTGACTCTGGTCCCGCCTTCTCCCTGTTTTCGCGGCGCAGCAACCCCCGCACGCCCCGTGAAGCGGCGATCGTGCCGTCGTTGGCATAAGCCTCGTGGTTGGTCTCGATATCCTTCAAGTCATAGCGATAGTTGACCATCAGCCCGTGCGCCTCGGCCAGGCCCTTGAGCGAGACATCGCCCAGCCAGTTGATGCGCTCGAGCCGCGCGCCATTGCCCAGGTGGAAGCGAGCCACCGGATCGATCGGGCGTCCATCCACCGATTTGGCGCTCAAGAAATAATGCGCGGCCAGTGCCATCAGCGTGGCCTTTAATTCGCCATCGACCTTGACGCTCTCAATCCACCCGGGGTCGTTGAGGCTCGCCAGGGCGGTTCGATCGGCCGGCTTAACGACGCCCGCTGTGGCGTCCGCCCGCACCCGATCGAGCCAGCGTGCGAAGTGCGGCGCCGGCGACAGCGTGACGAAGGTCTTGAGCGAGGGTTGCTCTTTGGCTAGCTCTTCGGCAACCTGCTTGATCAGGAAATTGCCGAATGAGATGCCCTTCAACCCCTCCTGACAATTGGAGATCGAATAGAACACGGCGGTTGTCGGAGACGCCGGCACAGTTTTGCGCTGCTCGTTGAGCACGTCGGAGATGCCTTCCGGCGTCGCCTCCATCAAAGCAACCTCGACGAAGATCACCGGCTCATCAATGAGCGAAGGGTGGAAAAAGGCAAAGCACCGCCGGTCTGCCGGGTCGAGCCTGCGTCGCAGATCGTCCCAGCCCTGGATTTCGTGCACCGCCTCGTAGGCGATGATTTTATCGAGGATCGAGGCCGGGGTCTGCCAGTCGATCCGGCGCAGCACAAGGAACCCGCGGTTGAACCAGGAATAGAGCAAGTGCATCAGATCGGCGTCGACCTGGGCCAGAGCGTCCTGGAGCGTAACGTCGCCTTTGGGCTGACGCAGCAGATCGCGGCGCATCGCAACGATTTCGGCGGTGGCGCCAGGCGCGAGATTGAGCCGTCGGAAGAACTCCTGGCGGCGACTTTCAACAGCGGCCTGCAACTGGCCAAGATTGGCATCGGTCGGCTCTTTTGCGAACGCGGCGGCGGCGGCCTTAGCGGCTGCTCGATCGGGCTGCATCGAGTCCGCTAGAAAGCGGAAGAACGAGCGTTTTTCTTCCGCGTCGATCATGCGGTACCGCTGCAACAGCTCGCGCGCGAGTACGACACCCGAGGCTTCGCCGCGGCTCGACACTAATGCCTGTGCCAGCGCCTCCACGTTGTCCTCGCTGCCGCCCCCGCGCAGCGGCCACGGCAACAGTTGCCGCCCCTGTTCGGCAACGGTGTTCATCAATTCTTGCAAGAACGTCACGTTGATCATGGGCGAATTTCCGCACTCAGTCGGCTCCAGCTATGTCATAGCAAATGTGCCGAAAATTTTCATCGCATAGCTCGGCGTCGCCTAGTGCTTCGCAAAACTGCCGAAGTCTCGCCAGCCAAGGACCGTGCGCCAATGTCAGAGACCTATGAAATTCTCGCCCTGAAGTATGGCCGACATGCCGACCGGACCCGACGTGATAATTTCATGTCGGCCGACGATCATGCATGCCCGCAACCGATCGACTATTTCATCTGGGTCATCCGAAATGCCAATCGCACGCTTTTGTTCGACACGGGTTTCGATAACGCGGAAGCGAAAGTCCGCGGCCGAATCCTCGATTTCGAGCCGCCAGAGGTGTTGCGCCGGATCGGCGTTGCCGCTGAGGAAATAGAAACCGTCATCATCTCGCACCTGCATTATGACCATGCCGGCACGCTTGATTTGTTTCCGGCCGCACGATTTCACGTCCAGGAAGCCGAGGTCAGCTATGCCACTGGTCCTTGCATGTGCGACGAAGCAATGCGCAAGCCGTTTACCGCCGACCATGTGTGCAGTCTCGTAAAAAAAGTTTATTCGGGCCGCGTACAGTTTTACGATGGTGACGGCGAGGTTGCACCGGGTGTTACCGTGCATCGTGCCGGCGGTCACACCAAGGGCTTGCAATGCCTGCGTGTCGCAACATCCTCGGGCTTTGTCGTGCTGGCATCGGACGCGACCCATCTCTACGAGAATTTCGAGAAGCGCAAACCGTTCTCAATCACCATCGACGTAGAACAGTCGCTGCGCAGCTACACGCTCCTCGAACAACTCGCGACCTCGCGGGCGCACATCGTGCCCGGGCACGATCCTCTGGTACTGCAACGCTATCCGGCCTGGAAGCGCGAAACCCAGGGCATCGTGCACCGGCTCGATGTGCCGAGACTAACATAAACTGGGGCGAAAGCCGCTCAAGAGGAGAACTTTAAATGGACGGTACAAGATAAGCTGCCCGACGGATCTTCACGCCTGTCCGGCATCCGGCACCATCTGGCCCTGCAACAGTTGATATGTCAGCACCTTCTTTTGGGCGATCCAGCTCGCGCAGCGCGCCTGCATCTGCTTGAAATGGTCGCTGTCACAATGGGTCTGGAAAGCCGCCTCGCTGGCGTAGACTTCGTAGAGAAAATAGCCGGCCGGATCCATTGGATCCTGACTGACGTCGAACTGATGGCAACCGGACTCCTTTTCGAGGCAAGTGCGTGCGTGCGCCAGCAGGCCGGTGCCGAGTTCGGTGACGTGCGCGGGTTTGGCTTCGAAGAACACGATGACAACCACGGACGGATCGAAACCCGCAAGACGTGGGTCGTGAATGACACGAGCTGCCTGGGCAAGCGTCTGCTGGACCAATGGCCGGGCCTTGCGACCGGGAGTCTGACGAGGGTCGAACGGACGCGACAAGACCTCGGTGACCTGAGCGGCAAGACGACGGTCGAACGTCACTACTGCATCAGCAGCCTCAAAGGGTGCGATGATGATGCCGCGCGAACA
>JBGTIU010000013.1:0-19468 GCA_041745515.1 Hyphomicrobiaceae bacterium | reverse complement strand
CGCCGCCACGACCGCACCTGCTGCGGCCGCAGCCACACCGGCTGCCAAGCCGCGGAGTGAGATATCCAAGGCCTGCTCGGCGGAGGCCGACGCCAAGAAGCTCACCGGCAAGCCGCGCAAAAACTTTCGCAAGAAATGCATGAAGGCTGCCAAAGCCGCCAAGGCAGCCTGACAATGTTGGCGTCAGCTGCTTTGCGTGCGGTTCGCGCAACGAGTCTAGCTGGAACGCTGCGGCGACGGCAAACGTGCCAGCTTCCAAGCGAGCTGCTGGGTACGAACGACGTTCAACATGAGTGCGGCCATCAAAGCCTGTTGCCGAAACAGCATCTCCATGGGCGACCAGAATGCCGCCAAAGGCAAAGATGTGCCGGCTGGCGCAGTATCGGCCGGCATCGGCGCTGAAGTGCGGTCGCTGGCGCTGGCCGCGAGCAACTCCTTCGGCAAGCCTGCCGTTTGTTTTCGATCGGCTGGGCTCTTGCGCTGCGCGCTGTTGGGCTTCGGTTTCTGCCTCTTTACGGTGTCTGTCGCCCGCAGAAGCAACTGCTTCTTTGATGCTTTGGCCTTCTTTTTGCTGGCTTCGGTTGCCCGCCGTGTGCGGGAGCCCGCAACTTTCTTCGGAGCGCGGCTCATGATGTCCTCGTTCTATTTGATCTGGCTGGTGCGAATGCGCTCACCCGAGGCGCACATGCTGTAGGACGAACTCTCGAACAGTGGATAGGTTCCTTAGCACGCAATTCCAAAAAACCTCGACGCCAGCGATCGCACTCCCCGATGCCGCCTCGCCACTTGCCTAACAGCGCACGAGACTATTCTATGCGAGCGAACCTCATTTCCGATACCCCATCCAACACACACCAGACGCCAGCCCACCCGTGCCCACCACCACGAAAGACCTCATCGCCTACCTTGCCCGCACAGCGCGCGGTGACCGGGCTGCGTTCGCAAAGCTTTACGCTGCTACCTCGTCGAAACTTTTCGGCATTGTCATCCGTATCTTGAGCCGCAGGGACTTGGCAGAGGAGGTGCTGCAGGAGGTCTACATGCGGATATGGCAACGGGCGGGAGATTTCGACGCGACACGGGCCTCACCGATCTCGTGGATGGCCGCGATCGCGCGCAACCGGGCGCTCGATGAGGTGCGTCGCGTCAAACCCGTATCGATCGAAGATGTGCCCGAGGTGCTCGATCTGGCCGACCCCGGCGAACTTGCGATCACCGGCATCGAGCGCAACGAGGTTTTGCAGAAGCTGCTGAAATGCCTCGAGGGTCTTGAGCCGAACAAACGCGAAATGGTGTTGATGGCGTATTATCGGGGCGAGAGCCGCGAAGCTCTCAGTCAGCACTTCGGGAGTCCGGTCGCGACAATTAAAACCTGGCTGCACCGAAGTCTGGCGCAATTGAAGATTTGTCTGGGCACATGACCGACGACAGCGACATCAACGCGATGGCCGCGGAATACGCACTCGGCACCCTTGATCCGGGTGAACGGGCCTCCGCTGCCGCGCGCCGCCGTCGCGAACCGGCGCTCGACGCCGCGATCTCTGCCTGGGAGATTCGCCTCGGGCCATTGGCCGACCTGATCCCGGCGGTTGAACCTCCAGCCTCCATACTCGCGCGCATTGAAGAGCGTATCGAGCGCCTGGATCGGCGGTCCGGCATGGTTGAGGGGGCAGGCTCGAATGTTATCAACTTGCAGCGCACACTGGGCCGGTGGCGGCGCACTGCGCTTGCGGCATCCCTCGTTGCCATCTCGCTCGTTGGTGTTTTGTATGTGCGCGAGAGCCAGCGTTTGACTGCACCACGCACATTCATTGCTGTGATGCAGAAGGACGATGCTTCGCCGTCGTTCATCGTGACGGTCGACATCGAGACACGGTTGCTGACTGTGCGACCGGTGGCTGCCCCGGCTCAGCCCGACAAGAGTTACCAGCTGTGGATGGCGCATCCCTCGTTCGAGGGCGTGCGCTCGCTGGGGCTCGTCTCCGAACGCGACCTGGCACCGCGGCCCGTGCTGACAGGCTTTGATCGCAGCGTAATCGAGACCGCCACCTTCGGGCTCAGCCTGGAGCCCGTCGGCGGATCACCCATTGATAAACCGACCGGACCCGTGCTGTTCCACGCCAAACTGATCCAGGCGACGAAGTAGGCGTGCTTGCGACCACTGACGACGTTCTCGTTTTCGTGATCGCTAACTTTTCTGAAACCTTCCGCAAACCGCCGCGTAGCTCCAACAACTCCCTAACGGGAGATGAAGCTGATGGAGGTTACCGAACTTCGACCGATCCTGCCAAGCTTTGCGACGGGAGCCCTCGAACCGTTCGCAGATTGGCCGGTGCCGACCCTGCTTGGCGTCCGTTAGGCCGTCGGGCAGGGTCAATCAACCCAATGAAATTATCCAAACTCCAAGGAGACGTTCTCATGATATCGTTCCGCCGTAGTGTATCCACCTTGCTCTGCTCGACCGCACTGATCGCAGCCACGGCTGTTGCTGCCAACGCGGCCACGGTTGCCGGTCTCGTCGGCGACAAGTCGCTTGCCCATATCGATACCGGAACAATGAAGGTGACGAAGTCGGTCGATCTCGACACGGCGCTGGTCGCGATCGACGTGCGGCCTGCCGACGGCATGCTCTATGGCGTCACCGTGGACGGCGCCATCGTCACGGTCGACGTGATGACCGGCAAGACCACGAAGAAATCGCAGATTTCTGAGAAAGTGGCGACCGGCATGGCCGTGTCGGTCGACTTCAATCCGGTTGCCGACCGGATGCGGTTGATTACTGCTGATGGCACCAGCCTGCGCATCAATGTCGAGGACGGCAAGGCGACGGTCGACGGCAAGCTCAAGTACGCCGATGCCGATGCCATGAAAGCCGCGACGGCAAAAGTTACAGCCGCCGCCTACAGCAACAGCTTCGCCGGCACCAAGGAAACCGCGCTTTATGATATCGACGGCACCGGCGGCGTGCTGGTGAAGCAGGTGCCGCCGAACGACGGCACCCTCAACACCATCGGCAAGCTTGGCGTGAAGGTCGATGGTCCGATCGCGTTCGACATCCAGTCGGACGGCAAGGGCGGCAACATGGCTTGGCTGATCGCCGGCACGACGCTGCACTCGGTCGATCTGACGACGGGTGCGGCCAAGGCCGTCGGCCAGATCGGCGGCCTCAAGGCCGGCCTCAAGGACATGGCGATTTTGAAGTAGTTCCAGCCACAGCTCATGATCGAAGATGGCCGCCGCTCCATGAGCGTGCGGCCGCTTTTTTTTTATGTAACTACGCGCTCGACCGCGTACCCGGCGTTCAACGTATGGCTCGCCCCTGGTGCCAGCGCCACGACATCGGTGCCCGCGTTGGTCGTTTCGACGCACACCATGCCGCGATAGCCGTCAGGCCCCATGTCGCCGAGCCGCGCGCACTTGGCCATCCATGGATTCCAGACAACGGACGAGCGGGTCCCGCTTTGATTGATCGTGATCCGGCGCTGCAATGTTGCGTCATGGATCGTCGCAATGCCCCGGTGCTCATCATAGATGCGATCGACCTCCCGATCGAACCGGATCGGTCCGGACTGCACCCGTCGCACATTGCCGTCGACCTTGTCGATGTAGCCTTCGCCGTCGAAGCCGTCGACCGTCGCCTGCGCGATGTCACCAACCGCGAAATACGTGTGCAGCGCCTCAGTCAGCGCGAATGAGCTTCCGCCGGTGTTGCGCGTCGTCAATGCAAGACCGAGATCTTGTCCGAGCGTCACTTGGAGTTCCAGTGCTGCGTCGTGCGGCCATAACGCTTTGTCGGCATGGGTCGTCGCGGTCGCCAGCGTCACGCGCACGCGAGTGTCCGACTGCTCCGCCCTGACCACATCCCAAAGCCGGGTACGCACAAAGCCGTGCGCGGGCTTGCCAGCATCGAGGGGGTGCGACGCGAACCACGGCCAACAGACCGGCGTTCCGCCGCGCACCGGTTTCTTGGTGCCGAGCCGCTCGACCGGCGAAAGCCAGATGACCGCTTCGAAGCCCTTCGGAACCCAGCTCAGCACCTGCCCACCTTGCAACGCGATCTCCGCCGTGCCGCCTGGCGCGGTCAGTTGAATAACAGGACCGCCCAACGGACTCTCGACCAGACGGGCCGCTGAACCCTCCTCCCGGCTCATGCCGAAGATTGTGAACGCGTCGCTCATGGCTAGCTCTCCGATTGCGCGCTCGCGCCGCCACGAGGGCTGGCGAAAGCACTCGTCTGGTGTATCAATCTGCCGAATGTCGCGCAAAATCATGCCTGTCCGAAAGTATCCGGGGAATTGCTCATGTTGATTATTTACGATCACCAAGGCAGCGGCTTGGCCAAACGCGAGGGTATGCTGCCCATTACCGACGCCACCGTCTGGATCGACCTGCTCAATCCAACCCCGGAGGAAGACAAGTTTGTCGAGGCTGCACTGGGCATTGCGGTGCCGACGCGCGCCGAAATGCGGGAGATCGAGGCATCCAATCGTCTCTACCAGGAAAACGGCGCACACTTCATGACGGCGTTCATCGTCTACAACGTCGAAGCGCCGGTACCGCTGACAACGAGCCTGACCTTCATTCTCGCAGGCAAGCGGCTGGTGACGGTGCGCTACGCCGAGCCCAAAGCCTTTCCACTGTTTCTTGCCCGCGTCGAGAAGGGCGACCTGGCATGCAGCAGTGCAGCCGCCATCATGGCCGGACTGGTCGAGTCGATCATTCATCGCGAAGCCGACCTGATCGAGCGCATCCAGGACGAGGTCGACCGCACCGCGCCGATTATCTTTGAACTGAAGGGAGGCCAGCAGACCCGCACCCGGCGATTGGACTCTATCTTGAAGGCGGTCGGCAAACAGGGCGACACCAACGCCCGCGCCCAGGAAAGCGCGCTGTCCCTCGATCGCGTGCTGACCTATTTCGCCGATGCGGCGCGGGAGCGCGGCGATGATGCCCGCATCCTGCAGCGCATCGACGTGGCGCATCGTGACATCGGCTCTCTGATGGAGCACATGCGGTTTTTGTCGAACCGCATCCTGTTTCTGCTCGACGCCACGCTCGGCATGATTTCGACCGAGCAGAACCAGACCATCAAGCTGTTCTCGGTCGCAGCCGTGATGCTGATGCCGCCAACACTGATCGCATCGATCTACGGCATGAACTTCAAGCACATGCCCGAGCTGTCGTGGGTGTCTGGCTATCCCATGGCGCTCGGCATGATGGTGGTCTCCGCTGTCATCCCGTTCATTTACTTCCGGCGCAAGGGGTGGTTGTAGTCCCTCTTCACCCCGCAACATACAAAACCATCGCGAGGCCGCCGCAAATGGCAAGCGTGGTGATGATGCCGCGGTGGAATGCGAACAGCAGCACAAACGCCAACGTCGACAGTGCGAACGCCTTGGCGTCGGCAGTTGTTGGATCGGGCAGCAGCAGATTGAGCGGGCCCGCCTTCACCTCCGACACTTGTCTGAACAGCACGTTGAGCGCGAACCAGACCGTCAGGTTGAGGATGACGCCAACCACGGCCGCCGTCACCGCCGCCAGCGCCGACTTGAGGCGCGGCTCGTTGTTCAGCCGCTCGATGTAGGGCGCGCCGGCGAAGATCCACAGGAAGCAGGGAACGAACGTCGCCCACAAGGTGACGATGGCGCCGAGAATGCCCATCGGCACCGCCGGTCCGCCACCGAATCGGTAGGCGGCGAGGTAGCCGACAAACTCCGTGACGAGGATCAGCGGCCCGGGAGTGGTCTCGGCCAGCCCCAAGCCATCGAGCATCTCGCCGGGCTTCAACCAGCCATGAACCTGCACGACATCCTGCGCCATGTACGCCAGCACGGCGTAGGCGCCGCCGAATGTCACGACGGCGAGCTTGGAGAAGAACCAGGCAAGCTGCGCCAGCACATGATCCGTGCCGAACGCGTAGGCAATACCGATCAGCGGCAGGATCCAGATGACGAGACCCAGGGCGACCGTCGTCAGGGTCCGTCGCCATGGCACGGCTTCAACCGCGACCGGCTGGCTCGACGGCTTCAGGCCAAATCTGCGCCAGAAGCCGAACAGCGCAGCGGCAAGAACGATGATCGGAAACGGCACCTGCAGCGCAAAGATCGCGACGAATGCGGCGCCAGCGATCATCCAATCGACGTTGCCTTTGAGTGAACGTCTTGCAACCCGCAGCAAAGCCTCGACGACGATCGCCAGCACGGCCGCCTTGACGCCGATGAACAGCGCCTCGGCTACGGCCAACTTGCCGAACGCCGCATAGGCCATCGACAGGGCGAGCACCACCAGTGCTCCCGGAATTACGAACAGCAGCCCAGCCGCAAGCCCGCCTTTGATGCCATGCAAACGCCAGCCAACGTAGGTCGCGAGTTGCATCGCCTCCGGCCCTGGCAGCAGCATGCAGAAGTTGAGCGCCGACAGATAGCGCGGTTCGTCGATCCACTTCTTCTCATCGACCAGCACGCGATGCATGAGCGCGATCTGGCCGGCCGGGCCGCCGAACGACAGCAGGCCGATCCTGAGCCAGACGGCCAGCGCCTCAGCGAAGGTCGGCATTGGGGCGAGGCCGCCGATGGCGGTCTCGCTCTTCACGGTTGCACCGTTCATGACATCAGGCCTTCTTCGCCGGCCAGTTGTGGGTCTCGCCCGAGGCAAAGCGCGCCCAGGCGTAGAGCGCGTCATAAACGAGCAGACCCCGAGCCAGCGTCTGATGGTCGTCGGCGGCGCCCAGATGCGAATTGCCGAGCGAGATTGCAAGTAGGCCGGCAGCTTCCGGCGCCAAATCCATGCGCGCGGTATCGGCGCCGCGCACGATCATCGCGACGCGATCGAGCGCAGGGTCTCGGATGCCGTACAGCTCGATCAACGTGTCGAACGAGCAGGTGGCGCCCCGGTGCGTGATCTCGACGCCCTCGACGTCATAGGCCAAAGCGTCGAGTTCGGCGGCGGCATTGATCACCTGCGCCGCCTCGACGTAGAAGAACTTCGCCGACGGATCAAGGAAGCGGCTGATCAGCCACGGGCAGGCAATGCGGTCGATCTTGGGGTTGACCCGCGTCACCCAGCGCGAGGCGCGGCCCTCGCGGTTGCCAATCAAACCGCGCTTGGCGGTCGTTGGCAAACCGGCCGCTTGCCACGCCACCATGCCGCCTTCGAGGATCGATGCGTCGATGCCCATTAGCCGCAGCTCGGTGGCCGCGGCCTGGCTGACCTTCATCCCCTTGACGCAAACGACGACGACCTTCGCGCCTTCCGGAATCTCGTCGGCCCAGCTCGCGGTCTGCTGGTGGTCGCGCCAGCGAGAGCCGGGGATCATCAGTGGCTGAGCGTCGTAGTCCTCGCACTTGCAGACGTCGAAGACCAGCGGGCTGCCGGCGTGACCGAGCTGTGCTGACAAATCTTTCGGTGAAATCGAGAATGGACCCATGGCAAGCGCCTCCGAAGCGGGATGGCGCGGCGCTTGGGCGGGGGTTCAGGGGTCGCCTGTTCCTTGAGCCTGACGGGACGGCCGCTCGTGGTCCCGTGGTGGTGTAATGAGCGGGCGGCGGCGACTTGTCAAGCGCCAGAGCGAACTATTGCTGCCGTCTGGAGCTATCGGCCACGCTCTGCCCGAGCGCGATATCGAGGATGCTGCATGACTGCCGTCCGAGAAAGATGGCGCTGCCTTGTCAGATCACCGTGACATCCAAATCGCCGACGCCGTCGACGTGCCCCTTTAGGTGGTCGCCTTTTTTGACCGCCCCGACGCCGGCCGGCGTGCCGGTGAAGATCAGGTCACCGGCTTTCAATTCCCACAGCCCGGACAGGTACTCGATCTGCGAGGGAATATCCCAGATCATCTGCGCAAGATCGCCGGTCTGCTTGCGCGCGCCGTTGAGGTCGAGCCAGATCGCGCCCTTGGCGGGGTGGCCGATCTTCTCGGCCGGCTGAAGTGCCGTGCACGGCGCTGAATCATCGACTGCCTTGCCGACCTCCCAGGGCCGCCCGGCCTTCTTGGCCGCGCCCTGCAGATCGCGCCGCGTCATGTCGAGGGCAATGGCGTAGCCGAACACGTGGTCGAGCGCATCGACCGCCTTGATGTTCTTGCCGCCTGACTTCAATGCCACAACCAGCTCGATCTCCCAGTGCACGTCGCTCGACGCTGCAGGATAGGGAAACTTGCCATCGGTGCGCAGCGCGTCGGGCGTCTTCATGAAGAAGAACGGCGGCTCCTTGTCCGGATCGAAACCCATCTCGCGGGTGTGTTCGGCGTAGTTGCGGCCGACGCAATAAAGGCGACGGACCGGGAACAGTCTTTCGGAACCGGCAATCGGCAATGCGGCCTGCGGTGGCGGGTCGAAAACATAACTGGGCATGAGGGCAGGGCTCCGAGTGGCGTTCGCGATACCGAGGGGGCTTAGGCCTTGGCGACGGCCGCACGCGATTTGCCGGCAGCGCGCTTCAGCTGCTTGCGAACGCCGGCCGTATTGCCCTGATTGCGCGAGACCTTTGCACGGGGGGCGGCTCTGCGAGCTTTCTTCTTGCGAGTCTCGACATTGCGGGCTGAGCGGGCGGATTTTTCGGACATGACGTGTTCCTTGAACTGGAGATCGAGCGCACCGTGTAGGCGATGGACGATGCTGGCGCAAGCGCGGCAAGCTGCAATGGACATTTCCGCTGCCGCTGCCGATCATGACTCGGAATCAACAGGGTGAACCGCCATGAAGGTTTTTATAACCGGTGCGTCGGGCTACATCGGCGGCGCCGTTGCCGCACGGTTGGTGGGCCTGGGCTATCAAGTGACCGGCCTGGTTCGATCGGCAGCCGGCGCCGATCAAATTCAGAAACTGGGCATCGCGCCGCTGCACGGCACGTTGGATGACGCCGAACTACTGGCTAAGGCCGCAGGCGCCGCCGATATCGTCGTCAATGCCGCCAACGCCGACCACAAACCAGCAGCGACCGCTTTGCTCGATGCGCTGGCCGGCAGCGGCAAGGCATTCATTCACACCAGCGGATCAAGCATCGTCGGCAGTCGAGCGGCGGGGGAACGGATGGATGCGATCTACGAGGAGAATACGCCGTTCACGCCATCGCCCGCGCGCGCTGCCCGCGTCGCGCTCAACGAGTACATTCTGTCAGCCAAGACCACGGGCGTGCGATCGGTCATTGTATGCCCCAGTCTGATTTATGGCCTCGGTCGCGTCGAGCCCCACAGCATGCAGGTGCCGTGGCTGATCGCACTGGCGCGTAAATACGGCGCCGCCAGGCACATCGGCTCAGGCGGCAATATCTGGTCGAACGTACACATCGAAGACCTCGTCGCGCTTTACTTGCTGGCCGTTCGGAGCGCGCCCGCGGGAGCGTTTTATTATGCGGAGAACGGCGAGCATTCGATGCGCGAGGTGTGCCAGGCGATCAGTCGCATGCTCGGGTTCGGCGGCAACACGCAAACCATGACACTCGAGCAGGCGACCGTCGAATGGGGAGAAGGTGCGGCGCACGACACCATGGCCTCGAATAGTCGCGTTCGCGCCGTCCGCGCACGTCGCGAACTGGGATGGGCGCCGACCGCACCATCGCTGCTGGAAGAGATCGCACACGGCTGTTACGTCGTGGCGACCTGATCGGCCTACCCCAACAGCCGCCAGAAACCGAAGCCCGCCCCCATGCCGATCGCGGCCCAGACCATCGACGACAGCGACGTTGCCGGCAGGAATACCGCGAAGGGCATCAGGTAGATACCGGCAGCAAGAGGAATGAACGGCCGCAAGCCATAAACGAACTTTGCGCCAAGTACGCTCCACAACCCCCAACGCCGGAAGATGTCGGCCCCCTTGGGCAGCAGCTCCGGCGCGAGCGACACTGGCCAGACGCGAGCCATATGGTCCTTGAAGTGACGGCCGAACGCATAGCATGTCACATCGCCGATCGTCGCGCCTACAGCAGCCGACAGCCACAACGAAGCGAACGTGCCGCCGGCGGCACCGTGCACGCCGGAAATGGCGATGAACAGCGCCGTCGACGGCAGCGTGATCGTCGCTAACGGAATGCTCTTGATCAACCCGATCACGAACACGAGCGGTATCGCCCACGGTCCCGAGGCTTTGGCGAACGCGATCAGTTGATCCCACATCGCGATCCAGACACCGGGTCCGGCCGCGACGGCGTCCGCCAGCGTCAGCATCGATCAGCCGCCAAGCCCCAGCCATTTTATGCCAAGTGTCCCCGGGGCCAGCACGCCGACCGCCCAAAGGCAGGACGATAGGATATTGGCGGTCCAGAACTGCCAGGCCTTGAGTTCGTACATGCCGGCAACAACCGGGATCACCCCGCGAACGGGTCCGAAGAAATGACCCAGGAAGACGCCGACAGCGCCCCACTTGTCGAAGAAAACCTTGCCTCTTGGGATCATATCTGGGTGGCGTGTGAACGGCCACATGCCGTGAATCGTATCCTTAAAATGGAAGCCCACCCAGTACGAAATGCCGTAGCCCAGTATGCTTCCGACGGCGCCTGCGACAACGACGGGCAAAAATGGAACGCCGCTGGCACCGAGCGCCCCGCCGATACCGAACAGGATGATCGAGGCCGGCAGCAGCAGCGACAGAAAGGCGAGGCTCTCTCCAAACGCCAGTGCGAACACGATCGGAGCGGCCCACGTCTGATGCGTGCGAATGAAGTCCACCGTGGTCGCCGCCAAATCGGCAAGTGTCATCGATTTTCTCTGGGGACAAAGGGCTTGTTATGGACGGATTGCAGCCGTTGCTAGGGGGAAACCGAGCCCGACGCAAGGCGATACCAGTTCTTAAGTTAGCATCTCATGTTCAATCCGTGGGCCAACCCAAAACCGGTACATGGCGTCGAAGGTCATGGGATTGGCGAGTTCGAACTCTGACCAATCCGCGAGCCTGCCCGGAAAACCGGCGCCGGGATGGGCGGCCTCGAAGTCCGACTGTACCTGGGGTTCAATGGTAAAGCCGTGAAACTGCAACTCGTTCTCGTCGAGAAACGCTTCGATCTGGCCGAGCGTGGTATGCTGCTCGCTTTCGTGCAGAGCAAGGTCGCGGAAGGCATGCAGGGCGTAGAAATCGCGGCTCCGCTTCAAGCCGCCGCCGGGCGCGGAATTGGCCCGATCGAGCAATTGTCGCCGATAGCGGCGCGCCGCCGCGTCGGAGCACCCCGACGCCGGATACTCCGGCTCATTGCGCAAGGCCTTCAACCCTGAGCGCGACACTGCGCTGTAGAGCCCGATGTACATCAGACCGCCGGGTTTCAATTGACCCACCAACGCTCGCCATCCGGCCCATGGATCAGTCATGTGATGCAGCACGCCGACGCACTCGATGACGTCGAACAAGTGATCGAGCGCCGCCACGTCGAGGATGTCACCCTGGATGAATGCGACATTCCTGATCGCATGATCCTCGGCCTTAGCGGCCGCGTAGCCAAGGCTCGAACGCGACAGATCCAGCGCCACGAGGCTTGCCTGCGGGCCATACGCGCTCGCGGCCTGTAACGCCTGCTGCCCGGTTCCGGTCCCGGCGATCAGCACGTCGAAAGGCTTGTCCATGAATGACAATCGACCAGCCGAAAAAAACCGCGCCATCGCCTGCTTCAAAGAACCGGGTTGCGAAATATGCAGGCTTTGCCAGCGCGGGTAGGGGCTCAACTCGTATTGCCCGGCAACCTTGATCGACGTCGCGTTGCTGAGCGGCTTCAGGCTGGGTAGGCTCAACGCCAGCCTGCTCCGCCGGTAATCCCCGACGACGCGCGGCTCGATCACCTCGCGTAACGATCGTGGCTTCAGCCGCCGCGCTTCGGCGAGACTGATCGGCCCATCACAAATCTGATCCACTTGGCGATAAAGCGCATGCAGCATGAAACGGCGTGATGCCTCCCGGTCGCCGTCGAGCAGCGCCGCCTTGTCGACTGGCAACTTTGCCAGCGCCGCGGTTTCGTCAAGGCCCTGTGCCCACGCGTGATCGTTGTTCCAGCCCTGCATGACAAGGCTCAACGCGAGTTCGCCCATGCGACGATCCTCAAAGCGCTCAGGCGAGCAATTGAGGAGCATGGCGGCACGCAATCCCGTCAGTACACGCTCGACGGACGGCAGTTTGACGATGCCGGCTCTGAGAGCAAGCGACAGCAATTCGTGGCCGAGGTCATCGGCAAACTGCGGCACAAGCAGCGACGCTGCTGTCTCGCGCTCCGACTCGGCGGCCGATTCAATCTTTGCGGCCGCAGCCTTCAGGACCGGCAACACCTCGAACAAATGGCTGAGTGCCGCATCGACGATCGGCTGGTGCGCGATGTCCCGTGTCAGAAGCGCCGCTTTCAGGCCGTTAGGGGATAGACCGCGCACGTCATCGAGTTGAAAGCGCGCCAGCAAACGCGACAACCGGCGGGCCGCATGTTCGTAGCTTGGCTTCAGGCTGAGAGCCAACGTCAAGGCTGCCGTCGCCGCCGCGATCTCGTCGCGCTGTTCCTCGACAAGCGACAGGTTGAAGTAGAGCGCGGCGTTGCGGCGGTCACTGTCGATGGCGACCAGAAACGCACGCTGGGCCGCCTCCCAGTCACCCATCTGGGCCAGCCGGACCGCGGTTTCAGCCAGCTGACGCTTTGAGGGTGTCGGGGGTTTCGATGCCATGATGCCGACGAACTATCCTACGCCTTGGCCGCTTTCACTGCCCTGATGATACCCTGCAACGCCCGGTCGCGCTCGGCTTCGAGTTCGGCGATGGTCCGGTCGCCGATCATCTGCTCGACGCCCGCAATCGTCATCGCCTCAAACGCGCTGGTGAGATGCGGCGTGCCGAGTGCGTCCCAGCGCTGCAACTGGCTTGCACCCAGATGTTTGAAGTAGTGTCGGATGCCGCCGGCGCCGCCAGCCAAGTGATAGGTCTGGAACGCACCCATGAACGCCCACCTCAGGCCCGGCCCGTAGCGCAGTGCCCGGTCGATATCCTCGACATCGGCGATGCCCTGCTCGAGGCAATACATGGCTTCCCGCATCAAAGCGCCTTGCAGACGATTGGCAAGGTGACCGACGGCTTCCTTCTTCAGGACAACGGGCTCCCGACCGAGCGACTTGTAGAAGTCGCGGGCGCGCAGCACCGCCGGGGCGTCAGGTGACGCGCCCACCAGCTCGACCAGGGGAACAAGGTGCGGCGGATTGAACGGATGGGCGACGATGACGCGTGCCTTGTCCTTCGCTTTCGCCGCGATCATCGACTGCGGGAACGCCGTCGTACTCGACGCAATGATGCAATGTGCCGGGCACGCAGCTTCGAGACCAGCGATCAAGTCCGTCTTGAGATCGACGCGCTCGGGCGCGTTCTCCTGGATCAGATCGGCGTTGGCAACGGCCGCCTCCGCGGACTGCACAAATGTCAGTTTGCCGAGCTGCACAGGTTTTGATGGCTGCGCATCCGGCAAAGCCCGAGCGACCATCGCGCGCATCTTTGCTTCCGCGTTCGGGCCTGGATCGCTTGCGACCACATCGTAGCCGTGACCCACGAACAGCGCCGCCCAGCTTGCGCCGATGGTGCCGGTGCCGATCACGGCGACATTCCTTATTGCTGTCATGGGACGCCCCCTCAACGATAAGACGATTGCCGCGAGCCTACACCATCTGGGCGATAGCGGGCACAAGTGCACGGGGAGCATTATGGATGTCACCGACTTATTACCGCGCTCACTTCCACCCGCATACTCCTCTCGACCTTTGTGCACGAGGGGAAGCTCCCGGTGGCGACCCTGATGGCGTGAAGGTTAGGTCGAGCGCCAGCGGGAGCGCCTCCCGGGTCGCATGAGAGGACGACAATTGTTGTATGAACATTTATGCTTGCAGGATAACGGATCGCGGTTCCACACCTGCGCAATCAGCGCTATGGACATGCTCCCGGCACCGACACATCCTCGCACCAGCTAACACAAACCGGAGCCCCCGCATGGCAAAGAAGCGCAAGGTTCTGATTACCTGTGCCGTCACGGGCGCGATTCACACGCCGTCGATGTCGCCGCATCTGCCGATCACAGCCGAGGAGATCGCCGACGCCGCCATCGGCGCGGTGGACGCAGGCGCCGCGCTCGTCCACCTGCATGCGCGCAACCCGAAGACCGGGCTTCCCGACCAGTCGCCGGAAGCCTTTTCGCCGTTCCTGAAAGTGATCAAGCAGCGCTGCAATGCCGTCATCAACATAACCACTGGTGGCGCACCGACGATGGGTCTCGAGGAACGGCTCGCGCCTTGCACGCACTTCAAACCGGAGGTCGCCTCTCTCAATATGGGCTCGATGAACTTCGGACTGTTCCCCATGCTGGAGCGGCAGAAGTCGTTCAAGCACGACTGGGAGAAACCCTACCTCGAAGGCTCACGCGATCGCATCTTCAAGAATACCTTTGCAGATATCGAGGGTATTCTGACCAGGTGCGCGGCCAACAACACGCGCTTTGAGATCGAATGCTACGATATCGGCCATCTCTACACGCTCAGGCACTTCGCGGATCGTGGCCTCGTCAAGCCGCCGTTCTTCATCCAGTCCGTGTTCGGCATCCTTGGCGGCATCGGTCCGCACGCCGAGGACGTGGCGCATATGAAGCGCACCGCTGACCGGCTGTTCGGTGATCAATACGTGTGGTCCGTGCTGGGCGCAGGCAGGCACCAGTTGGCGATCGCCGCGATGTCAGTCGCTATGGGCGGCAATGTCCGCGTCGGCCTCGAAGACTCGTTGTGGGCAGGCGCCGGCAGATTGGCGACAAGCAACGCGCAGCAGGTGCGGCTCGTTCGTTCGATCATCGAGAACATGGGGCTTGAAATCGGCACGGCCGACGACGCTCGCGAACTGCTGCAACTCAAGGGTGGCGACAAGGTGAATTTCTGAAGACGGCGCCGGCGTCAAAGCTCGCCCTCGATGTAGGCCTGCATGGTGCGACGCTTCAGGCCGGCGATAGCGGCTGTCGGGTTGAGACCCTTGGGGCAGTGCTGCTCGCAGCTTTGATGCGTATGGCAGCTATGGCACCCGCCCTTGGCCGCCACAGCCTTCAAGCGCTCGGACCGGCCGGCATCGCGAACGTCGTTTTCCAGCGTCCACGCTCGGTTGAGCGCCGCGGGCCCGAGATAGTCGTCGTTCCAGCGCACGCTGTCGCAGGCGGCGAAGCAGATGCCGCAGTTGATGCATTCGATGGCGGCGTCCGCATCGATACGCTCAGGCGACGCCGGCAGAATTGGCTCGATCCCGTCATGGCGCGATTTGGAGGGAGCGAACGTTCCCTTTGCCGCCTGCCATTTCTCGAAGAAGCGCGTCATGTCGGACGCGAGATCCTTGACTACCGGCAGATTGGCAAGCGGGCCGATCTCGAGCCTGCCGCCGTCGATCACCTTGGAAACATGCGTGCGGCACGTCCAGCGCGGTCGGCCATTGACCGTCATCGCGCACGACCCGCACATGCCGACACGGCAGGCAAAGCGATAGCTCAGCGTGGGATCGAGCTCGCGTTGCACATAGGTGACGACATCGAGCACGGTCTGGTTTGCTCGCTTCGGCACGACGAAGCGCTCGTAGCGACCCTGTTCGCGGCCGCGCCAGAGCGAAACGGTAATCGTAGGGTCGGTGTCGGCCATCGCGTTTGGTTCTCGTACTGCGCGGCCGCCAATCCAGCAGGCACAACCACGTTGCTCGAACGAGTTTACACGAAACAGCCATGCGGTCGTGCCAATTGTCTCTCCCCGACTTCAAGACCAGAGCTAAACTATCCATCAAAGGAGCACGCTCGGCATGGCCAGTAAGACCATCATTACCTGCGCGCTGACCGGCGGCTTCGACACCGTCGATAGGAATCCAGCCGTCCCAGTCAGCCCGGAACAGATCGCGCGCTCAGCGCTAGATGCGGCGAACGCCGGGGCGGCGATCGTGCACATCCACGTGCGCGACCCGAAGACCGGCAAGCCATCGATGGCGATGGAGCTGTACGAGGAGACCGTCGCGCGCATTCGAGGGCAGAACACCGAAATCGCGATCAACCTCACCTCGGGCGCGGGCGCCCGCTTCATTCCTGGTGCCAACGATCCGCAGCTGGCCGCAACCGGCAGCACCTTGACGACACCCGCTGTCCGCATGCGGCACATCGAAAATCTGAAGCCGGAGATCTGCTCGCTCGATTGCGGCAGCATGAACTTCGGCCCGCATGTATTCATCAACACGCCGGACCACCTGACTGAGATGGCGAGCCGTGCCAAGGTCGCCGGCAGCAAGCCCGAGCTCGAGGTGTTCGAGATGGGGCATATCGAGATGGCTCGGAAGTTGATCGCCGACGGGCTTATCGCCAGCCCGCCGCTGTTTCAGTTATGCCTCGGCATTTCGTTTGGTGCGCCTGCGACACCGGAGACCATGCTTGCCATGCGCAACAACCTGCCCACGGGGAGCCTATGGTCCGCCTTCGGCATCGGCCGCATGCAGTTCCCGCTCGTCGCCCAGACCGTGCTGTTCGGCGGCCACGTGCGCGTCGGACTAGAGGACAATCTCTATCTGAACAAAGGCCGGCTTGCGCCTTCGAACGCCGCCCTCGTCGAGCGCGCCGTCGAGATCATCCGGTTGATCGGCGCCGACATCGCGAGCCCCTCGGAAGCGCGCGAGATATTCGCCCTTAACGGATCGCGTTGAAACCGAGCTGCAGGTCGGCGATCAAATCGATCGGATCTTCCAGACCGATATGCAGCCGCACCAGCGTACCGCCAGTCCAGCCTTTAAGCCGGCTCGGCGCGTAGTTGAGCGCCAAGCTCTCGTAGCCGCCCCAGGACGCGCCGATGCCGAACATCTTCAAGGCGTCGATGAAATGGTCGCCTTGACTAGCCGTCACTTGCGGTTTGAAAGCGATGGAGAACAGGCTGTTCGGGCCTTTGAAGTCGCGCTTCCAGATGGCATGGCCCGGGTCGGCCGGCAGTGGCGGATAAAGGATGCGCTCGACCTCCGGCTGCTTCTGCAGCCACTTGATCACCTCCGTCGCATGGGCCGCCTGCATGGTGAGGCGCGCGTGCGCAGTGCGCAGACCTCGCAATGCCGAATAGGCGTCATCCGAACTGACCACTTGACCCAGCACGCCCCACATTTTGTAGAGTTCGTCCGCGACGCGCTCATTGCCGGTGACCGAGCCCATCAGCACGTCGGAGTGCCCTGCGATGTACTTGGTGATGGCGACCACCGACACGTCGGCGCCCAGCGTCAGCGGGCGATAAAGCCCGGGCGCACCCCAGGTGTTGTCTACAACCACGAAGATATCGCGGCCTTTCCCTTTCACCGTCGCCGCGATGGCGGGCAGGTCCTGTACATCGAACACCAGCGAGCCCGGGTTATCGAGATAGACCATGCGGGTCTCGGGTCGCAACAGCTTCGCCACCTGCTCGTGACCGCCGGCATAGAACTCGCAGGCGATGCCGCGCGGCATCAGATACTCGACCGCGAGCGTGCGCGCCGGGCCATAGACCGTCTCAGCCAGCAGCACGTGATCGCCGGGCTTCAACAGTGCCAGGAATGGATGCGCGACGGCTGCCAGCCCGCTCGGAAACAGCATCGTGCGCTTACCACCCTCGACCTCTGTGATCGCATCTTCGAGGGCAAACGAAGTCGGCGTCCCGGCAGTCCCGTAGTTCCAGACCCGCTCGCCGCGTGCCTTGCTCTCGCGCACGGATTTCATCACGGTGGTGTTGCGGTAGAGCACGGTCGACGTGCGCACAAGCGGCGGGTTGACCGAGGTGGTCTCACCACCAAGATGCCCGCGTCCCGCATGCACGAACCGCGTCTTCGCCTGTTGCTTGCCGTTGTCGCTCATAGGCCGCCCTTCGGTGTGTTTGGAATACATGTCTTAGATAATGCCCAGCGGCGCACTCTCCATTGCGCGCGCCCGAGGTTCAAGAGAAATCAATTCCTCAATTTGGCATCGACCATTGCCGCAGCAAATGCCCGGCAGTTTTGCCCGACCAATCCGCCGCGGGATCGTGCGGTCTCGTTGACGGTCGAGATATAGCCATCGTCGAGCGTCGAGCGTCCGTCGCCGATGCGGGCCGAGAATGCCGAGACGCAGGCGCCTGCGATGCCCATGGCCTCCAGGGCCGCCAGCCGGGCGATGCCGGCGTCGTCGATGCCGCGATCGGCATCATTGGTGACGACGGCGAACACCGGATATTTGACTGCGGTTTCCGGCCGTCCGCCCAACAGGCCGCCGTGCGACGCCGTAACCACGACGTGGCCCGCGTCGTTCGGAGTGACAAGGGAGATCGAATCCAAGACGACTACTTTGATGCCGCCGGACCTCAGTTCGGCGACCTCGAAACGGCTCTCGTGCTCCGCAATCGGCCTTCGCGAAGGGGGCCGCGAAAAGCGCGAAAACCGCTCGAGCGCGACGGCGATCGTCATGCCGTTAACCAGGCCCAGGCATGCCGCGGACTCGTTCGTGTGCGACACCAATCCGTGCTCTGCTCCGTGCTGGCCATCGCCGATGCGCGCCGAGCGATGCGAAACGCAGGCAGCAGCTATGCCAAGCGTGTCGAGATAGCTCAGGCCAGCGATGCCGGCCTGCTCGCGCCCGACGCCGGCATCGTTGAGGATGACCGCGCCGATTCCCCTACTCGCAGCGTACCAGCCGGCATAACGGCCGCCATGCGACGCGCAGTAGGCGACGCGCCCGGCATGCTCGGGCAACAGGTGAGTGACGCTGTCGAGGATCAGTGGCGCGCTGGGCATTGCTCGAAGGTCCACGCGGTTCCTGACTTCAGTCGATCTTGATTTTTAGATCATGGTCGCGGATGGTCGGCAAGGGCTATGGGCGACACAGGGCTGATGGTGCAATGGCGCTGAAGGCAAGACCATCGGGCGCCGGCGACAACCTCAAACGGCTGCTCGAGCTGTACCGCACCATGGTGCGCATCCGCGCCTTCGAAGAGATGGCGTTGACGGCCCACAAGGCGGGAGAGATTCCGGGGCCGCTACACGTGTCGATCGGCCAAGAGGCGGTCGCGGCCGGTGTCTGCTCGGCCCTCAAGCGCGAGGACCGCCTGACGTCGAACCATCGCGGCCACGGTCACGCCATCGCCAAAGGCGCCGAGCCCGGCCGCATGATGCTTGAACTCTACGGCCGCGAGGGTGGCTATTGCGGCGGCAAGGGCGGCTCGATGCATATCGCCGATTTCTCCGTCGGCATGCTCGGTGCGAACGGTGTCGTCGCCGGCGGCATTCCAATCGCGGTCGGAGCGGCACAAGGCCTGAAGCTGCTGCAGTCCGAGGCGATCGTCGTCTGCATGTTCGGTGACGGCGCGATCAACCGGGGTCCTTTTCTCGAAGGCCTGAACTGGGCCGCACTCTATAAGCTGCCCGTGCTGTTCGTTTGCGAGGACAACGGCGTTGCCGCATTCACGGCCGCGTCGAGCGTGACGGCAGGTGCTGGTGTCGTCGCCCGCTCCGAAGCGCTCGGCGTACCCGCTGTCCCTGTCGAC
>JBGTIU010000012.1:0-7575 GCA_041745515.1 Hyphomicrobiaceae bacterium | reverse complement strand
CCGCTCGACAGCGAATCGAGGCCGCGCTTGCTGCGCCGCCGCACCAGGAAGCCACCAATGCTTGCCGGACTATGCCACAGTTGCCGGATGATCGACCACAGCAGCATCGTCAACCCGAGCACCATCGCGCTACCGATCACGGCGCGAAAAACCGTCAGATTTGCGGCGTAACCCTGCCATTCGATATGAATGTCTCCGGGCCGGTCCGCAAGCCAGGAAAGGCCTGCTGTCAGCGCCGCGAGGCTCAACAGAAACAAAACAAGACGCACCATAACGAACGCACCATTCCTACTGGGCAGGCTTGCCGCCGAGCGCGGCCTTCAGTTGAGTCTCTATGCCGGCAACGGCACGGTCGATGCTGGCCCGGGCTTCGACACGGTCAAGCCATGCGCTGGCCGCTGCCCGTGCCTTGGGCGAAAGTTTTCCGGCTTCAGCGACAACCTCGGCAAGTCGGCCTGACTTGAGCCAACCGTCCATCCGGGCGACAACCGCTTCGGCACTGTTGTCGTTCGTGTCGGAGCTGGTCTTGCGCACCCGCACCATCGACAGCGCACCGGCCAGCAGGCGGTCGACGACCGAGGCCTCCGCCGGCTCCGTATCGGCGTTGATGATCGCATAGGCAATGTTGCGGAAATTGTTGGCAAGACCTGCGACCGTCGGCACGCCATTATCCTTGAACGCGTCCAATGCCTTGAGATCGAGCTTTTCCCGCGCAGCCTTCTGTACCTCCGCAAGTTCGCTCGCGTAACCGCCGCCGCGGTCCAGTGCTCGCTTGAGATTGGCCAACTCCAGCGACAACACGATGCGCTCGGCGTTGACGCGACGCTCGTCATCGCTTTTGACAACGCCCGCAAGGTTCTGTTCCACGGCCGAAAGCTTCGCGGAGAGCGGCGCCAGCGCACTCGACACATCCTGCGGCCGTGCGACCGACTTCAGCTGGGCGGCGAGATCGTTTTTCAAACTATCCACCGCGGTCTTCAGGCTCGAAGCGTCGTCCTTGTTGGCGCGAACCGACTGGTCGAGCGTATCGAGCCGTTGTGTATTGCGCGTCGAGTCCGACTTGATGGCGGCCAGGTCGCGGTCGAGCCGCTGCACCCCCGAGCGGGCTGCTTCGGCTGCTTCCGTGCTTTGCCCGAGGCGCGCGTCAACATCCTGCGTCACACTCTTGCGGGCCGCGGCCATCTGCGTATTGAGCGAGCCCTCGAGGTCCACCAGCTTTCCGGTGATTTGCGCAAGTTGAGGAATGCGCCCTTTCTGCGGGTCGGTGCTGGCGGCCGCCGCGAGCGCCGTCAGCGTGTCTTCGAGGCGGGCGAGCCTGGCGGCATCGGCCCCGAAATCCGGCGAGCCCAGCTTGTCGTCGAGCTGTTTCGTGGCGGCGGCCAGCTTTGCCTGGTCTTCGCTGAGCGCGGAGATCGTGCGACCGAGATCCTCGATTTTTGCCAGCCTGACTTCGGCTGCCGCGAGTTTCTGCGTCAGGTCCGGCACGACGGCGGCGACCGGCTTCGACATTGCTGTTGCCTCCACGCTCGCGAGCCGGCGCTGAAGCTCCGCATTGTTCAGCGCGGCCCCCGACAACCCCATCTGCTGGCTGATCGTATCGGCACCGAGCAACGCCAGGAATCCGCCGGCCAGACCGGCAAACGTATGCGACGCGACGCTGGCGAGGCCGAAGCTTTGACGCGGCGGTACTGGCGGCTTGACAGCGGCAGGCTGCCCAGGCTGCGGCTTTGCAGCCTGTTTGTTTTCGGTCGTCTTGCCGGGCGGCGGGGCGGGTGGCGCTGACGCCGCCGGAGCCTGCGGTTTGCTGTCGGCTTGCGACGCCTGCGTGGCCGCAGGACCACGTATTTCCGACGCTTTCAGGTCGATGATCGCGGATGGCTTTTTCGCGCCCGGGGCATCGACTCCTGGCTTGCCAGGCCCCTTGCTCGCGCCGTCGTTATTGTCTGCCATGCTTGCCAGCATCTCCAAGAGGGTACGTAGGGATGCTAGAGCGAGTTCATTGTCGATGGAAGCGCTTATGCGTTTCCGGCTCGAACGATTATATGGCGGGCCCGGGCCATGGGCTTTCCGCTAGTCGGCGGCAACGCGGGCGGCGGACAGTTTCAACTGCGGAGCCGGCGTCTCACCGGCCGTACGATTGCGTGTCGTCGTTGTCGTCCATTGCGCCACTTCGGCGAAACCTGGGTCGGTCTTCAAGGCCCGCGCCAGCTCGAGATTGCGCGTGACGCGGGCCGGCGGCGCGGTGCTCTTGGTGGCGCGCTGAAGCAGTTCCTCGGCCGTGGTCAATTTCCGGTCCAGGATGTAGCTCAACGCCAGATTGTTCAGCAGCGTCGGATTGTTGGGAGAAAGCTCTAGGGCTCTGGAAAAATACTTCTGCGCGTCGGACTGCTGTCCAAGATTGGAAGCGGCAATCCCTAAACCCGACAGCACCTGCCAGTCCTTGGTTCTTTCAGGTGAGGCACGCAGCAGCAGTTGCTGTCCTTTCGCGGTCTGCCCCAGCTCGAGCGCGAGCAAGCCGTGTTCGACGAGCAAGGGCTGATACGCCTGGGCACCTTCCGGCATTGCTTCGAGAACAGCCAATGCCTCCCTTTGCCGGCCGGCCGCTTTCAGCCGCCGGGCATACTGGATCGCGATCTTGGGATCGCCTGGCGCTTGCGCATGGGCACGGGCCGTCTCGGCAATTGCCGGCTTGGCATTGTTTGCGGCCTCCTGATCGTGCCGGCTTCCAGTCGCGTCCGAAAACGCACCCAGACGCCCAACGGAGTCGGGACCGGCACAACCGGCCAGAATGACCGAAGTCAGCAGCACTCCGACGCTGGCCACCAGTGCACGTTGCGCGTTGCAGCTTTTCATCCAGGAATCCCGCCAGACTGCACCGATGCTGTTTTCTACCATTGCCATTCCCCTTATTCGCTCGAACGTATGAGCGTGCGTTCGCGGGCGATGTTTAGGACTTCCTTAATCCGCCCGGCCCAACCTCGTCGGTAGTGCGATTCGCAGACGGTCTGGCCTTCGAAGCCGAATTGTCCTCGCTTTCCACAGCAACGCGTGGAGACCTCTCTGACACCCGCCTTGTGAGGATCGAACCATGCGCGGGAACCGGATTGGATCCCGGAAAAGGAGGATGGTGTCGATGGAATCCACGTCCCTGCAGACCGACTCGGCGCAACGGGCCAAACTGGAGTTCGCGATCTGGCGTGGCGCGTTTCAGCGAGCGCACGCGGCGTGGGCGGACGCGCCGGCTGAACTGAGGGCATCGCTGCTGCTGGTGGGACAGCCACTGTCGCGCGCGGAGGCTTGGCTGTTCGATTGTCCCGAGAAGATGTCGGACAGCGAAAAACTTTTCATTGTCGATAGCGTTGCCGGCAACTCGAAGCGCAATGGGCGTGGCAATGTTGCGGCTGCCCTGCTCAGGACGAGGCTCGGCAAAACCGTGCTTGGCGCCGGCGCTGCCGCGCTGGCAATTGCCGTTCACGTCCACGGCGCCGCCCTGTCTGATATGATCAACGAAGTCGCGCTATCGGCACTGCCCAACCGATTCGCTGCGACTGCACCGCAACCGCCGCCGATTGTCGATGTCCCCACTGCCGAGTCGAGCCCCACTGGAAAGTCATCGCCGCCAGCGGAACAGGCGGTGGCGCCGATGCCCGGGGACGGACACGGCGTCAGGCGGGACAGCCCGTCCAATGCTGCTGCCGGAAAGCCGCTGAAGGCTGCCGACGCCCAGCAGCGCCTGCGTGCGCTTGTCAGTCTGGCGCGCGAGCGTATCGAGCAGCGCGACAGCAGAAGCGCCCTGTTGCTGGCTGTCGAGGCGGCTCATGTGAGAGGCCCCGGGATGCAGGGCAAGGCGCTTTCCGACGCGGGCGTTACGGCAGCCTCGCTGATCATACAGAGCCTGGCGAAGGAGATTGCGACAGCCGCATTGCCGGTGCCATCGACCGCTGGCCCGTCGGCATTATTCTGCGACGGCGGGCGCATCGTCGTGACCGCAGGACAAGACAGAGCGCTCGTAGTCCATCGCACTGATACCGCGGAAAAGAGTGTCAGGTTCACCGAGGCGCCCTTCCTGCTGCGCGGCGCGGCAATCGATAAAGACTGCGGCCGCATGGTGTTGAACGGCGAAGACCATTCGGCGGAAATCTGGTCGCTTGCAACCGGCAGACGCATCGCGGTGATGTCCGGGCATGAGGGTATGATTCGAGCAGCTGCGTTCAGCCCGGACGGCCTGACCTTGATTACGGCAAGCGAGGATGCCAGCGTTCGGCTTTGGGATGCTCGAACCGGACGGGTCCGCGCCGTTCTCGAGGGTCACAATCAGGAGGTCGAGAGCGCCGACTTCAGCTCTGACGGCCATCGCGCGGTCACCGCCTCCGCCGACAAGACCTTGCGGATCTGGAATGTGGCACAGGCCAACGGCTCCGGCACTTTGTCCGGCCACGCCAGCACCGTAACGCGTGCAATGTTCAGCCCGGAAGGGCAACATGTGCTGTCGACGTCGTCCGACGGTTTTGCCATCGTTTGGAATGCATCTACCGGTCAGCAAATACGCAGGCTGCACCGCGCCGGGACGGCGATCATGACCGCAGATTTCAGTGCGGATGGCCGGCGGATCGTTACGACCACGCAGGATTCGCAGGTTCAGGTGTGGAACGCGGACAGCGGGCAGCAGCTGTTCGAACTTGCCGATGCCGAAGGAGCGACTCGCCGGGTTGTTCTATCGCCGGACGGTCAGTGGCTGCTTTCAACCTCGTGGGACGGCAACACCTGGCTTTGGAACGCCACCACCGGTGATTTGATCGCACAGATGAACGGACCAGACGAGCGGGTGGAAAGCGCCGCATTCGCGACCGGAGGGCGAAATGCCATCGCGCTTACGATGGATGGGCGACTGATCGACTGGCCATTGTTCCTGTCGCCACCCGAAGCGATGCGGCACGCCCTGCGGCTAGCCGGTGACTGTCTTTCGGCCGACGAGCGGGCAACCTTTGGCCTTGTGCCCGAATTTCCGGCCTGGTGCCGGCGCAGCGCGCCTTCCGCGCGAGAGTAAGAGAGCAGCACGTCCTCCCAGCGAGAATAAGGGTAACGCGTCGCCCGCGCTCCCAGGGCCGCACAAGGCCTCTCCCCCAACGGCTATCAACAATGTCGTGCACGGCAGCCGGCGTCCGGCCTTTCGCGCGCATCGCGAGCCCTCGCTGTAGTCGATCAGACGGACTGCCGCATTTGACAACACAAGGGGCGGCCTGTGCGTAAGCCGTGGAAATGACCTGCAATGCCACGCCCGGCCAGGTCCGGATTCTGCCGGCAACTGCGAATCCAACTAGTCATACGAACGTGAAATGACGCGTTCCATGGATTGCGCCCACGCAAATCGGGTTGGTTTGCAGGGACGCGCATCGAGCAATGACTTGGCGCGTAACAGTACGCATTCGCGTCATGCTTATTTGAAGTGAGGCAAACGATGTGTTGCGGTTATTGGCGTTCGATCATCGGGCTGGCGCTGTTGGCCGCCGCGCTTTGTCAGGCGCCCGTTTGGGCACAGAGCGACGCGTCGCCCGGAGCCAGCGCGGTGCTGCGGATCTCGGATGCCGAGTCGTTGCCTGCCTATCGCAAAGTCACCCTGAGCCTCAACAAGGCGGTGATCGTCGAGCTGCCTGTCGATAGTCAGGATGTGATCGTCTCTCACACCGGCACGGTGGACGCTTCCGTCAATACCGCGCGGCGCGTCATCCTCTTCGCCAAGGCTCTGGGTCGCTCGAACGTATTCTTCCTGGGTCGGAATGGGCGCAAGCTGTTGGTGCTCGATATCGCGGTGCAGCGCGATCTGACCGAACTCGCCGAAATGCTGAAAACCTTGCTGCCCGGTTCCCGACTCAAGGTCAGTTCCCCTGGCGACGGCATCGTCATCAGCGGCCGTGTTGCCCGCGCCGCCGACGCCGGGCGCGCCGAGGACATAGCCAAGGATTTCGCGAAGGGCGTGGCCGTCATCAACATGATCACGGTTGCCGAGAAAGAGCAGGTTCTGCTCAAGGTGACGGTTGCCGAAATCCAACGAGATGCCATCAAGCGTCTCGGCGTCAATCTGCCCGGCGCGGTCGGTCGAGCGGGGAGTTTCACATTCACCAAGGTCATTCAAAATGCATTTCCGATCACCTCGGCCACCAACGCTGCGGCTGTCTTCGCTGGCCCGGGGCTGGTGCCCTTTTTGCCCGGCAGCGGCAATGCCGTGCAGGCGTCCGGCAGCTGGGCCGGCGGCTCCGCGTCGGCTCTCATAGAATCGTTCGAACGCGCCGGGCTGTCGCGAACGCTGGCCGAGCCGACCCTGACCGCGATCTCCGGTGAGACCGCCAAATTCCACGCCGGCGGCGAATTCCCGGTTCCCGTCTCCAGCAAGGATCGGGAAGTGTCTATCAGCTTCAAAGAGTTCGGCGTGAAGGTCGATTTCACACCCGTTGTGCTGGCAGAGGGCAGGATCAGCCTGAAAGTGAAGGCAGAGGTCAGCGAATTGTCGCAACAAGGCGCCATCTTGATTGAAGGCTTCAGCATTCCCGGACTGCAGGTGCGCAAGGCGGAAACCACAGTCGAGATGCCGAGCGGCTCGGCGTTGGCCATGGCGGGCATGCTCTCCGATCAAACGAGGCAGGGCGTCGAAGGTGTGCCCGAGTTGCGCAACGTACCGATCCTGGGCGCGCTGTTCCGCAGCAAGGACTATCTCAACAGCCAGTCGGAACTCGTCATCATCGTCACGCCCTATATCGCGCGCTCGAACGATCCCAGCGAGCTGAGCCGACCGGACGAGGGTTTTGCACCATCGACCGACCTCAAGGGTCTGTTCCTCGGATCGTTGCATCGCATTTACAGCCCATCCGGCAAACTGGCGACGAGCACGGTCACCGGTGATCTTGGTTTCATCGTCGAATACCCCGAGAATGGAGCACTGAAATGAGCCGCTCCGGCGAATCGCCGCGCATCAACCGCAACGCGGGCAGGTTATTGCTGATCGGACTGGTCGGCTGCGCCGCCACGGGCTGCGACGGTACCCGGATATCCGATGAGTTTCATCCAGTGCTCACAGACCCGAGCAAACGGCACCCGATCGTGGTTGCGGCGGACACTGTGGCCCTCGATCTGGCGGTATCGCCGATCGATTCGGCCATGGACGCACAGATCCATCTGGAGACGTTGCGCTTCATGCACAAATACAAGCGCGAAGCCAAAGGCCCGCTGACAGTCTGGGTTCGGTCCAAGCCGGCAAATCAGCGCGCGATTGCTTCCCGGATCAAGGCGGTTCGCAGCGTTGCGGTTGACATCGGATTGCCGCCTGCTGCCGTTCGCGTGCAGGAACGGCCGCGCGGTGACGCACCTGAGCAGATCATGACATTGTCCTATGATCGCATCGCCGCCATCGGCCCGATTTGTGGCGACTGGTCGGAGAACGTCGTCAAGAATCCTCAAAACGTGCCATACCCAAATTACGGCTGCGCGCAGCAACGCAATCTGGCCGCCATGGTTTCCAGGCCGACGGATTTCATTTACCCCGCGGCGGAGGTCGAACGGGGCGGCGACAGGCGGTCGGCG
>JBGTIU010000011.1:0-3386 GCA_041745515.1 Hyphomicrobiaceae bacterium | reverse complement strand
ACATCGGATTTGCCACCCTGCGCGGCGGCACCGTGATCGGCGACCACAGGGTGGTGTTCGCGGGCAACGGCGAGCGCATCGAGATCGCTCATTTGTCCGACGATCGCGGCATCTACGCGCGGGGCGCGATCAAGGCCGCGCTGTGGGGTCGCGGCAAGGGTCCGGGCCTTTATGCCATGACCGATGTGCTGGGGCTGTAGTCTCAGCCCAGACTGGAGACGATCCAATGCGCGCACTACCTGTCATTCCGACCACAGTGGCGGGCAGCCTGCCGAAACCGGCGTGGCTTGCCGAGCCTGAGAAACTATGGCCGGCCTGGCGTTTGTCCGGCGCTGATCTCATTGCCGCCAAGCGGGACGCAGCCCTGATCTGGCTCAAACTCCAGGAGGATGCCGGCATTGACATCGTCTCCGACGGCGAGCAGTTCCGCATCCATTTCGTGCACGGCTTTCTCGAGCAGATCGATGGCATCGATTGGTCGAAGAAGACCGCCATGGGTATTCGCAACAACCGCTACGTGGCGGAAGTGCCGACGGTTACCGGACCGCTGTCGCGAAAAACGTCGATCCACGGGCAGGAAGCGGCATTCACACGCGGCCACACTGGGCGGGCGCTCAAATTCACGCTGCCGGGGCCGATGACGATCTGCGATACGATCGCGGACGCGCATTACGGCCGTCGTGCCGATATGGCGATGGCCTTCGCGCGCATCCTCAATCAGGAAGCCCGCGAACTCGAGGCGCAAGGCGTCGACGTCATCCAGTTCGACGAGCCCGCCTTCAACGTCTTTCTGGACGACGTCAAGGACTGGGGCATTGCCGCGCTAGAGGCGGCGGCCATGGGACTGAAATGCAAGACCGCCGTTCACATCTGTTATGGCTACGGCATCGAGGCTAACCTCAAGTGGAAGCAGACCCTCGGCGCACAGTGGCGTCAGTACGAAGAAATTTTTCCGGCGCTCAATCGCAGCTGCATCGACCAGGTGTCGCTGGAATGCGCCGGCTCGAAGGTGCCGATATCGCTGATCCGGCATCTTGCAGACAAGCAGATCCTGGTCGGCGCCATCGACGTCGCGACGAGCGAGGTTGAAACGCCCGAGGCGGTCGCTGCGACCCTTCGAGAGGCAATGCAACATGCTGACGTGGCGCGTCTTCAGGCGTGCACGAACTGCGGACTTGCGCCTTTGCCGCGTGATGTCGCGATTGGCAAGCTCAAAGCGCTCGGCGCCGGCGCCGCAATCGCGCGCGCTAGCGCGAAGCGGCCTTGAAGTACAGCGGTTCGCTGCCGAGCGTGCCGTACAGGAACGGCTCCTGTCGTCGATCGGTCTTAGTGCGGACCTGGTCCCGTATCCGGCGGAACAGAAAGGTCACTTCGAGCCCCGGCTCCTCGATGTGCGCGAGCAGTGCTTCGGTGAACGGACTGTGCGGACCCGTGCCATCGTCGGCGGTGGTGCCGTGCTTGGCCGAGTAGGCGACCAGCACGTTGCCTTCCGGCTCGATCGCCGGCAGGCCGCGGGCTACTGAGCGAGTCGTACCGCCGGTGCGTGCCATGCGCGAGAGGAAAGGGTTGTTGCGGCAGGCGTCGAGAATCACGAGCCCAAGTTTGGTTGCCGCGTCGACCTTGGCTTGGACGGCAGACAGTGACAGAGCCTCGTCGCTGACATGAGAGTCGCGTTTGAGTTCGGCATCGATGGGAATGAGATAGGTTGAGCCGTTCATCTCGATACCGTGACCGGCAAAAAACACTACCGCCCACTCGGCGCCCTCGACGCGATCACCGAATTCCTTGAGGGCGCGACCCATCGTTTCGCGGGTCAGGTCGTAGCGTTCGATCACGTCGGTGAAGCCCAGGCGCCGCAGCGCGCCAGCGAAGGCGCGGGCATCATTGGCGGGATTGGTGAGCAGTCCGGCGTGCGAATAGTTGGCGTTACCGATCACAAGAGCGACGCGCCGGACCGATAGCGGAGGGGGCGCCTGTTTCTGCTCCGCTGGTGTCAGCCTCGCGATCCGCTCGCGCGCGATGTCCTGCCTCTGCCGGTCGGTGGCGGACGGCGCCGGCAGCTCCAGTATTTTGCGATAGTCGGCGATCGCGCGAGCGTTATCGCCCTTGGCGGCATAGGCGATTCCCCGGTTGTTGTAGGGCAGAGCATATGTCGGATTGAGGCGGATCGCCTCGGATTGATCGGCGATGGCGCGGTCGAGGTCGCCCTTGTCTTTATAAGAATTGCCACGAACGATGTAGGCGTTGGCGTGCTTGGGATCGAGACGGATCGCCTCATTCTGGTCGGCGATGGCACGGTCCTGGTCACCCTTGACGCGGTAGGCAAGGCCGCGGTTGTAGTAGGCGCTGGTATACCTCGGGTCGGAACGGATTGCCTCGCTGTAGTCGGCAATGGCGGCGTCGTTGTCGCCCTTCGCGGCATGCGCAATGCCCCGGTTGCTGTACGCCAGCGCATAGCCCGGGCTCAGCCGGATCGCCTCGGTTTGATCGGCGATGGCGCGATCGAGCTCGCCTTTGTCTTTCAGCGCATTGCCGCGGGCAACGTAGGCGTTGGCGTACTTCGGGTCGAGCTTGATCGCCTCGGTCTGGTCAGCGATGGCACGATCCTGATCGCCTTTGCTGCGAGCGGCGAGGCCGCGGTTGTAATAGGCGCTGGCATATTTCGGGTCGAGCCGGATCGCCTCGGAGTAATCCGACAGGGCACGGTCGTTGTCGTTCTTGTTGGCATGGGCGATGCCGCGGTTGTTGTAGGCGATCGCGAATTGCGGGTTGACGCGGATCGCCTGGGTGTAGTCGCCAATGGCGCGGTCGTTGTCGCCCTTCGCCGCGTAGGCGATGCCCCGGCTGTTGTAGGCGAAGCTGTAATCCGGATCGAGGCGCAGCGCCTCGGACTGGTCGGCGATCGCCCGGTCGTGATCGCCTTTGGCACCATATGCGATGCCGCGGCTGTTGTAGGCCAGGGCGTATGAAGCATCGAGGCGCAGCGCCTCGGTATAGTCGGCGATGGCCCGGTCGTTGTCGCCTGCCGCCCGATGGGCAAGGCCCCGATTGACGTAACTGGTTGCCAGTCCCTTGTTGCTGTCGCTGCCCTTGGCGATGATGCGAGTGCAGGCAGGAACACGAACGTTTCGATCGCCCTGCTTGCAGTCCTGCAGATCATCGGCAGCGGCAGAACCGGGCAGTCCGGCCATGATTGTCAGCGTAACCAGACCCGCGAAAAGGCGTTGCATGTGCGCGCTCCAGCATTCTTCGCGACCGATTGTGGCCCCGGCCGGCGAAGTGTGCAACAGGTCATGATAATGCGTTGTTGATGGCGCGCCCGACTCCGCTGCCGCGCGGCCGGCCGGAAGCGCGTCAACACGCTCAAACGATCGTCAGCGGCTGGC
>JBGTIU010000010.1:0-22458 GCA_041745515.1 Hyphomicrobiaceae bacterium | reverse complement strand
GGACGCGCTCTACCGCGAGACGGAGCATGTGCGGCGTTATTACGAGCTGGCACGCGGCTGATCGACTTGAAACCCAATGAATTGGTCTAGCTACGGGAGCTTCCCATGCTGAAAAAGAAACAGTCCGGCGCCGCAAAAGCGGTGCGCGCCACGGCAGCGTTCGAGTCAGGTCGGCCGGCTACGGTCGACCGTCGCGCGTTCCTGCGCAATTCCGGCCTCGCGGTTGGCGGCCTCGCGGCCGTCGCTTCGCTGAGTGCCGGTCGCGTTGAGAAGGCCGCGGCGGCCGGACCCGCGTCGAATGCCAAAATCGAGATCAAGAAGTCGATCTGCACCCACTGCTCGGTCGGCTGCACCGTCATCGCCGAAGTGCAGGACGGCGTTTGGACCGGCCAGGAACCGGCGTTCGACTCGCCGTTCAACCTCGGCGCCCATTGCGCCAAGGGCGCGGCGGACCGCGAGCACGCGCACGGCGAACGTCGCCTCAAGTATCCGATGAAGCTTGCCGGTGGTAAATGGCAGCGCATCTCGTGGGATCAGGCGATCAATGAAGTCGGCGACAAGATGCTCGACATCCGCCAGAAGTCCGGCCCCGATTCCGTCTACTGGCTGGGCTCGGCCAAGCACTCCAACGAGCAGTGCTATCTGATCCGCAAGTTCGCGGCGTTCTGGGGCACCAACAACGTCGACCACCAGGCGCGCATATGTCATTCGACGACGGTCGCAGGCGTTGCCAATACATGGGGCTACGGCGCCATGACGAACTCCTACAACGACATCCTGAAGTCGAAAGCGATCTTCCTGATCGGCGGCAATCCGGCCGAGGCGCACCCTGTATCACTTCAGCATATGCTCAAGGCGAAGGAGCAGAATAACGCTCCCTTTATCGTGTGCGACCCTCGCTTTACCCGCACGGCCGCCCACGCAACCGAGTACGTTCGCTTCCGCCCCGGCACCGACGTCGCGTTGATCTGGGGTCTGCTCTGGCACATCTTCGAGAATGGCTGGGACGACAAGGAGTTCATGCGCACCCGCGTCTGGGGCATGGATTTCGTCCGTGAGGAAGTCAAGAAATGGACCCCAGCCGAAGTCGAAGCGGTGACGGGCGTGCCCGGCGCGCAATTGCACCGCGTGGCCAAGACGCTTGCAACGAACAAACCCGGCACCGTGATCTGGTGCATGGGCGGCACGCAGCACAGCACCGGCAACGCCAACGTGCGTGCCTACTGCGTCCTGCAGCTGGCACTTGGCAATGTCGGGGTCGCGGGCAGCGGCACCAATATCTTCCGCGGCCACGACAACGTGCAGGGCGCGACCGATCTTGGCGTGACGTCCGACTCGCTTCCCGGTTATTACGGCTTGGCGGCCGGCTCGTGGAAGCACTGGGCCAACGTTTGGGAAGTGCCCTACGACTGGATACTGGGCCGCTTCAAGGACCAGAAGCTGATGGAGAGCAGCGGCATCACGGTCAGCCGCTGGATCGACGGCGTGCTCGAGGACAAAGCCAACCTCGATCAGCCCGACAACCTCAAGGCGATGGTATTCTGGGGCCACGCGCCGAACTCGCAAACGCGCGGTCCGGAAATGAAGAAGGCGATGGAGAAGTTGGAGCTCCTCGTCGTCATCGATCCCTACCCGACGGCGTCGGCTGTCCTGCATGACCGCACCGACGGTGTCTACCTGTTGCCTGCTGCCACGCAGTTCGAAACGTCCGGATCGGTCACCGCATCCAATAGGTCGCTGCAATGGCGCGAGAAGATCTTCACGTTCTTCGAGGCACTGCCCGATCACACGATCATGTACAAGTTCGCCAAGAAGTTCGGCTACGAGAAGGAATTGTTCAAGAACATCAAGATCGGGGACAAGGAAGAGCCCCTGGTCGAGGATCTGACTCGCGAGTTCAATCGCGGCATGTGGACGATCGGCTATACCGGCCAGTCGCCGGAGCGCATGAAGCTGCACATGGCCAACCAGCAGACCTTCGACAAGGTAACGTTGAAGGCCAATGGCGGACCGGCCGATGGCGATTACTACGGGCTGCCATGGCCATGCTGGGGCAACCCCGACATGGTGCTGCCGAGCGGCAAGAAAGGGCACCCAGGCACGCCTAACCTCTACGACCCATCGAAGCATGTGCAGGACGGCGGCCTGTGCTTCCGTGCCAACTTCGGTGTCACAGCCCCTGAGAAGTACGCGAAAAAGGATCCTGTCGCCGACAACCTGCTGGCGGTCGACAGCTGGCCGCTTGGTTCCGAGATCAAGGATGGCTATCCGGAAGTGACGATGGCCATGATCCAGAAGCTCGGCTGGGACAAGGACCTCACTCCGGCCGAGATGGCGGCGATCACCAAGATCGGCGGCAATGCCATTGGCGGGGTCAACTGGAAGACCGACCCCTCCGGCGGCCTGATCCGCGTGGCGATCATGCATGGTATAGCGCCGTTCGGCAACGCCAAGGCACGTGCGGTGGTCTGGAACTTCCCCGACGGCGTGCCACTGCACCGCGAGCCGCTCTACTCGCCACGTCGCGATCTCGTTGCCAAATACCCGACGCACACCGACCGCAAGATGTATCGCGTGCCGGTGGCCTTTGCATCGATCCAGAACAAGGCGATCGCAAACAACGTCGATAAGGAATACCCGATCGTGCTGACCTCGGGCCGTCTGGTCGAGTACGAGGGTGGCGGCGATGAAACTCGGTCGAACCCGTGGCTTGCCGAATTGCAGCAGACGATGTTCGTCGAAATCAATCCGGTCGATGCCAACAATGCCGGCGTCAAGGATGGGCAACAGGTCTGGGTCGAAGGACCGGAGAAGGGCAAGGTCAAGGTCCAGGCCATGGTGACCGAGCGTGTCGGCAAGGGCGTCGCCTTCATGCCGTTCCACTACGCCGGCCACTTCCAGGGCAAGGATCTCCGATCGAAATATCCGGAAGGTGCCGATCCCGTCGTGCTGGGTGAATCGAGCAACACGGCGCAGACCTACGGCTATGACAGCGTCACGCTGATGCAGGAAACCAAGACCACGCTTTGCAAGATCTGGAGGGCTTGAAGCCATGGCACGCATGAAATTCCTCTGCGACGCCGAGCGTTGCATCGAGTGCAACGCCTGTGTCACCGCGTGCAAGAACGAGCATGAGGTGCCGTGGGGCATCAACCGCCGCCGGGTCGTCACCATCAACGACGGCAAGCCCGGCGAGCGTTCGATCTCGGTCGCCTGCATGCATTGCTCGGACGCACCCTGCGCTGCGGTCTGTCCGGTCGACTGCTTTTACCAGACCAGCGAAGGCGTTGTGCTGCACTCGAAGGATCTGTGCATCGGCTGCGGCTATTGCTTCTACGCCTGCCCGTTCGGCGCGCCGCAGTATCCACAGGCGGCCAATTTCGGCAGCAGAGGCAAGATGGACAAGTGCACGTTCTGCGCTGGTGGCCCCGAGAAGGACGCGGAGAAGCACTTCGTCAAGTACGGCCGTAATCGCCTCGCCGAGGGCAAGCTGCCGTTATGCGCCGAAATGTGTTCGACCAAGGCGCTGCTGGCGGGCGACGGTGATGTCGTCTCAACCATCTATCGCGAGCGCGTCGTGGCACGCGGTTTCGGCTCGGGTGCCTGGGGCTGGGGCAAGGCGTATCCGGGTCAATCATTGTGATGACGGTGCGATTGCGGCGACAGTCGATGATGGTCGCCGCAAGCGTTCTCGTGTGCTGTTTGCCCGGTTGCAGTGACGCGAATCGAGAGCGTCCGCTGCACTTGGAGCCCGGCGTCTATCTGGGTGAGAAATCGCCGAGCTTGTCGCAGGCCCAGGTCAAGGAGCTGTCGGATCGCGCCAACCTGATGCGCTGACATGGGACTGGCGGCAAATCGTATGCGAAGAGGAATCACGCTGATGGCCGACCGCATCTTGGAAGTTAAGAAATCAGTTAACGGTTATCGCGTGCGCTGCTTCGCGTTGTCGGTTTTCGCGGTTTTCGCGATCGTTGCCACGATACTTTTCGCGACGGGCGGAAGTGCCCAGCAACAGCCGGGTTCAAGTGTGCGCCCACCGGCTAACGCCGTCGGTCAGCCCGGCGCGAAGTCGGACAATCCTTACAACTTCGACGAGCAGATGTGGGCCAAGATCCGCAAGAACGCGGCCGATGGGACGGTCTCGATCCCGGACAAGAAGAGCGCGACGCTGGTCCAGTCGCAGGGCGAGGTCTGGCGCAATTTCCGCAACGGCCCGCTGCCGACCTATGGCGCCTACGCGATGGCCGGCATGCTGGTGCTGCTTGGCCTGTTCTTCCTCGTGCGAGGCCGCATCAAAATTGAGCACGGCTGGGCCGGGCGCACCATCGAGCGTTTCTCCAGCGTCGAACGCATGGGCCACTGGCTGCTTGCGACATCTTTCATCATTCTGGCACTGACCGGCCTCAACGTGCTGTACGGCCGTAGCGTGCTGCTGCCGATCATGGGCAAGGATGCGTTTGCCGCCATGTCGCAGATGGCCAAATGGGCGCACAACTATGTTGCGTTCGCCTTCATGCTGGGCCTCGTGATGACGTTCGTGATGTGGGTCTTGCACAATTTCCCGAACCGGCACGACATCGTATGGCTCGTGCGCGGCGGTGGCATGATCGGCAAGGGTCATCCCCCGGCCAAGAAGTTCAATGCCGGACAGAAGATTCTGTTCTGGCTGATCATGCTCGGTGGCCTGTCGATCTCGCTGTCGGGCCTCGCACTGATGTTTCCGTTCCAGGTGCCGCTGTTCGCAAAGACGTTCCAACTTGTCAATTCCCTGGGGCTGGCGCTGCCGACCACACTGACGCCGATGGAAGAGATGCAGTATGCCACCTCCTGGCACTCCATCGTGGCGCTGTTCCTGGTGGTGGTGATCTTCGCCCACATCTACATCGGCACGCTCGGTATGCAGGGCGCGTTCTCGGCCATGGGCTCCGGCCAGGTCGACGTGAACTGGGCCAAGGAGCACCACAACCTGTGGGCTGATCAAATGCTATCGAGCCAGCCTGCGTCGCCGGGCGGTGGCGCGCGGCCGCAACCTGCCGAATAGTGGCGGAGCATGGGGATCGGCCATCTCGGCGTGCTGGTGCTGGCGTTGATCCTGTGCGCTGGCTCGTCGGCTGCCAGTGAACCAGCCTCACACACCAAAGATGCGCGCCGGAGTGGCGCCGGCAATCTGGTCGGTCACGGCGGCCCGGTGAAGGCGTTGCGCGTCGATGCGGCGTCGGGCCGCGCGCTGACCGGCTCATTCGACTACACGATGATGGTTTGGGACGTGTCCGGCTCGATGCCGAGATTGCTGCATCGTCTCGACGGTCATGAGGGCGCCGTCAACGCAGTGGCATTCGTGCCGGGCAGCGGCGGCGATCGCGTGCTGTCGGCCGGCGACGATGGCGTTGTGCGCTTGTGGGACATCGCAATCGGCAAACCGCTGCATCAGTTCCGCGGCCACGAATCCAAAGTCGTCGGCCTCTCGGTATCGCCCGATGGCCGGTGGGCGGCGTCGGCCGGCTGGGATCGCAAAGCTCGTATCTGGGATCTGGAGCGCCTGACTGCTGGTCCGGTGCTGGAGGGGCACAGGGCGCCGGTCAACGCCGTCGCGTTCTCGCGCGACGGCGCCAGCGTCTACACCGCCAGTGGCGACGGTGGCATTGGACATTTTCGTCGTACCGACGGCCAGTTGGACCGTATCATTCATAGTCAGGGCTGGGGCATTAACGTGCTGGAGCGCATCGAAGGTGGCGATATGCTGCTGTTCGGCGCCCTCAACGGAAACGCTGGGATTCTCGATGCGACGACGGGCGACCTGGTAGTCGACCTCAAGGCTCATGATCGGCCGGTGCTTGCAGCAAGCAGCATCGGCAAACCCGGCTTGGTCGTTACGGGCAGCGGCGATGGCGTCATCCGCGTCGCGCGCGCCGCGGACGGAGCACCCATCGAGGAATACCGCAATCCGTTCGGGCCGGTGTGGGCCTTGGCCTTTTCCCCCGGCGGCGACCACCTCTACTATGGCGGCCTCGACGACTTCGCCACGCTCTGGCAGGTGAGTCCGAGAGCGCCGATCGAGCCGATCGACGGTCAGTTTCCGCGCCGGTTCCAGTTGACAGCGGCCGCGGACGATCCGGTCGCCCAGGGTCAGCTTCAGTTCGCCCGCAAATGCAGCATCTGCCACACCCTGACGCCGGACGGTTCGAACCGCGCCGGGCCAACGCTGCACAACATTTTCGGCCGCCGCATCGGCACTCTGCCGCATTATCCCTACTCGCCGCCGCTCAGGGCGTTGGACATCGTATGGACCGAGGCAAACGTGGCAAAACTGTTCGAACTCGGCCCCGATGTCCTGACACCCGGCTCCAAGATGCCGCTGCAGCGAATAACCGATCAAAGGCAGCGGGATGAACTCATTGCATTTTTGCGGGTAGCGACAGTTGACGACGGCAGTCATCGCGTACCAGACTCCGCCACAAACCGGGATGCGCTGATCCCAATCCCCGAGGGAGGCTCGAAATGAGAGCGTTTCTGTTAAGCATCGTGTTACTCGCTGTCGTCACCGTCGTCGCCGCCGCCGGACTGAATCTGTGGCCGCAGACATCGTCACGCGACACCTTTACTGACCGATCCGCCGTGCGGCTTTAACGTCAAGACGCTTGTCGGGGGCGGCGTCCGGTCGAGCAAAGAACGCCATGCATTTGACTGACCCGACTTTTCCCCCCCTATTGACCGGCTACGCCGTCAAGGCACCCCTGCAGCCATTCACGGAGGCCTGCCGCCTTGCCGCATTCGGTGAACTTGGTGCAGGCGACCTGGTCTGGAGCCGCAACACGTCACGCGCCGCCGCGGCCATCGTTCTTGAGCCGGACGTCACGCGCAACCACTCACTTCAGATGCTGCCGCTGTTGCAGCTCGCGCTCGGTGATGCTCTAGGCAGTCTCGTACCGCCGCAATGCGCAATCCAATTCCGCTGGCCGCACGGTATTCTTGTCAATGGCGGCGTTGCAGGCGCAACGGCGATCGCCCTCGCCCCGTGCGAGTCGGCTCAGATCCCCGACTGGCTCGTGGCCGGTTTCGACCTTGAGCTCAGCGGCAATCCGCACGGCAGGGAACCTGGATACGAAGCCGGCCTGACGACGATGGTCGAGGAGGGCGTCGGCGACGTGTCGCGCACTCAGATCATCGAGGCCTTCGGCTCGCACCTGATGATGCACTTGCACATTTGGGGGCAGGATGGCTTTCGTGGTTTGCACGACCATTGGCTCGGTCGAATGGAAGGGTGCGATACAGCCGTTTCAATCGCGATGCCAATTGGCGCAGTTGCCGGTCGGATTCTCGGGCTCGACGACTGCGTGAACCTGATCGTTGCGAGCAACGACGGTACGCGGTTGCTGCCGCTGTTTGATCATCTTCGCGAATCGCCGATGCCGGTATCTGGAAGAGCTGGCGGATGATCAAGCTGCTCCGCACGATCCGTTTCGATGCTTCCGACGAACGAGTGTTCGACATCGCCGCGCCTTCTGCTGATTGGGCGGTCTCCGGCGCTTTCGCGTTTGCCGGCCTCGAAGAATCGGCCATCACCGGCAAGACCCGGCAGGCGTTCGCAAACGGATTTCTCGGGCTGCCGAGCCGCGGGCGTTCTACTTTCGCGACTGTAGGCGATGCGACGTCGGACCAACACGCCGATCTTGTCTACAGCCTCGCCGTTTATCTGATGGCCGCCCACGGCGCGCCCGATATGGACGCGGGTCTTCTAGCTGCTGCGGAGGAAGTGGGGTTTGTCGAGGAGCTTTGCCGCGAAGCGCTGGTCAATACGGTATTCACCGTGCGTCGATTTTGCGATTCCGATGGCCAGATTCGGGAGCAATTCCGCACCGTCAAACCGCCGGCAGGCGAGCCGCTGCACACCAAGATCTGGACGGTGGAATGAGACGGGACTTCTGGAGATCGGCAGGCCAGCACCTGCTGGAGATTGACCCGCAAGGTTGGTTACGGGTTACACCGGGGTTCCTGGCGGCCTATTGGACGCGGCCCGAAGTGCATCCGATCGAAACCAGCTGCGCGCGTGAAGTTGCTCTGCACGAAGCTTTGCTGGCCGATCCATTTCGTCCCGTCGCCGAGCCGGAGCTTGAAGCCCTTGCCGATCCCGATGCTGCCGACAGCTATCGAGCAGTGCTCGCCTTCCGCTCGGTCCTGCTTGAAGCTGAAACCATCGAAGGAGCGTACCTTCGAATTGTGCAGCGAGGTGCCGTGACCATCCCGCCGGTGTTTATCGATCAGATGGTGCATCTGATCCTGCGCAATCTGCTGAGCGAGACTCAGGACCCAATTCGGTTGCGCGCAGCGGAAGTATTCTTCCGCGACCAGACAGTGTCGACCGAAGGCGGAACGTTGATGTTCGCCGACGAGGAGATCGTACAAATGCACGCCAAGGCCGGCGCTGAAAGCGGGTTGGCACAGCTGCTCGCCGAGTCCGGCACGCCGTTAAAGTCCGTGTCGCTCGACGTGCTCGATGAGGCGAGCAAGAGCTTCTATTGGGAGCGTTCGGACCGCTTCGACACCGTCGTCGATTTTCGCTTCGAACAACCCGCACCTGACGCCTTCGCGCGCGTGATCGAGGGTTGGCTGTGGCATCTGTTGAAAATCGAGGTCAAGGTCGAGCCGCGCCCAAGCCTGGAAGACGCCGATTGGCGCTGGCACATCGGCCTCGATATCGAGGCCACGTTGATTTTGAACGACCTTTACGATGGCAAAGCCCCATCGCTTGACCGCATGGAGCGGATCGCTGGCCTGTTTCGCATGCGCATTCTCGACGACCGCCTTGTCATCGACCGTGTCAAGGGTCGACCAATCTATCTGGGCCTCGCCATGACGGAGGCGCGTCGCATAAAAATGAAACCGCAGAACCTGCTGACAAATCTGCCGCTCCTGCCACGCGCTTCGTAGGGTGGCGGCAGAGTCCCGATCACCAGTCTTTTCAACCAATCGTTTGAACCGAGGTTTGCAATGACGCTGCAAGTGGTGATCGCCTTCTGTCTTGCTTCCTTTCTTTTGGGTGTGACGCCGGGGCCGACGATGTCGCTGGTGATCGCCAACGTCACGAAATACGGCTTTAGGGCCGGGCTGTTGACCATGGCCGGCAATTTGACCGGGCTGGCCATTTTGCTGGCGGCGGTGAGTTTCGGCCTGTCCTCAATCATGCTGTTCATGGCCGAGTGGTTCGACGTGATCCGTTGGGTCGGCGCTGCCTATCTGATGTGGCTCGGCGCACACACACTGTGGAAGCTGCATCGACCAGCGGCGGCTGCTACGACCAGCAATGCCGTTTCATCGCGCTGGTACTGGCAAGGCTTGTTCGTTGCAATCTCGAACCCGAAGGTCCTGCTTTTTCTCGGCGCGTTCCTGCCGCAGTTCCTGGATCCAGTCGAACCTGCCTTGCCGCAACTTGTCCTGCTGTCGCTGGTGTTCATCGTGACGATCGGGCTCGTCGATCTCGCTTATGCGGGGGCGGTCGCGCGAGCGCGTGTGGCGTTGAGCGGGCGTTGGCAACGTTCGATGGAAGCGGGCAGCGGTGCGTTGCTGTTGTGCGCCGGCGTGTGGCTCGCGTTCGCGAGGCGGCCGGCCTGAGCGTCGACACCCACCCTTTCTCCAATTGACCGGGCTTGCTGCCGCACTCTATCAGAGCCCTTGTATAGTCCTGAACCGCGACGAGTCCCACAATGGCCACGCCCCCTTTCGATCAACTCGAAACGCGAGACCCCGAGGCGCGTGAACAAGCGTTGTTCAACATGCTTCCCGGTTTCATTGCGCTGGCGAAAGCGGTCGCCCCCGGTTGGGCCGTGCACCTCAAGAATAGTGATGCGGCCACTGTTACCTCGCGCGCGGAGTTGGCCAAGGTTGCGGTATTGCGCAAGTCCGATCTCAAGGTGGCTCAAGCGGCACAACCGCCCTTCGGTGGTTTCGTGTCGTCTGAGCCCGGCAGCGTGAGCCGAATTTTTGTGTCGCCGGGCCCGATTTTCGAGCCTGAGGGCTTCGCCTCGGACTGGTGGCGGTCGGCGCGCGCGGCGCATGCGGCGGGCTTCACCAAGGCCGACATAGTGCACAACACCTTCGCCTACCATCTGACGCCAGGCGGGTGGATCATGGACGCCGGAGCGCGCGCTCTGGGCTGTACCGTCATACCCGCCGGTCCCGGCAACACCGAACAGCAGCTCGACGCGATCCAACATCTGCGCCCGACCGCCTACATGGGGGTGCCCGACTACTTGAAAATCCTGCTCGACAAAGCCAGGGAAGCGGGTCGCGACGCATCCTCGTTTCGCAAGGCGTTTGTGTCGGGCGGCGCACTTTTTCCGTCACTGCGCGAGGAATACCGGACGCGCGGCATCACCTGTACCCAGGCTTATGCCACGGCCGACCTCGGCGTCATCGCCTACGAGAGCGCCGGACCCGACGGCTTGATCGAGGGTATGATCGTCGACGAGGCGCTAATCGTCGAAATTGTGCGGCCAGGCACGGGCGAACCTTTGCCGGCGGGCGAGGTCGGCGAAGTCGTCGTTACTTCGTTCAATCGCGATTATCCGATGATCCGTTTCGCTACCGGCGATATGTCGGCAGTGCTGCCAGGGATCAGTCCATGCGGCCGCACCAACATGCGTATCAAGGGTTGGCTCGGCCGGGCCGACCAGACGACCAAGGTCAAGGGCATGTTCGTACACCCTGAACAAATCGCAGGCCTGAGTAAACGGCATCCAGAGCTCGGCCGGCTCCGCCTTGTGGTGTCGCGCGTTAATGAGCAGGACACGATGACGCTGAAAGCTGAAAGCGCGACGACGGACCAGGCATTCGCGACGACGCTTGCTGCTTCGATCGTCGAGCTGACGAAGCTCAAGGGCAACGTTGTGCTTGTCCCACCGGGTTCGTTGCCGAACGACGGCAAGGTGATTGCCGACGAACGAACTTATACCTGAAGGTCATGGGTTATGGCCGAGCGCCCGGCTGATCGCGACGGCGATCGTGTCTGCATCAAAAGCTCGGAACCGGGCGCACACGTGACCGTCGGGACGGATTACATAGGTCGTGGCGGGTGTTGCGTCGTAGCGTCTGGCAGCGATATCGCTCAATGGTATTGATACGAGCCTCGCGTGTTGAATGGGTCCACTATCCGCGCCCTCGCCGAAATTCAGCACGGTAAAATCGGCGCCGAAGCGACCCAGCAGCCAGGAAGATGACAATTCGGCATCGAGCGGCGCATCCGGTGCCGCAGCGCCCGGTTGTGCAGAGCCTTCAAACAACTCATCATCCGGCGTGGACAGCGGCGTGTCGTAGATTGCTGGCAGCGACAGCCGTCCGGAATTTACGAACCGCTTGGCGAATTCGGCGCGACCTGCCAGTTCCAGCACGGCATTTCGGAACAGCCGCTCGGTATTCGAGCGCGGCGCGATGAAATCCGTCGAACGCGTCGAGTGGCCGATGTTGTCATCGGCCGCCTGCCCCCGTTCGAGATCGTAGCTGTCGATCAGGCCCGGCGGCGCCGCGCCACCCAACACGGCTGCCAGCTTCCATCCCAGATTATTCGCGTCCTGGATGCCGGAATTTGCCCCGCGCGCGCCAAACGGCGAGACTTGATGAGCGGCATCGCCGGCGAAGATCACCCGGCCGTGCACGAAGCGGTCGAGCCGACGGCACTGGAACCTGTAGATCGACACCCATTCCAATTTGAAGTTCGAGTGACCCAGCATGCGCGCGATGCGCGGACTGACACGTTCCGGCAGGCGTTCCGTGGTGGTATCGGCATCGGGGCCAAGTTGCAGGTCGATCCGCCACACGTCGTCGGGCTGGCGATGCAGCAGCGCCGACTGGCCCGAGTGGAATGGCGGATCGAACCAGAACCAGCGTTCGGTTGGGAAATCTCCTTGCATCCTGACGTCGGCTATAAGGAATTGATCCTCGAACGCTTCGCCGCTGAAATCGAGGCCGAGCCTGACGCGGGCTGGCGAGCGCGCTCCGTCGCAGCAGATCAGCCAATCGCATGAAAGCCTATAGCAGCCATCGGGCGTATCGATCGTGATTGTCGCTCCGTCGTCGCGCTGCTCGATGTCGCTGACCTTGTTGCGCCACCGCAAATCGACACCACCGCGCGCCGCGATTGCCTCGATCAGAAACTGCTCGACGTAATACTGCTGCAGGTTGATGAAAGCTGGCATCTTGTGCCCGCCCTCTGGCTGAAGATCGAAGTCGTAAACCTGGGCGTCGCGCAGGAATACGCGGCCGCGCCGCCACACTACGCCTTTCTCCAGCATCGGGGCCGCGACGCCAAGCCGGTCGAAAATTTCGAGGGTACGCTTGGCAAAACAGATGGCGCGCGACCCATCGCCAATGCGGTCCGAGTCATCGAGTAGGACCGGCTTGATGCCGCGGTCGCCGAGATCGAGCGCCAGCGTCATGCCGACAGGGCCCGCCCCGATGATGATGACAGGATAGTGCGCCGGCTCAGGCGCATCCTGATCCGGGTGGCGACGGTAGCCGAATTGGAGGGGAGAATTTTGGGGCATTATTCTCGCATCACATTTCACCCCTGCAACGCTAACCACATTTCCCGGTCGCGCACGTCGGTCCACACCACGGGATGATCGATGCCGCGCGCTTCATCGAAGGCGCGTGACACGTTAAAGGGCAGGCAGTGCTCGTAGATCGCATAGTCGCCGAATGGGCCATCCATGGCTGCACGTACCGCTGCGAATGTCGCCTTCAGATCCTTATTCCGGGCAACCGCGTTCTGCGCCGTTGCATAGAGCGCAGACAGGAACGCGCGCGTTCCAGCGATCGCATCGCCGACCATCTTTGCACCGATCAGCGCATCGCCTCGGCCGGGCACAAGCGCTTTGGGTTGATAGGCCGCAAGCCGATCCAAGGTCCCCGGCCAGTCGCCCAGGTGCGCATCGCCGCAATAGCAGGCGGAGCGATATTCGACGAGGTCGCCTGAGAACATGACGCCCGAGTCTGGCACCCAGGCGATGGTGTCGCCGGCGGTGTGCCCGCGTCCGATCTGCACAATTTCGACGCGCCGCCGCCCCAGCCACAGCGTGATGCCGTGCTCGAAGGTCAGCGTCGGCCAGGTGAGGCCCGGCGGCAGGCTCTCAAGCCCCCGAAACAGGCGAGGAAAGCGCGCAATCTCGGACGCCTTGTCCTGCTCGCCGCGTTCGATGATGAGCTTGCGCGTTGCTTCCGAGGCGAGAATCTCCGATGCGTTGAACGCCGATGCGCCCAACACCCGCACCGCGTGATAATGTGACAGCAGTACGTACTTGATTGGCTTGTCGGTGACGGCTCTAACGCGCGCGATGACGTCGTTCGCCATCAGAGGCGTCGCCTGTGCGTCGACCACCAGGCAGCAGTCGTCGCCGACGATAATGCCGGTGTTTGGATCACCTTCGGCCGTATAGGCGTAGAGGCCCTCTCCGATCTTGCCGAAAGTCACCTTCTTCTCGGTCAGATCGCCAGCGGATGCGAAGTTTGCCATGCCTCAAGCCCCTTCATACTTCTCGACCGTCTGCTCGATCGCACCGAAGATGGATTGGCCGCGAGCATCCTTCATCTCGATTCGGATGGTATCGCCGAATTCCATGAATGGCGTTCTGGGCTTGCCATCCCGTATCGTTTCTATGGTGCGGAGTTCGGCGATGCAGGCATAACCGGCGCCACCTTCGGCAATCGATTTTCCCGGCCCGCCATCGGCACCCTTGTTCGATACAGTACCCGAGCCGATGATCGCCCCGGCACAAAGCGGTCGCGTTTTGGCCGCGTGCGCGATCAGCATGCCGAAGTCGAAAGTCATGTCCCGCCCTGCGTCGGGGCGGCCAAAAACCTGTTTGTTCAAAGTTGAAATTAGCGGCAGCTGCAACTTTCCATCGGCCCAGACTGAGCCCAGTTCGTCCGGCGTGACGGCAACAGGCGAGAACGCCGACGATGGCTTCGATTGAAAGAAACCAAAACCTTTGCCGAGCTCAGCCGGGATAAGGTTGCGAAGTGACACGTCGTTGACCAGCATCAGCAACCGGATTTTCGAAAGCGCAACTTGACGGCTGGCACCCATCGGAACGTCATCGACAATGACCGCAACCTCGCCCTCGAAGTCGATTCCGGCCGATACGTCGGCAAGCCGGATCGGCTCGCGGGGACTGAGAAACGCGTCCGATCCGCCCTGATACATCAACGGATCAGTCCAAAAGGTGGCGGGCATTTCCGCACCACGAGCCTTGCGCACAAGCTCCACGTGATTGACGTAGGCCGAGCCATCCGCCCATTGATAGGCACGTGGCAGCGGGCTCAAACAGGAACGCTCGTGGAAGCGGTCAAACGGAACTGACCCGTGCTCGAGCTGTTCGGAAAGGCCATCAAGCTTGTGAGCTATTCGCGCCCAATCGTCGAGCGCAGCCTGAAGCGTTGGAGCGATCGTTTCGGCGGAGATACAGCGCCTGAGATCGCGCGACACGACGGCTAAATACCCATCCCGCGATCCGTCCTTGATCGTCGCCAGTTTCATGCTGCCCTCGCACCAAATTTTCAAACTGCCGGACTGTGCAAATCGCAGAAGTAATTTGCAATTCAGTCGAGTGGGATCACAAGCCCATCGTGGCCAACTGTCAACCTTCCCAACCAATTGGTGCGCACAGCCGTCTCCCAATGAGCCGGCGTCGTATCAGGATCGTCGGCTGGAACAAGATGGTTCAGTACAAGATGACCCACGCACGCCATAGACGCGATTCGGCCAGCGTCTTCAGCCGATGTATGGCTGTCGAGCAGATGCTGTTTGAGGCGCGCTCCGTTGGCGACGCGTGCGACCAGGGCATCGACAGCCGGTAGGTACATCGCTTCGTGCACGAGCACATCGGCATCACGCGCAAAGTCGGCCAGCGCCGGTAGAAAAACAGTATCGCCAGAGAACACAATGGTTCGACCCGGCCATGCGAACTTGAGTGCGAAGCTTTCTGCGATCGGTGGATGGTGGTTGCGCAGCGCCGTCACGCGCAAATTACGGTCCTCGAAGACGAGGCCTTCGGCGTAGTCTTCGACGTGCAGCAACGTTCCTAGACTCGGCCGGCCCTCGTCACTGATGCGCGTCTCGATATCGAAGCGATTGAGGGTGAGGAAATCTCGCATCATCCTCCGCGTGTCTCTTGGTCCGCGGATTGAGACAGACGTCGCCAGCCCTGCCGTCCACGCCGTATGGACCAAATTGCCCAGTTCGAGGTTGTGATCGGAATGGTGATGCGTGATGAAGATCGCGGTCAGCGACTTCAGATGAAAACCCGCCTCGACGAAGCCGCGCGTCACGCCGAGCCCGCAGTCGACTACGTAGGGGCGTCCCTCCGCGACGATCACGGCGGCTGAGGGAGATGGCCCGCCGGTGCGAATCGCCGGCCCGCCTTTTGTGCCGAGCAGAATCAGGCGGTCCGTTTGACCATGAGGCATCTTGCAAAAACACCAGGAAATGCGGACGCGATCGTTGCGAGTGTAACTGCCTTCGGCTAAGGATCAACCGTCTCTCGGCACACGTATAATCACTCACAAACCTTAGCGCAGACATTGCGGCTGGCCAGCCAGCACAGGGCACGACTTATGATTCTACAGTCTTTTTGGCGCTCGGGCGCGGCTTATCGCCTACGCATTGGGCTCAATCTCAAGGGTGTCGCCTATGACACCGTGCCGGTCCATTTGGTACGAAATGGCGGCGAGCACAATTCGCCGGCCTATCGTCGGATCAACCCACAAGGCCGCGTACCGACGCTGATCCTTGACGATGGACATTCGCTCCTCCAATCGCCGGCAATCATCGAGTGGTTGGAGGAGACGTATCCGTTGCCACCCCTGTTGCCAAAAGATCTGGTTGCCAGGGCAAAGGTTCGCGGTGTCGCGGCGCTGATCGGTTGCGATATTCACCCGCTCGGCAATCTCGGGCCGTTGAACTACCTCCGCAGCAACTTCGGAGCAGACTCCGCCGCCTGTGCCGCCTGGGTGGGGCACTGGATCACATCCGGCTTTACAGCCGTGGAGGCGTTGATCGAGGACGGCGATTTCTGTTTCGGCCGCGGTCCAACCATTGCCGACATCTACGTCGTACCCCAGGTCTTTGGCGCCCGTCGATTCAACGTGCCGCTCGACGCATTCCCGAAGATTTCGCGAGTGGCCGCCCATTGTGCCACGCTCGACGCTTTCAGTTCAGCGGCTCCGGAGAACCAGCCGGACGCAGAATAGGTTCAGCTCTTGACGTGTTCCGGCCTGATTACGATCGGTTCCTCAATCAGGTGCGGCTTTAAGGCTCTGCGAGGCACCAACTTCGAGCGATTGCCAGACGTCGGAAAGCCTGCCTCAGCGCTGGTCCAATCATGCACTCGTGGAACCCGATCGAGACCAATCGGATAGATTGTCACCTGATCCGGCTCGAACCTGATCCGCAGGAAATTTTTATAATCCCTGACACGAAGTGCCGCGAATGCGTGCTCTGCATGCATGTGTCCGAACAGGCCCGCGATGACCCAATAGCAACCCCAGATGAAGCCTCCGACGATTCCGCCAAACAGCGTCAGTTCAAACGGATAAAGTAGACCAACCAGTTCGCGAACGGTCTTCGGCTCAGCCGTACGTGATGCTTGGGCCGAACCGCCAACCCGGGGCGGTGGCGGAACGTCTTTGCTTGCGGTAGCGTCGGCCTGCTCGCGCTGAATCTGCCGTTCTTTAGACAGAGGCTCCAGCGTTTCGCGCACGACCTCCCGAACGATGCCCGGCTGCATGTCCTTCGATCTCATTAGGCCGCCCAGCTGACTCTCTGCCCACGGCGCAATGTTGTTGTTGAGTGCCAGAAAGGCCAGGAACAGCGTGAACATCGCGAATGTATGGGCAATGAAATGTATCGTGCCAACGCCGAATTTCACGAGATGACGGCGCCATCTTGGTCGTTCCACTGCGTCGACGTAAACTACGAGCCCCGCATACAACGCCATCAGCATCAAGGCGAAACTCATGCTCAGCGTTGCCTGCAGTACGTAAACCGGCATCCACGTTATTAATGACGTCCAAGGTATTGTCACGCCGACTGCGTCGATCTTGCCGGCCGAGATGTCGAAGGATCTGACGACGGTGTGGAACTGCCACGTTACCAGCCAGTAAACTACGCCGATGCCAAACGCGAAGGGCAGGTTGAACAACGGAAAGGCCAGGTTGCGCAGACTGAGCATCAAGCTGGTCGAGCGCTTTGGATAAACCTTCGGCGCGCGCGGCTTCAGTGGGGTTTTTGCGTTTTTCAGGCCGGCGCCTACTTTTTTAATCGGTTCGATTACCTCACGCACGACGTCGCCAACGACACTTCCAACCGAGTTCTGCCGTTTCAAGCGAACGTCGTAACGTTGCGCTTGCCAGTCCGGTTTTACGGCTGGGGCTCCTGTCTCGTCTGTCGTGACGGTCAAGGTCTTCGCTTCAGGCCAACAGACGGAAATTTCATTCTTCAGCACGTGGGTCGGGTGTAAGAACGAGCCGCCGCCGCCGGCGGTAAAAAAGTGCACTCCCAGTTCGGCCGACGAGTAGCGATTGTAGTGGTGCCAATCTCCGGCTAGAATCGCGCAAACTTTGGCGCCGCGCTCACGCGCGATCGCAGTTATTTTAAAGAAGTTTTCCTCCTCGTCCTGGCCCTGGAAATCAGCCAGCATCCAGGAAGGCTCGGCCATGCAAATGATAATGTTGTCGTTGGGCCCCATTTCGGCTGCAACCGCAGAAAAATAGTTCACCTGACTGACATCTAGGTACTTGGAGAATTGAACGTCGGTACCCCAGATCCACCAATTGTGGGGCAGCCGCAACGCCCAATAACTGCGATGCTGTTGACACTGCCAGCCGCCGATCTGGCTGCCTTTCGTCTCGGATAACTTGTCGCGTGATGAGCAGAACAGGCTGTCGAAGGCTTGCAGACCGTCGTACCAGTCGTGGTTGCCAGGAATTGCAAACAGTTTGCGCTTGGGACCCGCGTCGTTCAATGCCAAGCCGTATGGCAGCAGCAGCCGTTTCTTATACTCGTCGCGCGTCGGCTGCGGATAGCATTGGTCGCCGCCCATGATCAGAATGTCGCCGTGCGGCAACTGGGGCGCGCCTTTCAGCTCCAGGCGATCCTGCGCAAGCAGATATGCCATGGCGTATGTGGACTCGAAGCCGTCGCCGACGTCGCAGATGTAGTCGATCCAGACTGCACCTTCGGAATCCATTGCCACGCGTTTTGCCGAATCGCTGGCTTGAGGATCGCTGAAATCGTAGCGGCCGATCAGTTCGCGACCGCTGGCAGGGTCTGTCGCGGCTTGAATCAACCGCTGGTCGGCATACTGGCCGAACACCGACGACACGATAGTACGAATGAAAACACGCGCCAGCAGGCGCGGGTCGTACCAGCGCACCATTCCCGGCATGTCGCCGTCGTTTAATTGCTGCAGTACCGTCTTACTCATGGAACCCCCATCCTAGCCACTCGACGATAGCAATATGAGAGGGCATGTGAAGTGCATACTTGTGTCGTGGTAGGAGCAGAAATGTGGTTCCGCTCCACCATTGCAATCGCTACAACATAAGCCGGCACAGGTTCCCCCAGAAGGACATCCCGTCGTGGCCGCTATGATTCGCAAGCTCCTGTTACCTCTCGGTCTTCTGTTGATCGTGGTGGCAGGGCCAAACGCGGCATCCGCCCAGACAGTTAAATCGACCCTTTTATTGACTTGCGATATCTACAAGATGTCAGAGCATGAAGGACGCGGAGGGTATGCGCGATTGGCTGCGATCGTGAAGGCTGAGCGCGCCGCGAACGCCAACCTGATCATGGTGCACGCCGGCGACGCCTTCTCACCCTGTCTGCTGTGCGGCATCGACCAGGGCCGGCACGTGGTCGACATCATGAACCGGCTCACCGTCGATGTCTTTGTGCCCGGCAACCACGAGTTCGATTTCGGGCGCGATGCCTATCTGAAGCGCGTCGGCGAGGCCAATTTCCCGTTCATCGCCGCCAACCTGCGCGGGGCCGATGGGCAGCCGCTGGTCCGCCATGCCGACACGAAAATCGTCACGGTCGGCGATGTCAAGATCGGGTTCATCGGCGCGACGGACGAGGACAGTCACTCGAAGTCTAACCCCGAGGATTTGAAGATCACCAAGATTGTGCCAACCGTCATCGAGAAAGCAAAGGAACTGCGGGTCGCCGGCGCTGATTTGGTGGTCGCGGTGGTGCATGCTGGTCGCGAGATCGATTTTGCCCTTTACGACAGCCGCGTCGTCGATGTGGTACTGAGCGGCCACGACCACGAACTGCGCATGCTCTACGATGGTAAGACCGTGATGGCCGAAGGCGGCCAAGACGCGCTCAACGTCGTCGCCATCGACTTGACAATCGAAACCAAGACGGTTGACGGCAAACGACAGGTCGCCTGGCGACCACACTTCCGCTTGCTCGACAGTGCGTCCTACACTCCCGACCCAGAGGTTCTCGACGTCGTGAAGGGCTTTGAGGCGGAACTCTCGCGAGAGCTCGATATTCCGGTGGCCACTCTCGTTTCGCCGCTCGACAGTCGCAACGCGACCGTCCGGGTCGCCGAGGCTGCTATTGCCAACTTCGTCACCGACGCAGCGCGGGCCGCCAGTGGCGCCGATATTGCCATCATGAACGGCGGCGGCATTCGGGGCGGTAAGCTCTATCCCGCCGGCCATCGATTGACACGCCGCGACGTCATTTCCGAACTACCTTTCGGCAATCTAACGCTGGTGTTCGAATTGAAAGGTGCTGAAGTCCGGCAAATGGCAGAAATAGGTGTGGCGAAATCACCGGCGGCAGCGGGTAGTTTCCTGCATTATTCTGGAATGACGGTCGAAGCCGATCTGTCAAAGCCAGTCGGGTCGCGTGTCACCGCGATCAAGGTCGATGGGCAGCCTTTGAGTGATACCAAGCTTTATACCGTCGCCTCGAGCGACTTCTTTCAACGCGGCGGCGACGGTTTTACAATGTTCAAGACTGCGCGGCTCGTCACTCGCGTGGAGGACGCCAAGCTTATCGCTAACGACGTGATGGTGTATGCCCGCAAGCTGGATAAAATAGATCTGAAGCCCGAAGGCCGCGTAGTGATGAAGTAAGCAGTCTTTGCCGCTCATCCACTCATTGCTCGCTCCCCGACCTTCGATGTTGCAGCCGCGACGACCCGCTGCAGGGTGCGGGTGCGCTTTCCTTGGACGGCCAACATGCATTCCGCATAAAGGTCGAGCAAATAACGGCGAAATTCCGCGCTGTTTGTCGGTGGCCGACTGGGGTCCTCGAAAACGATATCGCGCATCAGGTCGTAGGCAATCGCGGCCGGACACGTACGCTCCACTGCTCCCGGTTGAGGCACGAGTGTCATGGGTTCTTGGCTCATGGCTACTGACCCTTGGTTGTGCTGAAGCCTGCCAATGCCGGCCGGCCCCAGCGAATGCAATAGCTCAACCGAAGTTGGGAAGCACGTCGGTCCGCTTCATTGCGATCGATCGAGCATGGCTGACTTGGCGTCGTTCTGCTTGAAGCTGAGTGTGAGATTTCCGTCAATCAGCTCGGAGCATTCGACGTGGGCGACGAAGGGATCTGTTACCTCGATGCTGGCCGCCTCAACACAGGCCTCGACCGTGCTGAAGGGCTTGAGATGCACGCCGTTGTCTCCGTTCGGCAGTGCAAGCAGCGTAATCATGACGATGATAAAGGGCTCCATGGCGTGAACCTTTCCGCATGGATTTGAATAATAAGAGCGGCAAACCGCTCTGGTGCACGCAGCACTGATGAGCAGCCCCCACGCCCCGTCGGGAGGCCCGCCTCACTTTGATAATGATCCAGCACCCCTACGGGAAGCGAAAGCACTAGCTGGCTTCCCTACGCCGAATCAACGCAACTCATGGCTTTCATGGACAATTAAAAAGTGGCAACAATCCGAAGGGATTAGACTCATTTTGATCATATCCGGGCGTGCCTTTCAGAAATCCGTTTTGACCCCACCTTCTGTCTTGCGTCGCGCCACGAAAGCATCGAGCTCCTGCTCGATCGCCGGGTCCATAGCCGGGCGTTCGTAGCGCGTGAGCGCATCCTTCCAAACCCCATTGGCTTTCTGCATCGCGGTCGGTGAGCCGGCTTCGCGCCAGGTTTCGAAGTTGCGCCAGTCGGACAGCAGTGGCGCATAGAAGGCGGTCTGGTAACGCGACTGAGTGTGGGCCGCCCCGAAGTAGTGGCCGCCCGGCCCGACTTCGCGCATGGCATCGAGCGCGAGCGCCTCTGAACTCACGTCCAGCGGATCGAGGAACTCCGCCACCATCTGCAACAGGTCGATGTCGACAATCGTCTTCTCGAACGAGGCGGTGAGGCCGCCCTCCATCCAGCCGGCCGAATGGAGCACAAAATTGCCGCCGCCCATGATCGCGCCCCACAGCGAGAACACGCTTTCCCAGGCTGCCTGCGCGTCGACGGTGTTAGCGGCGCACGTGTTCGAGGTGCGATAGGGCAGGCGATAACGCCGGGCTAGCTGGCCGCCGACGAACTGCGCCTTCATGTACTCGGGCGTGCCGAACGCCGGCGCGCCCGACTTCATATCCACGTTCGACGTGAAGCCGCCATAGACCACCGGAGCGCCCGGTTTCACAACCTGGGTCAGGGTGATGCCCGCCAGCGCCTCGGCGTTCTGCTGGGCGAGCGCACCGGCGATCGTCACCGGTGCCATGGCGCCAGCGAGGGTGAAAGGCGTCATGACGATCACCTGGCCGCGCGCGCTCATTTCAAGAATGCCGGTCAGCATAGGCGCGTCGAGACGCAAGGGCGATGACGAATTGATCACCGAAATCAGCGAGGGCTGGCGATCGAGCTGCTCGTCAGGGATGCCACGCGCGATGCGCGCGATCTCTAGTGCATCGCGATTGCGGTCGCGGCCGAGCGAATAGGCGTGGAACGCCTTGTCGGTGAGCTTTACGATATCGGACAGGCAGTCGAGATGCCGGACGGAGGCGTGGATGTCGACCGGTTCCACCGGGTAGCCACCGGTCATGTGGATGATGTTGGTGCTCTGGGCGAGCCTGACGAGGTTCTGAAAGTCCGCCCGGTTGCCGGGCCGCCGGCCATTGTCGAGATCGGACGCGTTGGGCGTGCTCGCGACCTGGGCGAATATCACCGCATCGCCGCCGAATGCCAGGTCATGCGCGGGATTGCGGGCATGCAGCTTGAACGAGCGCGGCGCAGTTGCGATTTTTTCCAACACCATGGCGCGATCGAAGCGGACGCGCTCGGTTCCTGGCTCGACCCTGGCGCCCGCCGCCTGCAACAGGCGCCGCGCCTCGGCATCGAGAAAATCCATGCCGATCTCCTCGAGCACGTCGAGCGAGGCGTCATGGATCGCCTCCAGCTCGTCGGCCGATACGATTTCGACGGGAGGAAAGCGCCGGCGC
>JBGTIU010000009.1:0-11300 GCA_041745515.1 Hyphomicrobiaceae bacterium | reverse complement strand
GCGCAACGAGCTGCGCGGCACCTTCGACAAAGTGTTCGCCCGCAACATGCCGATCCCGGCCGGCCAGACGACGCCGCTGACCGAGGAGCAGTTGACGGCCATTGCCAACCTTCTGGTAGTTTCGTTCGCGCCGGCGCTGGCGACCATGTGGATGGCGGTCGCCATGCTCAACATGTGGCTGGCCGCGCTCGTGGTAGCGCGATCCGACCGGCTGGTGCGGCCCTGGCCCAATCTCGCCGAGCTGCGGATGCCGCCGGCGATGCCGCTCGGTTTTGCCGCCACCGTGGCCGCGACTTTTCTTCCCGGCATCGCAGGACTGATCGCCGGCGGCTTCGCCAGTGCGATGCTGTTGGCCTACCTGCTCGTCGGCCTCGCCATCATCCACCACCTGTCACGCGGCAGCAGCATTCGTCCGATGATCCTGACCGGCGTCTACGCCGCGCTGTTGCTGTTCTACCTGGTTGCCGGACCGCTGATCGCGCTGATCGGTCTCGCCGAACCGATTTCCCCGCTGCGGCGGCCGCCTACATCGCCGGACGCCACCTCGACCTAGAAACCTCGATCCAACATCAGGAGCTCTTCCATGCAGGTCATTTTGTTGCAGCGTATCGGCCGCCTTGGGCAGATGGGCGATATCGTCAAGGTCAAGGACGGCTTCGCCCGCAACTTCCTGCTGCCGCAAGGCCGGGCGTTACGCGCCACCAAGGACAATCAGGCCGAGTTCGAAAAGCGCCGCGTGCAGCTCGAGGCCAACAACCTCGAGCAGAAGAAGGAGGCTGAAGCCGTCGCCGCCAAGCTAGAGGGCAAAACCTTCGTCGCGATCCGTCAGGCGGGCGATACCGGCCAGCTTTACGGGTCGGTCTCGACGCGCGACATCGCGGAGGCGGCGACCGCGGGCGGCTTTACGCTCGACCGCCGTCAGGTGGTGCTGGAGACGCCGATCAAGGCGCTCGGCCTGCACCCGATGAAGGTGGCGTTGCACCCCGAGGTGATCTGCAAGATTACGATCAACGTCGCCCGGTCCGCCGACGAAGCCGAGCGTCAGTCGCGCGGCGAGGATCTGACGCTGGTGAAGGAAGAAAAAATGGAGTTGGAAACGTTCTCGGAGGACGACGCGTTCGAAGGTGGCCGTCCGCGCGGCGGCGATGCACAGCCCGAGGGATAGGGGTCATTCCAGGAAAGCATCCGTCCCCAGTCTTCGGCATGGTGCGGACGGCGGGACTTGAACCCGCACGGCCTTGCGGCCAACGGATTTTCGCACCACTTCGGCTTTAGCCGCCGCGTCGTCAAAAATGACGACGCGTTCGTGGTCCGGACTATCCCTTCGCCGTGCGCCCGGTTGCCCGGCCGTTTAGGCGCCACCCGTCTAGTCTCTACACCTTCCGTCGGTTCCTTGGCGGGCTCCGAAGGCTTGGCTCGGGATCAGCACCGCACCCTGCATCGAAGGTGCGCCAGCCTTCCCCGACTTTGAGCGGTTCTGCACCTGCGGTTTCCCGCCGGGCACTCAAATTCGAACGATTTAAGTCCGTTGCGTCTACCAGTTTCGCCACGTCCGCAATCCATGCCGGTGCGGTCATAGCCGCTAACGCGATTGCATACCAGTGGCCTGCAATATGCCCTGACAATCGGCCCGGCATTGGTTAGAACGGCTCGCAAAACACGAACCGAGACGACGGGAGAGCGTTATGGCGAAAGTGGCATGGATCGGCCTTGGCGTTATGGGCTACCCGATGGCCGGGCATCTGGCCAAGAAGGGCGGACACGATCTCACCGTCTACAATCGCAACGGCGCCAAGGCCGAGGCCTGGGTCAAGGAATACGGCGGCGGCAGCACGGCCGCTACACCGGCAGCGGCCGCTTCTGGCGCCGATTTCGTGTTCTGCTGCGTCGGCAACGACCGCGATCTGCGCGCGGTTACCACGGCCAAGGACGGCGCGTTCACGGGTATGAAGCGCGGCGCGATCTTCATCGACCACACCACGGCCTCAGCCGATGTCGCACGCGAACTCGACGCGGCGGCGACCGCCGGCGGATTCGATTTCCTCGACGCACCCGTTTCGGGCGGTCAGGCCGGCGCGATCAACGGCGTGCTGACGGTGATGACCGGTGGCAAGAAACCGGTGTTCGACCGCGCCCATCCGATCATTGCCAACTTTGCCCGCATGGCGACGCTGATCGGACCGGCAGGCAGCGGCCAGCTGACCAAGATGGTCAACCAAATCTGCATCGCAGGCCTGGTGCAGGGCCTGTCCGAGGGCATCCATTTCGCCCAGAAAGCCGGGCTCGATGTCCCCGCCGTGATGGAAACCATCGCCAAGGGCGCGGCCGGCTCCTGGCAGATGGAAAACCGCTGGAAAACTATGCAGGCCGGCAAATTCGACTTTGGCTTCGCGGTCGACTGGATGCGCAAGGATCTGTCGATTTGCCTCGACGAGGCCCGCCGCAATGGTGCGAACCTGCCGGTGGCAGCGCTGGTCGACCAGTTCTACGCAGAAGTGCAGAAGATGGGCGGGGCCCGTTGGGATACGTCGAGCCTGATCGCCAGGCTGAACCACGCGGACAGGAAATGAGCGCTCCGCCAAGCTCCGTCACGGCGGCTGGGTCCGGCATGACCGCCGAGCTGGCTTTCAAGAAGACGATGGAGTTCGAATACGGCGTGCCGCTCGAATTGGCGCCGGGTGTCGCGCGCATCGTCGCCAACAATGCCGGCATGATGACGTTCAAGGGCACCAACACCTATCTCGTCGGCGCGAACGAGCTGGCACTGATCGATCCCGGCCCCGATCTCGACGACCACATCGAAGCCATACGCGTTGCGGTTGCCGGCCGCCGCGTCAGCCACATCCTGATCACCCACACCCACCGCGATCACACCGATGCGCTGCCGAAGGTGCGGGCGATGACCGGCGCTATCACCTGCGGACATGGCCGCTCCGCCGCGAACTCGGGTGCGCTGGTGACGAGCCCGTCCGGCGCCGAGTTCATCGACCAGGACTTCAAGCCCGACATCGTCATGCGGCACGGCGACAAGGTCGTTGGACCGGACTGGGCGCTCGAGGCCGTGTTCACGCCGGGTCATGCACCGGATCACCTGTGCTTCGCGCTCGATGGCCAGGGCGTGTTGTTCTCCGGCGACCACGTGATGGCCTGGAACACCACAGTGGTGGCCCCGCCCGAAGGCAACATGGCCGACTACATGGCGTCGCTGCAGGTACTGCTGGCACGGTCCGATCGCGACACCGTGTATATGCCCGGACACGGCGGCCGTATCGATGCGCCGGCGCGTGTGGTCAAGGCTTTTGTCGTGCATCGTACATGGCGGGAGCAGGCGATCCTCGGCGCCATCCGCGACGGCACCGATACAGTACGCACAATCGTCAGCCGCGTGTACCAGGATCTCGACGCGCGTCTCGTGACGGCGGCCGGGCTTTCGGTACAGGCGCACGTTGAGCATCTGATTTCGCGCGATCTGGTCCGCTGCGACGGGCCGCTGACGTTTGATCGGCCCCTTGCCGCCGTTTCGGCACCGCTGCCTTCCCCCCTTGCGCCCTGAGCCTGCTCAGGCGCTCGGCCTTGGTCGCTGACACCGACGTTTCAACCTGGGCCTGCACCTCTTTCAGAATGCGGCGAATTCGCAGCGCATTGCGGCCAAGGTCGTGCGCACCGAAGCGCGACGCCGAGCGCACATCGATGCGCGACTGGGTTCCATCGCCATCGACCCTGATCACGACATCGTCGTAGAAGCCGATCACCAATGTGCGATCGACGACCTCGATCCAACCCGGCTGACCGAACCGGCCCTTTGGCGGCTCCTCGGAAACAGTCTTGAATCTCAGGTTGCGCGAGCGCAGCGCTGCGAGCACCAGTTCATGCGCTTCCTCGGCGGAGCGATCGAGCACGTAAGGCCGCAAATCGGGATAGGCGGCGGCTTGCGCGGCAGTGAACGCAGCCCCTGGATGAGTGACGCTGTTGCTCCCCGCGCTCCGCGCCTTGGCCAGTGCGACGAAGCGCGGCGGCGACTGCGTGTCGGTGGTGACATCATTGATTCGCGGGTTGCCCTCGAAGGACGGCAGATAGGCCAACGGCCAGGCAAAAACGGCGAGCGCAACCGCAATGCCGAAGCCGGTCGCGACGCCGCCCGGCGAACCATGCCGCCAGATCACCGCGATCGACACGCAACCGGCCAGCAGCGCGGCTGCGGCAGCCACAAAACCGGCCTTGAACAGATTGAGCGCGATCGGCGTCGCCATCCCGAACAGTCGATGCGCCAGCACGCCGATGACGATCAACGCAGCGCCGAACAACGCGAGCCGCACCGTCCAGCGGCTCGGGCCTTGCAGATCGCGCGGGATGAAGGCTGGCATGGATCGGCGTGCTTGCGATTCTCTTTCCTGGCCCGCATGACATATCACGGTTGCCTGCTCCCGACAGCCGACGCCCGTGCAGTGGCCAAAATGTGTTGCTCGCTCAGTTCAGCACCCGCCCCCTCTCCCAACCGATCAGCGCGCGCTTGCGGGTGAGACCCCAATGGTAGCCGCCAAGGCTGCCGTCCCCGCGCACCACCCGGTGACACGGCACGACGAAGGAAATCGGATTGCGCCCGACCGCCGAGCCGACGGCACGCGATGCGGATGGCTTGCCGATATAGCGCGCAACATCATTGTAGCTGACCGCTCGGCCCATAGGAATTCTGAGCAGCGCTTGCCAGACCCGCACCTCGAAGTCGGAGCCGATCAACACGAGGCGCACCGGTCGCTCCGGCCGCCACGCCTCGGGCGAGAAGATGCGTGCGATGTGTGGCGCTGTATTGTCCGGCGCCTCGACATAGGTGGCGCCAGGCCAGCGGATCATCATGTCTGCCAATGCTTCGGCTCGGGTCTGGTTCTTGTCCTCGTTGACAAACGCCAGGCCCGCAACGCCGCGGACTGTTGCCAGGATCAGGGCCTCGCCAAAGGGCGAGGGATGGAAGCCATAGAAGATTTCAAGTCCTTGCCCGCGACGCTTGTAGTCGCCGGGCGTCATCGCCTCGTGATCGACGAACAGATCGTGCAGACGGCTGCCGCCCGACAGTCCGACCTCGTGTGCCGCGTCGAGCACGCTTGCCGAACCACCGAGCAGCAAACGCGCATGATCGACGGTGATGGCCTGAACGAACTCCTTGGGCGAGAGCCCGCACCAGCGCTTGAACAGCTTCTGGCAGTGCGCGGCGGAAAGGCCGAGGTGCTGCGCCAGCCGTTCGAGATCGGGCTGATCGGTCCAGGTTTCGGACAGGAAACGGATGGCGCGACGGACGTGCTCGTAGTCTTGCGAGCGGTCGGCGCTCAGGGAGTGGATAGGTTGAATGTCGAGTTGTTGCAGCATGGGTTTCACCTGGTTACTAGCGAGGGTGTCCCTTATCTAGGGCAGGCAAGCTCGCACGACGACCCGTTTCCTGTGCGGGCATGAAGATCTGGATCGGCGCCTTGCCGCTGAGGATCAGCGCGCAGGTAAAAGTCGGTTCATGCAGCAGGCTACCGCTGCTCTGTGGCCAGCCGCAGCCCAAGCACGATGAGCACGCCGCCGGCCGCGCTCTCCAATATCCGCCAGACGTTCGACGGCCGAAGCCTGGCCCCAGCCGCTGCAATGGCAACCGAATACCCTGCCAGCCAGATGAACGCCATGGCGACAAATACCAACCCGAACATCACCAGGCTCGACAGCAACCCGGCTCCAGGGCTTGCAAACTGCGGCAGGATGCTGGCGAAAAAAACCGCCATCTTCGGGTTGCCCAAATCACTGAGCAGCCCGTGACGAAAGGCCTGAGAGCGCGTCAGCCGCAGACCTGCGCGATCGAAGCCGGCGACTGCGGCCGGAGCCGATGCCCGCCACGCATGAACGATCGATTGCACTCCGAGCCAAACCAAGTAGGCAGCCCCCAACAGCCTGACTGCGAAGAACATCTGCTCGGAGGCCAGCAGCAGCGCAACCAACCCCAGGCTTGTCGCGATCACCCAGATCAGCTGTCCCGCAGCAACGCCGGCGGCTGTTGCTATGCCTGCGCCCCGGCCGGCGATGAGCGCATTGCGCGCAGTTACCAGCGTGTCGGGGCCGGGCGTCACGATGACGAATACCGACACCGCCATAAAAGCCCACAGCGATTCAATCATGAGCGATCCTTGAAAATCCTACCCTGCCGCGTGAGCGCGCCAGCGCGTCGCGCAACACGTCCGCGAACTCGCGCTTTTCGTCATCGTTGAGAAACCCGCCGAACGTCAATCTACGGTGATGATGCGCCAATTCGAGTGTGGTTCGGCCGTCGTGGCTTTCGTGCAGCAGCACACGCACCCAATAAGGGTTGAACTCGAACGATCGCTCCCGGCCTGAAGGTTCGAAGCTCGTCACCGTCAGCCGTTCAGGGTTGAGATCGACAGTCTCACGGGCGCGTCCCGACCGGAAATTGAGTTTGAACGCGACGTATATCAGCGCCACGTCGAGCCCGCAGAATACCAGAACGGGCCAGGCCCCCATCACCCAGAACGCGACGCCAACGGTGAAGTTGATCAAGCATAATCCGCTCATCAGCAGCACAAAGCCGCGGCGGCTCAGCGACCGATGCGGGAAGAGCACTGCGCGAAACGGCTCGATCGCTTGCTTCGGGTGGCCGTTTTCCATCATGTGGACCAGCCTATTGTGTTCTCCAGCCCGAATGAAGCCATGTCTGCAAACAAAATATCGTCAGAAAAAAAGCCGCCGGGCCATGCGCTCAGGAAGCAACTGTCGCGCGGCAAGATCCGCGAGATCTTCGCGCGGTTTCAGGCGCGTGAGCCTGAGCCCAAGGGCGAGCTCGAATACGTCAACCCGTACACGCTGCTGGTCGCGGTGGTGCTCTCCGCGCAGGCGACGGACGCCGGCGTAAACAAGGCGACGCGCGCGCTGTTTGCCGTCGCCGATACGCCAGAGAAAATGCTGGCCGTTGGCGAGGAACGGGTGCGGAACTACGTCAAGACCATCGGCCTTTACCGCAACAAGGCAAAGAACGTCATCGGGTTGTCCGAAGCGTTGATCGCCAGGCATGACTCGCAGGTTCCAGCCGACCGCGACGCGCTCGTCGCGTTACCCGGTGTGGGGCGCAAGACTGCGAACGTCGTTCTCAACATGGCGTTCCGTCAGACGACGATGGCGGTCGATACGCATGTGTTCCGCGTGGCGAACCGCACAGGGCTGGCGCCCGGCAAAGACCCGATAGCAGTTGAAGCCGCCTTGATGAAGGTCGTGCCGCCGGGGTTCGGCCTGCACGCGCACCATTGGCTGATCCTGCACGGCCGCTACACCTGCCTCGCCCGCAAACCCGCCTGCCCGGCGTGCATCATCAGAAATCTGTGCTCGTTCGAGGAGAAGACGGAGGGTTGACAGAATTGGTTCCACCGGAACCCGGCGACACTTTACCGCCTGGCTGACGTGGTCGCCAGCCAGCTGAAGGGGGAACAACTTCGTTCAGCTCTGCGTTTCTCATGCACGTTGGTTGTTTCATCAACGCATTGGAAAGGATACTTGAAATGAGAACGTTGCTAATCGCGGCCGTCGTCGCGCTCGGACTTGCCCCTGCGGCTCTGGCGCAAACCAGCCCGCCTGCGACCACGCCGCCAAGTGCAACCGCGCCTGATGCCATGGCCGACGCCAAGTTCAAGTCCGCGGACAAGAACAACAATGGTTCGCTCGATGGCGTCGAGATGGAGCCCCACAAGGCAATGATGACGCAGGTTGACACCGACAAGGACGGCAAGATCTCGCGCGTTGAGTTCTTGGCGGGCATGAAGGCCGGTCACATCAAGTAAGCCTGGTCACGAAGTCGATCAGTGAAGCTGCGCTCCGTCAAGGAGCGCAGCTTTTTTTGCTTTTATGCTCAGTCGGCGCTGACAATATTTGCCAATGAACAGGGACGAAGTCGCGCCCAGTCGTCAGCCCACGCTCAACCTGATCATCTTTTCCCGTGACCGGCGCGGGGCTGCGCTGCAAAGTGTGTGACGCACGTCTGCAGGAATCGCATCGCCATGGCCATCGAGACCATCTCCGAAACCGAAGCACGCCGTCTCGAAGAAGAGCTCGATCCGGAGATCAACTTCCGAAAGGTCGCGCGGGGCCCGGGGCTGCTGATCGGCGGCCTGCTGCTGGTCCTGTCGTTTTTTCATTACTACACGGCCGGCTTTGGGCTGTTGGAGGAAACCACACATCGCGGCATTCATCTGGCTTTTGTGATCGGCCTGATCTTTCTCGTGTTCGCGTTTCTGCCGCGCCTCGGGAGGACGCCGCGCCCCTCGACAGTATTGAGCCCCGGCGGTGTGCCACTGATCGATTGGACGCTTTCGTTGGCGGCCGTTGCTGCAGCTCTTTACGTGCCGTGGGTGTTCCACGACCTCGCCGATCGCGTCGGCAATCCTAGCCGCCTCGACGTGGCGATGGGCACTGTTCTGATCATCGTGCTGCTCGAGGCGACCCGCCGCAGCATCGGCTGGGGGCTGCCGATCATCGCGGTCTGTGCGATCGTCTATGCCCTCTACGGCACCTGGTTTCCGGGCATCTTCCTGCATCCAGGTTCGAGCTGGAGCTATCTCGTCAACCACCTTTACCTGACGAGCCAGGGCATCTATGGCGTAGCCCTCGGCGTGGTCGCGACCTACGTGTTCCACTTCGTGCTGTTCGGCGTGCTGGCAACAAAGGTGGGCCTTGGCCGGCTGTTCCTGGGTGTCGCCGCGGCGGCGGCCGGGCGGTTCGCCGGTGGCCCCGCCAAAGTCTCGATCTTCGGCTCGGCGCTGTTCGGGATGATTTCCGGGTCTTCCGTCGCCAACACCGTGACCGTCGGCTCGCTCACCATCCCGATGATGATCCGGCTCGGCTATCAGCGGCACTATGCGGCGGCCGTGGAAAGCACTGCGGCGACGGGCGGGCAGATCACGCCGCCGATCATGGGGGCGGCGGCCTTCCTGATGGTCGAGTTCCTGAACCTGCCCTACGGCACCATCGTCGTGGCGGCCATCGTGCCGGCGTTCATGCATTTTTTCGGCTTGCTTTGCCAAGTACATTTTGAAGCCAAGAAAACCGGCATGCGCGGGCTCACCGATGCCGAGATCCCGAGGCTGCGCGACGTGTTCGCCCGGGACTGGCCAACTTTGGCCCCGTTAATCGCGCTGATCGTCATCCTGTTCACAGGCTACACGCCTTATCTCGCGGCGTTCTGGGGCATCACCGGCTGCCTGCTGCTGGGATTTGCCGCCAACAGGAAACTCGCTGGTCTGCTGTTCACGGCTGTCATCTGCATTGCGGCGCCAACCGACATGCTGCGCGAGCAATTGGCCGTCGGCGACATGACGATCAGCATCAACTTCCTGCTGTTTGCGGGTGCGCTCGCCATGATGCTGCATGGGGGTTTCACACGCGCCGATGGCCGCGCCGAACTCGACCACATGGCAGATGCCTTCATCATGGGCGCCAAGTATGCGATCGGCGTTGGCGCAGCGGCTGCCACGGTCGGCATCATCGTTGGCGTCGTCACGCTGACCGGCGTCGGCTTCAAGATCTCGTTCATCGTCACGTCGCTGGCCGACACCATGGCAGGCATAACACTTGGCATCGTACCCTTCCTGCCCTTCGACATGAAAGCGGCGACGCTGTTCTACACGCTGTTGCTGACCGCCATCGTCTGCATCCTGCTCGGTTGCGGCGTGCCAACGACGGCAACGTACATCATCATGGTGACGGTCGCAGCGCCGACGCTCGGGCTGTTGGGCGTCGCGCCGCTGGTCGCGCATTTCTTCGTGTTCTACTACGGCGTGCTGGCGGACGTGACGCCGCCGGTCGCGATCGCGGCCTATGCGGGCGCCAGCATGGCCGGCGCCGATCCATTCAAAACCGGCAACACGGCATTTCGTCTCGCGCTCGGCAAGGTGCTGGTGCCGTTCGTGTTCGTTGCCTCGCCCTCGATGCTGATCATGGTCAAGGATTTCACCTTGAGCAGCTTCTTCGCGGCCACCATCGGCTGTATTCTATCAATCGCGGCGCTGTCGGCGGTGTTCACACGCTATGCGCTGGCGCCGCTCGCCTGGTGGGAATGCCTGATCCTGGCCGCCGCCGCCATGCCGATGATCTACGCGTCCTGGACCAGCATCGCCATCGGCCTCGTGCTCGCGTCGCCAATCCTTGTGCGACAGATCATTTACCGCCGGGATTAAGCATTCGTTATGCCGTTGATCCTATGATCCCGCGCAGTCGCGTGCCGGGGAATTCTCATGCGTCAATGCCGTTCAAAACGTCCAGCCTGGGTGTTCTGCCTGCTCCTCTGTGGCGCGGCAATGGGTTTGACGGCAACCGATGCCAACGCCCGCAAAGGCATTAAGCGCGATGGCCGCAGCAGCAACAGTGGCGGCGTCGTTGTGGTACCCAGGTTATCCGCCGAGAAAACGCAGGAGACCGCGACGAAGGCACACAGCGCGACACCGGCGCAGGCCGAACGGCAGTCATTCCAGGCAAGCGCCTTCGAACGTGCGCGACGCACCCTCGAGGCCGAGCGCTCCAGTGGCGGCCAGATCAGCAGCACGCCCGCAAATACGACAGGTACGTCGACGTGCCTGGCGGGCTGTTACAGGTAAGGGCAGTCCATGCATCGCCACCTTCCGAAACTGCGGGTTTCAGCACTATTCCTGCTCTCCACCGGAGCAATGATGGTTGCCGCGGCCGATGTCAGCGCCGGCCCTGCTCCAGCCAAGGCTGATCCCAAAAACTGTGTCGAAAACAGCCCCGCTGGCAAATCCGAAAAGAAGCCGGCCAAGAAGTCCGTTGAAGCCGAGTGCAAGCCCGCCGAACGCGACTCGGCCCAAGTCAAAGCCGAAATGGATGCGCTGCGAACGGCGGCCTTCGAGCGCGCCAAGAACGCGCTGGCTGCTGAAGCTGCGAGGGAGAGTGCGCGAGCCGCGAAACGGCCCGGCTCGGGCCAAGCTAGCCAAAACGGAGCGTTGACTCCGCCAGCCAGCGTGCCCGGTTGCATCGCCGGCTGCTACGGCAGACCATAGAGCGCCTATTTGGCTGGAGCAGTGCTATAACCTCGGCTCCGACCAGAGCTCGAGAACGTGGCCATGTCCGTCAATCCAAGCACTTTCACCACGCGGCCCGAAATCGACGGGACCTTCGGTGTCGCGGCCACGACACACTGGATCGCGACCGCCGTCGCCATGGGCATTCTCGAACGCGGCGGCAATGCGTTCGACGCGGGCATTGCCGCGGCGTTCACGCTGCAGGTGGTCGAGCCACATCTGTGCGGCCCCGGCGGC
>JBGTIU010000008.1:0-3556 GCA_041745515.1 Hyphomicrobiaceae bacterium | reverse complement strand
GGCGACAAATTCGAGGATATGGGTGTCCGCATGGTGCGGGAAATAGCCACCAGGTCTTCCTACAAGGCCGGCGACGGCACGACGACCGCCGTTGTCCTTGCCCGCGCGATCCTCAGGAACGGCGCCAGGGCGGTGGCCGCGGGCATGAATCCGATGGACTTGAAACGCGGCATGGATCGCGCGGTCGAGGCGGTTGTCGCTGAGCTCAGGAAGAACGCCAGGCCTGTCGCGTCAAACGTCGAGATCGCGCAGATCGGCGCCATCTCGGCCAATGGCGATTTGGAGGTTGGACGCATCATCGCCGACGCGATGGAGAAGGTTGGTAACGACGGCGTGATCCTGGTCGAGGAAGGGACGAAGCTTGAGAACGAACTTGAGATCGTCGAGGGCATGCAGTTCGACCGCGGCTATATATCGCCCCGTTTCATCACCAACCGCTCCAAGATGCTGGTCGAAATGCAGGATGCCTATATCCTCGTCAGCGAGAGAAAGCTCAGCAACCTGAACGAAATACTGCCGCTCCTGGAGAAGGTGGTGCAGGCCGCCAAGCCGCTGCTGATCATTGCCGAGGATGTGGGGGGCGAGGTGATGGCGGCGCTCGTGGTCAACAAGTTGCGCGGCAGTCTCAAGGTCGCCGCCGTGAAAGCGCCCGCCTATGGAGAGCAGCGCAAGTCGATGATGCAGGACATCGCGCTGCTGACCGGGGGCACGGTGATCTCGGACGCGCTCGGCCTGATGCTCGAGAACCTGTCGCTCGACGTGCTTGGCCGCACCAGGAAGGTGACGATCGGCAAGCAGAACACCACGATCGTCGGAGGCGGCGGCAAGAAAGCCGACATCGATGCCAGGGTGCGCGAGATCAGGCTGCGGCTCGAGAAGGACAAATCCGTTGAGGAAAACGACATCGACTTCGACCGTGAAAAGTTGCAGGAGCGGCTTGCCAGACTGACCGGCGGCATCGCCATCATTCGGGTCGGCGGCGCAACCGAATTGGAGGTCAGGGAGAAAAAGGACCGCATCCGAAACGCCATGCATGCGACGCAAGCCGCGATCAAGGAAGGCATTTTGCCCGGCGGCGGCGTTGCCTTGCTGCGCGCGAGCAAAGCCATCGGGAATTTGAAGACCGGCAACGACGATCAGAATGCCGGCATCGCCATCGTCAGAGATGCGATCACCTGGCCGGCGCGGCAGATCGCGATCAACGCGGGTGTGGAAGGCTCCGCCGTCATAGCGAAAATCCTGACAAGCGGCGACGCCACCTACGGCTACGATGCTCAGTCGGGCGAATACGGGGATCTGCTGTTGAAGGGCGTCATCGACCCCACCCGGGTGGTGCGCTCGGCTCTTCAGGGCGCCGCGTCGGTGGCCGGCCTGCTCATCACGACCGAAGCCATGGTGACCGAAATCCCGGGGCCGCCGCCGCCCGAGCTTCCCGGTCATCACGACCACGAAGATCACCTCGACATGGAGTTTTGACCAAAAGTCACCCGACGGCCACAGCCAGAGAGCTTCCTGAATGGGAGGCCATAAACGTCTTTGTGATCTCTAATGGTCGCAACAGGGGCGTTGTTGCCATTTGTGCGGCTTGCGATAGCTAAGCTTCTGGTCTACCAAGCCATTCTGCCCGAGGTTAGGTTAGAGTCGCGATGAAGCCTGCCGTTACCGAAAGCCTGAAGCCCGCGAGTTGGGTGTCCGAGCACCTGCGCCATGCCGGCCTGCGTCCGACGCGCCAGCGGGTTAATTTGGGGCGTGTCCTTTTTGCCCAAGGCAACCGCCATGTTTCCGTCGAGGAATTGCACGCCGAGTCCGGGATGGCAGGCTTCCGCGTATCCCGTGCGACTGTTTACAACACGCTGCACCGGTTCACCGAAGCCGGCCTCGTGCTTGAAGTCGTCCTCGACAACGGCCGCACTTATTTTGACACCAATCTGGGCGACCACCATCATTTCTTTGTCGAGGGCGAGGGACGGCTGATCGACGTGGTCGCCGACATCGGGGTAGATCGCCTGCCGAAACCGCCCGAAGGCATGGAAATCACGTCGGTCGAACTGATCATGCGCGTCCGACGCAAGCCATAGCCCGGCGATCCCGCAGCGTCCCCTGATTCGCGTGGCTTGTGACCACGGGCGATGTCGCGCGAAATCCCCGAAGCCAATCAGTCCTGTGCAGGATAGCTGCGCCTCTGCGGCGAATGATTAGAGCATCGGACGGTTGAATGGGATCATTCTGCCGTCCGATGCTCTAATTGCCGAAGGCTCTGGCCTATCGAAGGCATTGGGCATAAGGTGATGGCGGGAGGATTGCACTTTCGATGGAACGCGCTGGCGCCATTGAAGGTTTTGAGGTCGTCGATCGGATGGCAGCTATACTGCGCCATGCCGGGCTTCGTCCGACGCGCCAACGTGTCCAGTTGAGCGGCATTCTCTTCGCCAAGGGCCATCGCCATCTTTCGGCGGAAGATTTGCATGCGGAGGCCGAGGCGGCAGGCATCCACGTCTCGCTCGCAACCATCTACAACGCTCTGCACAAATTCACCCAGGCCGGGCTTCTGCGCGCCGTCGCCGTCGACAGCGGCCGCGCTTATTTCGATACCAATGTAAGCGATCATCATCACTTCTTCATCGAGGGCGAAGGACAGCTGGTCGACCTGGTCGGCGATGTCGAGATCAAGTACCTGCCGGAACCGCCCGAGGGCATGGAGATCATCTCGGTCGAATTGGTTGTGCGCGTGTGCCGCCGGGCTGAGTTGAGCTATCGGGCTGAGTTGAGCTAAGCGCTTCAATCGCGATGCTGCGGCGTCGGCAGACTATAAACAGTTACGACAAGCCAGCCGGTGACGCGCCGCCAGAGCTGGACTTGGCAAGCGATAGCGAACGCAGCGAGATATCGCTTGCCGGGTCATGGCAGGCCCCGACCGGGTTTTTCGCGGAGTGTCGCCGCCCCGCCAGCTCGCCGATCCCCAATCAAGTCAAAACCAGCGTCGGGATACGCGCCGCCCCTGGCCGCACTCTCATACCCGGCTTGGCCAACCGTGTGGGGGCCGCCGATGATAGGCCATGTCCTGTTGGCAAAGGAACCGGAGACCGCCGTGCCCCCTTCCCCGAACGCGCATCACCACGCCCTGCCCCTGATCGAGGTCTGCGTCGAAGGCATAGACGGGCTTTTGGCCGCGCAGGAAGCGGGCGCCGACCGGATAGAACTCTGCGCCAGCCTCGTCGAGGGCGGCATCACGCCAAGCCTGGGTACGGTGCGCATGGCCTTGGCGCTGGCCACGGTGCCGTTCCATGTCATTGTCAGGCCGCGCGGCGGCGACTTTCTCTACAGCGCTGCCGAATACCGTTCGATGCTGGCCGATGTCGAGGCGCTGCGCGAGCTCGGCGCGGCCGGGGTGGTGGTTGGATGCCTGAACCGCGACGGCGCCATGGATGAGCAGCGCATGGCCGAACTGGTGGCAACCGCCGGGCCGCTGAACGTGACCTGCCACCGCGCCTTCGACATGACCCGCGATCCGGCCGAGGCGCTCGAGGCGTTGATCCGCTGCAAGGTCGGACGCGTG
>JBGTIU010000007.1:0-16837 GCA_041745515.1 Hyphomicrobiaceae bacterium | reverse complement strand
CACCGATCAGCCGCACCCGAAGATCGTTCGACAGAGGTTTGGTCATGTGGACTGGCCTCCTCCGCCAGTCCACAGCATGAATCACTGTTCGAGCCGTTTGGGAATCCCCAACGATTCCGTTAGATGGGAAAATGCTCTAGTGAACGGGTGCTTGGATACCCGGTCAGGCCACTACCTCCGGCACCCGTTCCGCCGGAGGCGTGTTGCGCGAGCGCTGACACCGCATCAGTCCGTCGATGATCACCATACCGATGCCTGGCAGATCGCCGCCGCGCACCGACGCCAGCAGATCGCGCCCGGCCGTGTGCTGCGCCCTGTCCATCAGCACGAAGTCGGCGGCACGGCCGGCTTCGATCAGCCCGCAGTCGAGCTCGCGCGTGCGCGCGGTGTTGCCGGTGGCAAAGCAGAACACCTGCTCGGCAGGCATGTCGCCGATGCTCGACAGCATCGCGATCATGCGCAGGATCCCGAGCGGCTGAACACCGGAGCCGGCTGGGCTGTCGGTGCCGAGGATCACGCGGTCGAGCTGGCCGATTTGGCTCGCGATCTTGACGGCGTGCAGCCCGGCATACTCGTTGCCGTTGTGGACGACTTCGATGGCTCTGCCGCAGCTCTCGCATAGGCATTCGATCTGCTTCAGTGGCAGCGCCGTGTGGCCACCGTTAATGTGTCCGATCACATCGGCATCGGCTTCGAGCACCACATCGGCATCGATGTAGCCGGAACCCGGCACCGACGGCCCACCGGTGTGGATCGTCGACTGGATACCGTATTTGCGCGCCCATGCGACCATCTTCTTGGCCTCGTCGCCGGCCTTGACGGTACCCAGGCCCACCTCGCCCAACAGCTTGACGCCGGCTTTGGCGAGATCGGCGAAATCCTCTTCCACCATGCCTTTCTCAATCGTGGGCGCACCCGCCAGGACCTTCACGCCGCCGGGTCTGAAATTGTAGAACGCGCGTTGTGCCGTGATCGCCATGGCCTTGACGCCGACGATGTCGCGGGGGCGGCCGGGCAGATGGACCTCGCCGGCCGAGATCATCGTGGTGACGCCGCCGTTAAGGTACGAATCGATCCAGCCGAGCTGACTTTGACGCGGCGTCCAGTCGCCGAATACCGGATGCACATGGCTGTCGATCAGCCCTGGCGACAGCGCGCAGCCTTTGGCGTCGATCGTTGTCGTGGCCGCGCTGGTGTCGCAGTCCTTCAAGCGGCCGACCTGCGCGATCCGCCCATCGACCGAAACCACCGTATCGGCATCGAGGATCGGCTTTTCGAGCGCACCCGACAGCAGCAGCCCGATGTTGCGGATAACGAGTTTGCCAGCGGTCGCCGTCGTGCCAGCGGGATCAGCCATGATCGGGTCTCCTATTCAGGGCGATTAAAATCGCCGCTCACGCCTCCCCGGAATTTGACGCGCCTCTTCGCGGCAAATGTCCTGGGCCTTTACCCGCTTGGATGTGGCACGATTTTGCCCAACCGGCATAGATCCCGGACAACCGTGCCTCCCTTCGGTTGGCACGTTTCCGGGAACGCGTAGGCAAGTTCAGTGTCAAGGCAAGAACTGGATTGCCCTGGTCCCCTGTTACCGCAATCCATCTACACCCTTGATCTCGTCCTTTGTCAGACCGCCGATGCGCGGCGCGGGGCGCCCGCTATCAGTGACGACGATGGCGACCAGAATCTCGTTGGCCCGCGGCGCGTCTGCCACGCGCACCTCCATCGCGTCGAAATGGCTGCGCACGTAGGCAGCGTCCTTGTGGCCGAGCGGCACGTCGACCGGTGTGCCGATGCCGCCCACTTTCTTGGCTGATGGGATCAGAGCCGCGCCCTTCTCCAGCGCAGCCCGCACCGGCGTCCCCATCTTCGGATGCAGAATGGCGGCAGCGTGCTCAAGTTCGCCATGCTCGCCGACGATCGCGGCCTTGCCGTAACTTTCTGCCTCGCCGCCCGAGATGCCGAGCGCCGCCACGGCGCGGCTGGTCAGCAGCTCGCCCAGTTCCTCGCCGATGGCGATCAGCTCGGACAGGTCGTCAACGCGCCGCCCCGCGAATGGGTTCTCGATCACGGCGACAGCAGCGGCCTTGCGTGTTGCGGGCGAAACCCGGCCTCCTGCCTCCCGATGCGTTTCTTCGACGATGACAACAATCTTACGAACGATGGCGGCCATGGCAGTCCTCGCATGTTCAGACCGAAAGGTACTTTTCGCGGACGCCGGCATTGGCGTCCAGCTCGGCAAGCGTGCCGGCGTATCGCACCGCCCCGCGCTCCAGCACGTAGACCCGATCGGCAATGCTGCGGGCGAAATGCGGGTTCTGCTCGGACAGCAGCATGGCGACACCGCGCGCCTTCAACGCTTTCACCGCCACCTCGATAGCATCGACGATGACCGGTGCCAGCCCCTCGGCCGGCTCATCCAGCAGAATGAGACGCGGATTGCCCATCAGAGTACGCGCGATGGTCAGCATCTGTTGTTCGCCGCCCGACATCTGCCCGCCGCGGCGGTCGTGCATCGCAGCGAGATTTGGAAATAGCGCAAACAGTTCGTCCGGCTCCCAGGCGTGGCCGTCACGTGGCGGCAAGCGCCCTACCTCCAGGTTTTCAACGACCGTCAGGTCGGTAAAGATGCGTCGGTCCTCGGGCACAAAGCCGATGCCCGCTTGGGCGATTTCGTGTGTCGACAGACCCGAGAGGGCCCGGTCGTCGAGATCGACCTGACCTGCGGTGCGCGGCACCATGCGCATAATGGCCTTCATCGTCGTCGACTTACCAGCGCCATTGCGGCCGAGCAAAGCAACGACCTCGCCGGGGGCGACGTCGAGTTTCACATCGAACAGGATCTGCGCGGCTCCGTACCAGGCGTCGAGATGTGCGACGGAAAGCAGAGAGGGCTGGCTCATGACGCGGGGCTTTCTGCCCGTGAACCCAGGTAAACCTTGCGGACCTCGGCATTGGTGCGGATCTCGTGTGGATCGCCGCCGGCAATCAGCCGGCCGCGATCCATCACCAACACTCTGGTGGCATGGCCGAAGACCACGTCCATGTCATGCTCGGTGAACAGCACCGCCGTGTTGCGGGTTCGCGCCAGACGCCCGGCGAGTTCCATCAGCGCGCCCCGCTCTTTCGGCGCCATGCCGGCACACGGCTCGTCCATAAGCAGCAGGCGTGGCGCATTTGCAAGCGCCAGCGCCAGCTCGATGCGTTTCACATCGCCATAGGCAAGTTCGCCGCAAACCCGATCTGCGAGCGCCGCCATACCGATCAACCCCAACAGGTCTCGCGCCGGTCTCCTCACCGCCTCGCGACCTTGCCTGAAAAAACCGAAGCTGCGTGCCTGCGACATCAACCCGACCTCGACATTCTCCGCAACCGTCATCGACGGGAACGTCGCCGCGACCTGGAAGGTGCGGCCTACTCCCTTGCGCCACAACTGCCGGGGACTGAAGCCGGTCACATCCTCGGATTCCAGTTCGACCCGACCGGCATCGGGAGCGATCTGACCATTGAGCATGTTGAACGTCGTTGTCTTGCCGGCGCCGTTCGGCCCGATCAGGGCGACAAGCTCGCCTGCCGCCACATCGAATGTGACGCCGCGCACGGCCCGCACACCGCCGTAGGACTTCGCCAGCTCGCGAACCTGCAGCACGCTCATGGGCGGGCGCCTTGCAATCCCGGCAGCACCCTGTTCAACGTGCCGACGATGCCGCGCGGAAACAAAACCGTAATCAGAATGATTGCAACGCCCAACACCGCCTGCCAATAGATGGTGGCGCGCACGATCCAATCCTGCAATCCGATGAACACTGCCGCTCCGACGACGGGGCCGGTCATCGTCTGCACGCCACCCATCAACACCATGACGAGACCATCCATCGAGCGCGGGATCGATAGGCTGTCCGGCGAGAGCGAGCCTTTCGAAAACACGTAGAGTGCGCCGGCCAGACCAGCGAATGTGCCTGCCAGTATGAATGCCTGCCACTGTATGCTGCGTGTATCGATGCCGATGGCCTCAGCTCGCAAGTTGGAATCCCGTGCCGCCCGCAGCGCGTAGCCGAACGGCGAATGGCTGAGCGACCAAAGCACGAGGATCGCCCCTGTCGCGACCGTCACGGCAAACACGTAGAACGCCCGTTTTGAATCGAGCCACGAAGGGGGCCAGACGCCGACGAGGCCGTTCGAGCCGCCCGTCACCGCGTCCCACTGAAAGACGATCGCCCACGTGATCTGCGCCAGAGCCAGCGTCAGCATGGCGAGCGACACGCCCGATAGCCGCACGCAGAGCCAGCCGAATATCGTCGCCAATAGGCCGGCCATTGCTGTGCCGCCGGGAACAGCCAGGAGAATGGGCGCACCCGCCTTGGCCAGGACTGCCGCCCCATAGGCGCCGGCGCCGAAGTACGCGGCATGCCCGAACGAGGCCATGCCGCCGGCGCCCATCATCAGCCCAAGGCTCGCAGCGAACAACGCGAACAACACCATGTCGGTCATCAACACGACGGTGAACTGGTCGGCGAGCACCGGCACCATGGCGAGCGCCAGCACGATCGCGCCCAGCACCTTGAGATCGATGCCGCTCAGCTCGGTCAGAGGCGTTGCGGTCAGGCTGGTCTGCCGCTGCACCGATGGCAGCGAGCCGAACAGTCCCCACGGCTTCCAGATCAGCACCACCGCCATGACGATGAATTCGGCGACAAGCGTCAGTTTGGAGAACGACACGACAGTGCCCGCAATTGTCACATCGCCGAGGCCGATGCACCAGGCTTTCACCACGCTGACGATGATCGCCGCGACATAGGCGCCGGGAATGCTGCCCAGGCCGCCGACCACCGTCACCACGAACACGTCGGCGATGATCCCTAGATCCATCGCCAGGCTTGCCGGCTCGCGCGGCATGGAGAGTGCGCCTCCAATCCCTGCGAGAAACGCGCCGAGCGCGAATACACTGGTGAACAGGTACCGTTGGTTGACGCCGAGGGCAGCCGCCATCTCCCGGTCCTGCGTGGCGGCGCGCACCGTCGTGCCCCAGCGCGTACGCGTCAGCAGCAGCCAGATGGCCGCGAGGAATGCCGGTCCGAGCGCCAGCAGCACGAGATCGTAGGTCGGGAACGGGCGGCCGAGGATCGTAATCGCGCCTTTGAAGCCCGGCGCCTTGGGGCCCAGAATGTCGTCCGGCCCCCAACCGTACAGCACCGCGTCCTTGAGCACGAGCACGACGCCGAAGGTGGTGATCAGCTGCAGCAGCTCCGGCGCGTCGTAGATACGGCGCAAAATGACGATCTCGATCAACGCGCCTATGGCGGCGACGATGATTGCGGCCAGCAGTGCCGCGCCCCAGAAGCCCAATGCGCCGCCGCCCAGCCGCTCGAACAGCGACACCGCGATGTAGAGCCCAAGCATATAGAGCGAGCCGTGCGCGAAGTTGACGATGCGCGTGACGCCGAAGATCAGCGACAGCCCGAGCCCCACGAGGAACAGGAGCGACGCACTGGCGAGACCGTTCAGCGTCTGGATCAGGAAGGAGGAGAGCATTGATGCAGGGAAACTCGTGCTGGTCGGTCGGCATTTTTCCTCTCCCCGTCCCCTTACGGGGAGAGGGCAGAGGCCGGCTCCACTTGGCCGGCCGAGGGTGAGGAGCGGCCGCTTGCTCGGAACTTCTTTCGTTTCCGATCGATCAATCGATGTTACGCCGTCTGAGCAAGCGGCCGCCCCTCACCCTAACCCTCTCCCCGCACGCGCGAAAAGCGCTACGGGGAGAGGGAAATGATCACCCGCTCAATTTGCCGGGCGGCGGGCCTTGACTTCGGCGTCGGAGGGCAGGTGCTTCTCGCCCGGCTCGTAGCGCCAGTCGGTCATGACGCCCTTGCCATCCTTGACGGCGAGGCGGCCGACGTAGGCGCCCATCGTCGATTGATTGTCCTGCGTGCGGTATGTGACCTTGCCGAAGGGTGTGCCGACCTCGAGCCCGGCCATGGCGGCGACGAGCTTTTCCGTGTCGGTGCCGCCGGCTTTCTTGAGCGCGGCCGCGATCGTCTGGATCGCCGAGTAGCCGACGACGGAGCCGAGTTTCGGCAACTCGTTGAACTTCGCCTTGTAGGCATCAGCGAATGCCTTGTGTTCAGGCGTCGTGATCTCGGCGACGGGATAGCCCGTCACGTACCAGCCGGCCGGCGTTTCGTCTTTCAGCGGATCGAGATACTCGGGTTCGCCCGACAGCAGGCTGAACACGGGCGTATCCTTGAACAGCCCGCGTGTCTGGCCCTCGCGCACGAACTTGGCAAGATCGGCGGCAAAGGTCACGTTGAAGATCGCATCCGGCTTGGCGTCGGCGATTGCCTGCGCCACGGCGCCCGCTTCGATCTTGCCGAGTGGCGAGGCCTGCTCGGCTACAAACTCGACATCGGGTTGCGCCGCCTTCATCAACGCCTTGAACGAGGCCACGGCCGACTGGCCGTACTCATAATTCGGATAGACCAGCGCCCACCGCTTTTTCTTCAGCTTGGCTGCATCCGCGACCAGCATCGAAGTCTGCATGTAGGTCGAGGCGCGCAGCCGGTACGTGTACTTGTGGCCGCTCTCCCATACGATCTTGTCGGTCAGCGGCTCGGCGGCGACGAACAGCATCTTGCGCTGCTTGGCGAAGTCGGAGACGGCGAGCCCGATGTGTGACAGGAACGAGCCGGTCAGCAGAACCACGTTCTCGCGGCTGGCCAGCTCTTCCGCCATGCGCACGGCATCGCCCGGCGTCGCATTGTCGTCGCGCGAGATCACCTCGAGCATCCGGCCGCCGATGCCGCCGGCCTTGTTGATCTCCTCGACCGCCAGCTCCCAGCCCTTCTTGTAGGGTTCGAGAAACGCCGGCTGCGCCTTGTAGCTGTTGATCTCACCGATCTTGATCGTGCCCTGGGCGATGGCACCGGGCGCCGTCGCGATCAACGCTGCGGCTGCCAAACTCAAACGCTTCATCATCGCAAACACTCCCTCGATTGACGGATCAGTCATCAGCAAACCGGATACTTTCAGCGCTGGCCATCTTCGCCCTTGATCTGATGCGCTTCGAGACCGCCGGAGCGAGCATGCACCCGCGCGCCAGTGCCCATCGCCAGCACGAATACGATCTCGTTGGGCTTGGGCGCGTCGTTGAGCCCGACCTCGATGCTGTCGAAATGGCTGCGCACGTAGCTGGCATTGATGTGATGCAGCGGCACGTCGACTCGCGCGCCGGCACCGCCGACCTTCTTGGTCGACGGCACGATCGCCTTCGACCCCAATACTTCGCGCATGGAGAAGCCGCCCGGCGCATGCCAGAGCGCGGAATGCTCGATCTCACCGTCGAGGCCGACGATCGCCGACTTGCCGTAGGACTGGATCGCCTTTGGCCCGCCCAACGCCTGCGCCAGCTCCCGCGCCATCGATACGCCGAGGCTCTCCAGCGGCTTCATCCACGGCTGGATGTCGGCGACAAAGCGTCCGGCGAACGGGTTCCGGACGACAGCCAGGATGGCGCCGCGCAGCCGTGGCTGGTCGAGCGGCGTGCCGCCATCGTGGTAGATCTTGTCGATCAGCAGTTGCGTCTTGCGAACCGAGACGTCGTTCATCAGTCGCCTTTCTCAAGCAGCCTGCAGGCCAAGCGCCCGCGCATCAACAGTGCGACACCCACTTTGCAACTGAATATAGGCCGCCACAATCAATTGTTGGGAGAGAATTTCGCGTGCACGCGCGACCCCGGCATCCAGCGCCCTCGCAAGCTGCCCCGGCGCCAACGGCCCGACGGCGACGGTAACCGGCAGGACCCCGAGATCGCTGTCGCATTTGACCTCGCGCGCGGGGCGCCGCTCGATTGCGGGATCATCGATGTCGACGGCATTGGCAATCATCGTTGCGGCGGCGTCGGCGGCAGCGGCGGTGGTGGCCAGCACGGTCACCGCATCGGCGATGCCAAGCGACTGCGAGCGCCCTCGCCAGCCCGAGGTCGCCATGCCGCCGATGCCATCCTCCGGGCGGATCGTCAGTCGCGCGTTAATCGCGGGCACCGCCAGATCACCCACGACGCCCACGGCAAATGTCGCGCCGTGAGTGAGGTGAATCGCGATATCGCCGCCGTTGTTGACGTAGGCACGGCGCAAGTTCGCAGTCGCGCACAGGACGCCAAGCACTTCGTCGGCGACGCTGCCCGCGACCGCCGCCATCGGCGTGATGAAACGGCTGCGATAAGGCCATACCGCTGCCGCCATGCGGCGCGCGACCGGCCCATCAAATGCCTCTTTGATCTCCGAGGTAGGCGCACGCAGGTCCTCCAACTCGGCGACAAGGGTTGGAAGAATACCAGGAAATACCAGCGCCGCCGCGCGATAGGCGCACGCGACCTCGGGCGCTGTGCCCTCAGCGCCGATGATCAGGTCGATCGGCCCATGCTGAAGATGCAATCGATTCCCGGCCAGCAATCGTGCGGTCGCGGTCATGTCCTGGACCCCGCCAGAACGACGTCGTGCCGCGCCTTGACTTGATCCAGCGACACAACATGCTCCATGTGTCCGCCCATCGCGGCATAGTCGTTGAGCCGCATGGTGAACTCGATCGGAAACACCAGGGCGGGCGTCGGCACGTAACCCGTCGCGTTGTCCGGCAGCCCCGCCACATCGACCATCACGGTGATGCCACCACCCGGCCAGACGTAGGCGGGCGCGCCGCCACAGGTCACGCGCGTCAGCCGGCCCTTCACTGATTGCGTCAGCCGCACCGGGTTCTCCGTCACGCCGGCGCGCAGCGATCCGCCTGCCCCACCCATGAACAGCACCGTCGACAATGCAGGCTCGCAGTTCTCCGCGATGCGCTCGACCAGGTTCTCAATTGCAGCCGGCGGATCGGCCCGTTGCGGTACGAGTTTTTCATCGAGGACGTACCAGGCGTAATGCTCGCCCGTGGTAGAGACCATGAACAGCCGCAGGCCGGGCCAGGCCAGCTTGGCGTCGAATCCTTTGATGATCTCCAGCGGATCGCGCAGGTTGGTGCCACCCCAGCCCATGCCCGGCTCGGCAACCTTGAAGTAGCGTCCGGGCGTCGATTTGCGGCCGCGGATTTTCAAACCCGACGGCCTGACGTCCAGCAGTCGGCCGGCCTGATGCTCGGTGAAAACGCCGGTGATGTGCTCGTCGACTACGACGACTTCGTCGGCAAGGTCGAGCCATTGCTTGGCGAAAATGCCGGTCACAGCCGAGCCGCAGCCGACCCGCATCCTCGACTCGGTTACGCCATCGATGACCGGCGCCCGGTTCGATTGCACCACGACGGTCGAGCCGCCATCGATCGACAGTTCGACCGCCTGCTTGTTGCACAGCGCCAGCAGCGCGTCGCACGTCGCGTTGCCTTCTGCCTTGGAGCCACCGGTCAGATGATGCACCCCGCCGAGCGACAGCATCTGCGAGCCGTATTCGTGAGTGGTCACATGGCCGACCTGCTCGCCATTGGCGCGGACCGGGGCAGTTTCCGGTCCGATGAAGCGGTCGGTGTCGATCTTCACCTTGACGCCGCAGTAGCTGAAAATCCCCTCCGTCACGACGGTGACGAAATCGACGCCCTCGACCTGACTGGAAACAATAAAGGGCGCCGGCTTATAGTCCGGATAGGTCGGGGTCGCGCCGATGCCGGTGCCGAAGGTGTCGGGCCCATGAACGATGCGTCCGTCCCAGTCACGCTCCTGATCGAGAAAGCGCACGGCGCCGCGGCCGTCCTCGACCGCACGCTCGAGCAGCACGAGCGGATCGGTGCGCACGAGTTTGCCACCGACATTGCCGTAGCGATCGCACGCTCCGGTCGTGCCCAATCGGATGCGGCACAGCACCGGGCAGGCATCGCAGCGGATCGGTTCGTCGCTAGAGGTTATTTCTGTCACGGTCGTGCCCAAACCCGACTTTTTTGCCCTCGCCCCGTGTAAAACGGGGAGAGGGGGTGTTGGCAAACGCAATTGCCCTCCCCCTCAAGGGGGGAGGAGAAGAAAGGCTAGATATCGGTCGGATGTTGACCTCGCTCATCGGCCCTGCCTCTTGCCTTCGCGGATCGCGGCGAGCAGCCGATGCGGCAACACCGGCACCTTGCGTACCCGGACGCCGACCGCCTTGAAGATGCCGCCGAAGATCGCCGGCGCGGTCGAGATCAGCGCCGGCTCGCCGACGCCCTTGGCGCCGTAGGGACCATCGATTGCGGGATCTTCGATAATTATTGTCGTCATCTCCGGTACGTCGCCGACCGTCGGAATCAGATAGTCGTGCAGGTTCTCCGTGCGGCTGGGAACATATTCCTCCATCAGCGCGAGCCCGATGCCTTGCGCGATACCCCCATGGATCTGTCCCTCGACCTGTTGCGGATTGATGGCCCGGCCGACATCGTGGGCGGCGGCGATCTTCAACACGTGGGTCGTGCCGAGCTCCTGATCGACCTCGACCAGCGCAACCTGGGTCGCAAAGCCGTAGCACGCGTACGGGTTGCCCTGACCGTTCTTGTCCAGCGGCGTGGTCGGCGGGTCGAAACGTCCGCTGCCCATCAAGACCGTACCGCGGGCATCGGCTGCGATATCGCCCAGGCTCCCGCGATAAATGCCTGACAGCGTTTCGATTGCGATCTGTCCTCTTCCAAGATTCAGTTTGACCGATGTATCCTCGACCAGATCGCTTGGCGCGCCTGCGCGGATGAACAACTGCCGGCGCAGGTCCAGCGCGGCAAGCTGGCAGGCTTTGCCGGAAACGAACGTCTGTCGCGACGCGCTGGTCTTGCCGGCGTCGGGCGTCAGTCCGGTATCGCCGGACACCAGACGGATCCTGTCGGGCGGCACGCCGAGCGCATAGGCCGCGATCTGCACCATGATGGTGTTGGAACCCTGGCCGATATCGACCGCGCCGCTGTAGAGCGTGACGTGCCCTTGCGCATCGACGCCGACGCACATCTCGGACGGGTTCGACAGCGCTGTGTTGCCGATGCCGTACCACGAGCAGGCAATGCCGGCGCCGCGCCGCAGCAGGCTTTCTCCACGATTGAACTCGGCCGCCGCCGCGCTCCACTCGCGCCAGAAAGGCTCGACCGCATCGATGGTCGCAACGATGCCGACGGAAGCGTCGAGGCGCTGCCCGGTGATGGTCACACCGCCTGCGACCAGCGCGTTGCGGCGGCGGAAGTCCAGCCAGTCCATGCCGCGGCGGTCGGCCAGCATGTCCATTGCCGCTTCGCTCGCGATTGCGCTTTGGGGCACGCCGAAGCCTCGAAACGCGCCCGACGGCGGCGCGTTGGTGAAATAAGCCGTGCCCCTGGTGAGTGCGTTCGGTACGGCGTAAGGACCGGAGGCGTGAACAGGGACACGGTTGGCGACGGTCGGCCCCCAGCTGGCATAGGCTCCCGTGTCGAGCTCGGCGTTCGACTGGAACGCGGTCAAGCGCCCGGACGCATCGCACGCGACCCGCACATGGACGCGTGCAGGATGCCGCTTGGTCGAGGCCGCCATGCTCTCTGGACGCGTGTACGCATACGCCACCGGCTTGCCCGTCAGCCATGCAGCCAACGCCACGATCGGGTGCACGTTGAGGTCGAGCTTGCCGCCGAAGCCGCCGCCGCAAGCCGTCGGGATCAGCCGGATCTGGGTTTTGTCGAGCCCAAGAACGCGGGCCGTCTCATCGCGATGCTGATAGGGCGTCTGAGTCGAGACATGCAGTTCGATCTTGTCACCGCGGCGCTCCGCCCACCCGGCCTCCGGCTCGATGTAGGCGTGTTCGACGAAGCTGGTTTCGTATGTGGTCGCCGCAATATGTGCGGATTGAGCGAATGCCTGTTCCACAACGCCACGGCGCACGCCGCCATCGGCCAGAATATTGCCTGACCGATTGGCGTGGAGCTGCACGGCTCCCGCGGCCTTCGCCGCGTCGATGCCGATGACCGGCGGCAACGGCTGGTAGTCAAGCGGCAGGCTCGTTTCGTCGACGGCTGCGAGGGCGTTCGCTCGACCAACAAGCGCCAACACCGGTTCGCCGCGATAACGGACATGGCCCTCGGCCAGAACCGGTTGATCCTTGATATCGGGATAGATGCCGTGCGCATTGTGCGGCACGTCGGCGGCGGTCAGAACGGCCACAATTTCCGGGTGGCGCGCCTTGAAGTCCGCCAGGTCGCCGAGCGTGAGCGCCGCGCGTGCATAGGGTGAGCGGATCACTCGCACCCGCAGTGCATCGGCCGGCACCGCATCATCGCCGAAGCGCTCGGTCCCGGTGAGCTTGGTAATCCCGTCCACCTTTGGCAGCGACGAGCCAACGGCGCCCATTTCCTCGACGGCGGGAGCGACGCCCAATGCCGCATCCAGAACCGCCTCGACGATCTTCTGATAGCCGGTGCAGCGACACAGCACCCCGCCGAGCGCGTCCTCCACCTGTGTCCTGGTTGGCCGCGCATTACGTCCCAGCAGTCCCGTCGCCGCCATCAACATGCCCGGAGTGCAGATGCCGCATTGGGCGGCCCCGTGCCGGTGGAACGCGTCCTGCAACGCGGTCAGCTTGCCGCCCGCCGCCAGGCCCTCGACGGTGATAATGCTCGCACCTGTGCATTGCCCGACGGCGATCAGGCAGGCACAGACTTCCTGCCCATCAACCAGAACAGTGCAAGCTCCGCAGTCACCCGCGTTGCAGCCGATCTTGGTGCCCTTGAGTCCGAGATCTTCGCGCAGCGCATCGCTCAGTCGCGTCATGGGATCGGCGGTTAACGCGATGCTGCGGCCGTTGACGCTGAAGTTCAATAATGGTCGCGGAATTACGTTCATGGCCCGCCACCGAGTTCTGCCAACAACCGGCGCGCAAGCACCAGCGCTGCCTCGCGCCGATAAGCGGCATCGGAGCGAATATCGTCGATTGGCGCGAGCGCACTCAAGTGGCTGGGCGTCACCCCGTCGCCAAGCGTTGCATCGCAGGTTCGTCCCTTGAGGGCCGCCTCCAGCTCCGGCAGCCGCTGCGCCACTGCCGAACATGAGCCGACCGCCAATCGCGCTTTCACGACCCGACCACTTTTTCGCTCCAGAACCCCGGCCACCATCACGATCGAGATCAGCTGATACCTGCGTGCGCCGAGCTTGATGAAATGCGATCGAACATCGCCCGCAGGCTTCGGCACGACGACGGCGATCAGCAATTCGTCGGGGAGTAGCGCAGTTTGTCGCGGCCCGAGCAAAAAGTCTTCAAGCTTCAAGCGTCGCGAGCCGCGCACGCTTGCCAACTCGACCTCTGCATCGAGCGCCAGCAGTGCCGGAACCCCGTCGGCGGCCGGCGATGCGTTACAAAGATTGCCGCCGATGGTGCCACGATTTTGAATCTGCCTTCCGCCGACTTCGACTGCCGCCATTTGCAAGGCGCGGAGCTGCGGCAGCAGGGCCGCTTCGGCGATGTCGGTCCACGTCGCCAGCCCGCCGATGCGGGTCTCAGACCGAAACTCGGTGATGGCCCGAAGCTCGCCGAGCCCGCTCAAATCGAGCACAGTCGCCGAGCCGGATGGGCAACCGACGAGGCCGACCCGCGCCGGCCAATAGTCAGTGCCGCCTGCCAGCACGCCGGCACCGCCGGCACGGCAAGCGAGTGCATTGGCGAGGCAATCGGGGCGGACGTAGGTCCCCATGGCGTCCTTTCGCAACAGGAGGCAACAGCACCGCGGACGGTCGCAAGCAGCGATTGCCCTTGTCAAGGATACGCGAGGTCCCCGCCCAACCGCCAGACGGCGGTGCGCTTGATGTCGTTGTCCTCGAGTTCGCGTGTTACCGGCACGCTGTATTCAGCGACTTGGGCAAAGCGTCCACGCGGAAAGTAGGTGCGCTGCGGATCGCCGATCAGCACCAGGCTGCCCCCTGCGGCAGCGGCTTCGATGTAAGCCAGCACAGAAGTAGCCAGCGGCCGTTCGTAGAACAGGTCGCCGATCAGCGTGATGTCGAAGGCGCGAGGGGCGTGCGCCAGCAAATTCGCGGAGGTGACGGCAACGGCGACGCCGTTAACGCCAGCATTGAGCGTTGTCGCCGCGAGCGCCAGCAGATCGATGTCGGCAGCAAGCGCCGAGGCGGCGCCGACCAGCATCGGTGCGATTGCCGTCAGCCCCGAACCGCAGCCGATGTCGACCACCGTCCGGCCCGCGACGGTCGCTGGGTTGTCGAGGAGATAGCGGGCCAACGCTTGCCCGCCCGCCCAGGCAAACGCCCAGTACGGCGGCGGCAGGTTCATTTGCCCGAGTTCCTCCTCGGTCTTCAGCCAGATCGGCAAAGACTCTTCGGCAAGATAGAGCTTGATCTCCGGGACCAGAGCTGGCGACAGCAGTTTCGTGTTGGATTGGATGAAGGCCGCCCGGTCGGCGATCATCCCTTGATCCGCTTCGGGTCGAGGGCGCCCATCTTGCACACAATCTTCCATTGGGCTGCCGTGACCGGCTGCACCGACAGCCGCATCGAGGTGACGAGCGCCATCTCAGACAGCTTCGGATTGGCCTTTGCCGCCTCCAGCGACACGGGCTTTGGCATGTCACATACGGCTTTCACATCGACGCATTCCCAGGTGCCGGTATCGTCGTCGGCGTCGGCATGGGCCAGCGCGATGACCTTCACCACGCCGACGATCTCCTTGCCGATATTCGAATGGTAGAAGAAGGCGAGGTCGCCGAGCTTCATCGCGCGCATGTTGTTGCGCGCCTGGAAGCTGCGCACCCCTGTCCACGGCTCGCCCTTGGCGCCGCGGGCCTTGCAGTCCTCCCACGAGAACGCATCAGGCTCGGTTTTCATGAGCCAGAAGGAGGTCGACACAGGCGTGGGGGCAGGGGAATTGGCCATTTTTTCCGGGTACTCCACCAAGACCTCTAGCCCTTCCGCTTGATCAGCGTTTCGGGTCCAGGATGAGGAGACCAGTCTCTACTTCACTCTCAAACTTGGCAATCTCCGCAACGCTCGATCGAAGAATCTCCGCAATCACTCCGGTCGATGAGTTTCCAGCGCGAATCCATATGACTTGAGGTGGCGGGCCGAACGTGACGCTCTTATGATAGAAGTCGCTATCCTTAGTGACGATCACGGCTCCGTCCCGCCTCGCGAACGCCCAGATCAAGTCATCAGTCGCCGGTGTCTTGCCAAAATCAAATACATGGGTCGAGCCAGGAAACAGATCGGACAATAGGTTTATTAATCGCGGCGACAGGTTCGCGTCGAAGACCAGTCTCACGGCGCGCTTGCGAAAAGGATGCGCCGCTCACGCTCGGCCGCAAAGGCGAGGCATGCGCGGATGTCATCGCGCGTCAGGTATGGAAAATCGCGCAAAATCTCGTCCTCGCTCATGCCGCCAGCGAGGTACTCGAGGACGTCCGACACAGTGATGCGCATGCCGCGAATGCAGGGCTTGCCGCTACGGATGTTCGGATCGACCGTGATGATGTCGCGATAGTCCATTCCACCCACTCTAGCAGCAGCCGTAATGATCGACCAGCCCGCACCACTTATACCTCGGCGAAGTAATCCTCGTCGAATAGCTTCGTATTCCGGGACGGCCAATTCATACCCCTGGAGGTTCCTGCAGTCTTGAGCCGCAACACCCCCTACTTCATCGTCGGAATGACGAACTCCGCTCCGTCCTTCACGCCCGACGGCCAGCGGGAGGTGACCGTCTTGGTCTTAGTGTAGAACCGGAACGCATCCGGCCCGTGCTGGTTCAAATCGCCGAAGCCGGAGCGCTTCCAACCGCCGAACGTGTAATAAGCGAGCGGCACCGGGATCGGCACGTTGATGCCGACCATGCCGACCTGCACCTTGGAGGCGAAGTCACGTGCCGCATCGCCATCGCGCGTGAAGATCGCGACGCCGTTGCCGTACTCGTGGTCGTTGGCGAGGCCCAACCCTTCCTCGTAGGTCTTGGCGCGCACCACCGACAGCACGGGGCCGAAGATCTCCTCCTTGTAGATCCGCATATCTTTGGTGACTTCGTCAAAGAGACAGCCGCCCATGTAGAAGCCGTTCTCGTAGCCCTGCATCTTGAAATTGCGGCCATCGACCCTGAGCTTCGCGCCTTCCTTGATGCCGACCTCGACGTAGTTCTTCACGCGAGCGAGTGCTTCCTTGGTGACCAGGGGTCCGAAGTCGGCGCTGGCATCGGTCGAGGGGCCGACCTTCAGGCTCTCGACGCGGGGTATCAGCTTGTCCATCAAGCGGTCGGCCGCGCTTTTGCCCACCGGCACCGCGACCGACACCGCCATGCAGCGTTCGCCGGCCGCTCCGTAGCCCGCACCGACCAGCGCGTCGACAGCCTGGTCCATGTCGGCGTCGGGCATGACGATCATGTGGTTCTTGGCGCCGCCGAAACACTGCACGCGTTTGCCGTTGGCGCAGCCGCGGCTGTAGATGTAATCGGCAATCGGCGTCGAGCCGACGAAGCCGATCGCCATCACGTCGCGATCATCGAGGATGGCGTCGACGCTCTCCTTGTCGCCGTTGACGACGTTGAGCACGCCGGCCGGCAAGCCGGCTTCCAGCATCAGTTCGCCGAGCATCAGTGGCACGCCGGGGTCGCGCTCCGAGGGCTTGAGGATGAAGGCGTTGCCGCAGGCGAGCGCGGGCCCGAACTTCCACATCGGGATCATCGCCGGGAAATTGAACGGCGTGATGCCGGCGACCACGCCCAGCGGTTGACGCATGGAATAGATGTCGATGCCGGGCCCCGCGCCATCGGTGAACTCGCCCTTCATCATGTGCGGCGCGCCGATGCAGACCTCGATCACCTCCAGGCCACGCTGGATGTCGCCCTTGGCGTCGGCGATGGTCTTGCCGTGCTCGCGGGCCAGAAGCTCGGCGAGCGCG
>JBGTIU010000006.1:0-4392 GCA_041745515.1 Hyphomicrobiaceae bacterium | reverse complement strand
CGCCGCTGCGCCCGCGGGCCGGCGTAGCAACGCGCGTGCTCGGGCCTCGAGTTCCCGCAAATCGAACGGCTTGACGAGGTAATCGTCGGCCCCGAGGTCCAACAGGCTGATCTTGGCATCGATTTCCGCGCGCGCCGTTATGACGAGCACGGGGACGCCGATTTTTGCAGCACGGATGGATTTTAGCACTTCTGGGCCAAGCACACCCGGTAACATGAGATCGAGGATGATCAGCTTGAACGCTGTCGTGTCCAATAACTGAAACGCCTGCTCGCCCGTGCTGACGTGAGTTACGATGAATCGGCGGCGGCGGAATAGCGTTGCGATAGCGTCCGCCAGGTCGGCATGATCTTCGACAAGCAGGATGTGAGTCATGATTGCCAACCAACCAGCTTGACAGGTGTCCGACAGGGTTGGCCGCTAGGCTTTCGGAACCGGCCAACTTCAAGCCCGCAACATTAACGACGGGTTCAACTCTGGGAGAAGACCATGCAATCCCTTAAACTGTCCAACTTAGCTGTCGCGGTCCTGTCAGCCGGCGCTTGCCTGGCGTTCGCGGCGTCCGCGTCGGCGCAGGACGCTTGCAAGAACCGTGGCCAGTTAGAAACGCTTTTTTGCGACGAGGACGGCGATCTGGTCGCCGACGCGCCGAAAGATTCAGCCAAGCAGCGGGACCCCTCGACCTTAATCTGGGCCTATACACCGGTCGAAGATCCGGCCGTCTACGCGAACATCTTCAAGCCTTTCACCGATCACCTCAGCCAATGCACGGGCAAACGCATTGTCTACTATCCGGTGCAGTCGAACGCCGCCGAGATCGAAGCCATGCGTTCGGGCCGGCTTCATTTCGCTGGCTTCTCGACAGGACCAACCGGTTTTGCCGTCAACCTTGCTGGCGCCGTTCCGTTCGCCGCCAAGGGGCTCGGCGACACCGTTCGGGGATACAATCTGATCGCGGTAGTGAAGGCATCAAGCAGCTTTCAAAAACTGGAAGACCTCAAAGGCAAGAAAGTTGCGCACACCTCGCCCTCGTCCAATTCGGGTAATCTCGCTCCGCGCGTGCTATTCCCGGATTTGGGCTTGAAGCCGGACGCGGACTACAAGCCACTGATGTCCGGCGGGCATGATAAATCGCTGTTGGGTGTCGCAGCCGGCGACTACGATATGGCAGCCGTCGCCTCGGACGTGTTCGAACGCATGATCACGCGCGGCACGATCAAGAAAGACGATATGCGGGTGATCTATACCAGCCCGGTGTTCCCGACGTCATCGTTCGCGCATGCCCATGACCTGAAGCCCGAACTCGGTGCCAAACTCAGAAGCTGCTTCTACGACTTCCGCTTCTCGCCGGCGATGCAGAAAGAATTCAATGGCGACGATCGCTTTCTGCCGATCACCTACAAGAAGGATTGGGCGGTTGTCCGCGATGTCGCGGAGAAGTCGGGCACGCCCTATAACAAGGCCGCCTACGAAGCCGAGTCCAAGCGGGAGGCGGAAGCAGCGGCCAAGAAGGCGCAGCAGCAGCAACCACAGACGCCAAAGCAATGAGACTTGCTGTATGCTAGCGCAACCGCAAACCGTTCCCCCTCCCGGCGCAACGGCAGGAGGAACGGTTGAGGCCAGCCTCGTCATCCGAAAACTCGGCAAGGAGTACGTGCGCGGCAAGCCAATTCTGCGAGATATAAATCTAACGATTACAGGACGCGGCGTGACGGCCATCATCGGCCCATCCGGCACCGGCAAATCGACGTTGCTCCGCTGCATCAATCGGCTGGTTGCGCCATCGGCCGGGCAAATTCTGCTTTCGGGGACGGATCTGACCGCGCTTTCGCGGCGGCAGCTACGCTTTGCCCGCCGCCGCATTGGCATGGTGCATCAGGAATACAACCTTGTCGAACGTCTCTCGGTCATCGAAAACGTGCTGACGGGCCGCCTCGGCTATGTCTCGGCATGGACCGCCTTCATGCGCCGGTTCTCGGCCGAGGATGTCGCCAAAGCGTTTCAACTCTTGGACGCGGTCGGGCTCGGCGACTTCGCGACGCGGCGCGCGGATCAGCTTTCGGGTGGACAGCGGCAGCGCGTGGGCATTGCGCGGGCGCTCATGCAGGATCCGGATCTGATCCTGGCGGACGAACCGACATCTTCGCTCGATCCAAAGACTTCCGTCGAGATCATGGAGATCCTCGAGCGGCTGACCGGCGATCGCGGCATCCCCGTGGTCATCAACATCCACAACGTCGAGCTGGCGCGGCGGTTCGCAAGCCGGGTCATCGGCATGGCCGGGGGAGCTATCGTATTCGACGGTACCCCAGCAGAGCTGACGGATCATCACCTCGCCGCAATTTACGGCGGTGAAAGTTGGCTTGAATGACCAGGCCAGTTGATATCTCGCGCCAGGCATTCCCTGCAGCCTGGGTCAAAAGGGCCGCGTGGATCGCTTTTGGCCTATACACGATTTATGCCTTGAGCACGCTCGATATCACCGCCGAGCGGTTCCTACGCGGGATCGAGCAGGGTTCGCGACTTCTCGGACGCATGTGGCCGCCAAACCTCGCCGCGGACAAGCTCGATTTGCTGAAAACCGGCATGCTCGAGTCGATCCAGATCGCTATCCTCTCGACGTTTCTGGGTGTGCTTCTCTCGATTCCGCTCGGACTTGTCGCCGCGCGCAACCTGATGCCCGCATGGGCGTCTTGGTGCGGACGTTCGGTCATCGCCTTCTGCCGCTCGTTCCACCATCTGATTGTTGCGATCCTGTTCGTGAAGGCTGTCGGTTTCGGCGCGCTTGCAGGCTGTCTGGCACTGGTGATCGGCTCTATGGGGTTCGTTTCCAAGTTGTTCGCGGAGGCGATCGAGGAGTTGAACCTGAAGCAGGTCGAGGCGGTGCGCGCGTCCGGCGCCAGCTTTGCACAGGTCCTCGTATTCGGCGTGATGCCGCAGGTGCTTCCGAGGTTCATCGGCTTCTCCGCGTATCAGCTCGATTCGAACCTGCGAAACTCGACGATGGTCGGGATCGTTGGCGGCGGCGGTATCGGGGCGACGCTGTTCACGGCCTACCAGCGTTTCGACTACGACTTTGTGCTGACGATCCTCCTGGTCATCATCGCGCTGGTCATTGCGAGCGAACTCGTGACCGGACGCATGCGGCGGCTGTTCCAATGAGGGCGATCCAAACGTGAAAACTCATGCCGATGCCTCCAATGCAGGTGCGCCGCCGCACCGAACATGGTCCCGTTTTACTCCACTGGAGCGGCTGGGGCGGTATGCCGCTTATCTGCTGTCGGTCGCAGCCCTCGTCTGGTCCGTGCAGAATATCGAGATCATCCCGGAGTTCCTGTGGGACGCTCCGGCGCAGACCCTCGACCTGTTCCGCCGGATGTGGCCGGTCGACTGGAAGGTTTATCCAGTGTCGGTGCACGACGCTTTGATCGAAACCATCCACATCGCGACACTCGGTACAACCCTCGCAATCCTAATGGCAGCGCCCCTGGCCCTGCTGGCCGCCCGCAATGTCACGCATTCGACGGTGCTGCATTGGATTGCGCAGTTCGTTTTCGTGTCGTCGCGGTCGATCAGTTCGTTGGTTTGGGCCTTGCTATTCGTGGCGATTTTCGGTCCCGGCGCGATTGCGGGGGTCCTGTCGATTGCATTTCGCTCCATTGGGTTTGTCGGCAAACTGCTTGCGGAGGCGATCGAGGAGGCGCGCCCCGGCCCGATCGAAGCGCTGGAAGCGACGGGCGCGTCGCGGCCGAGTATTCTTGTCAAGGGCTTCTGGCCGCAGATCGAGCCCGCCTTCTGGTCCGTCGCGCTGTTCCGCTGGGATATCAATATCCGCGAAAGCGCTGTGCTTGGGCTCGTCGGCGCCGGCGGCATCGGCGTCGCTCTCGATCAGGCGTTGAACAATCTCTACTGGGATCAGGTCAGCCTGGTCCTGCTCGTGATCTTCGCGGTCGTCATGGTGACGGAGGTCGTAACATCCTGGATCCGAGGTAGAATTATCTGAGGAGCTGCACGAATGGCCGCCTGTCGGTTGACTGCAGTTTTCATTCTCCGGAACCGGAAGCTCTCATTGCAATTGCAATGAGGGGCCGAAGGAGCCCTTCGTCTGGTGGCCTCGCGCCGGTTTGTGCCGCTCGGCGCCGGTGTCAGCACCGCAGGTGCTTAGGGTGTGAAGACTGTCCGTTGCTTTTTTCCGCCCGCAAATATCCCTCAACAGATCGAAACTCGGTGGGCCACCCAGGTCCCGGCGGAGTTAGAGCATTTTCCCATCTAACGGAATCGTTGGGGATTCCCAAACGGCTCGAACAGTGATTCATGCTGTGGACTGGCGGAGGAGGCCAGTCCACATGACCAAACCTCTGTCGAACGATCTTCGGGTGCGCCTGATCGGTG
>JBGTIU010000005.1:0-5842 GCA_041745515.1 Hyphomicrobiaceae bacterium | reverse complement strand
GGCTTCGGCGCATCCTGAGGCGATGGCTTCTGGCCGGCGCTCATCGCCACTTCGGAATTCTTCGACAGGCTGTCACCCTTCCTCTGCTTCAGTTCGAGATCGAGTTGCGAAATGATCGACACTTCGACCGGGATCTCGCTCGGCAGATTGAGGGCTGAGGTCGACTGGAAGTTGATCAGCGCCCAGGCCAGGACGCCGACATGCAACAGGACCGAGAGTGTCAGTCCAAACGGCATGCTCTTGCTATCCTCCTGCTTCCGTCTCGGTCACAAGCGATAACTTGCGAAAGCCGGCTTCCTTGATCCGTGACATAACCCTGGCAACTGTTCCGTAGTCGACCGTGCGATCGCCGCGCACAAAGATCGCCTCGTCGTTGGCCGGATCGCCGCCACGCGCCTTCATGACGGCTTGCAATTTTGAACCCAGCTCGTCGAGCTTGATCGTGTCCTTGTCCTGCTGGCCAAGATAGATCTGCCCATCTTTGGCGATCGACACCACGACGGGTTCCTTGTTCTGGCTGTCAAGCTGCCTTCCCTTGGCCTGCGGCAGATCCAGCGGCACGCCGCCGGTCATCAGCGGTGCAGCCACCATGAAAATGATCAACAGGACAAGCATCACGTCGACGAACGGCGTCACGTTGATCTCGCTCATCGGCGCGTGGCGTGTGGCTCGCCGCTTGCGCCCGCCTGCTCCGGCTGCCCTGATGCTAGCGCCCATGGGAACCTCAACTCTCTTCGTTTTTTCCCTCCCTCCCCCCTTGAGGGGGAGGGCCGGGCTGGGGGGTATCAGAAGTGTCAACTGGTGTTGAAGCTTTCACCCCCACCTGACGCGGCAATCGATTTTTTGCGAAGAGCAAAAAACCAGCCGCGTCTTCCTCCCCCGTCAAAGGGGGAGGAGAAGTGAATTGGGCTACCCGCTGTATAAGAAACTGGCGGTCCATCAGCTCCTCACATCGATCTGGCGCGATACGATGGCCGAGAACTCGTCGGCGAACGCTTCGAGCCGCTGGCCGAGCCGGGAGGCATCGGCCGAGAATTTGTTGTAGAACACCACTGCAGGGATAGCGGCGACCAGGCCAATGGCGGTGGCAAACAGCGCCTCGGCGATGCCCGGCGCGACGACGGCAAGGCTCGTATTCTTCGACACCGCGATCGACTGGAAGCTTGTCATGATGCCCCACACCGTGCCGAACAGGCCGACGAACGGCGCCGTCGAGCCGACTGTTGCCAGGAACAGCAGGCGCCGCTCGAGCCGCTCCATCTCACGGCTGATCGTTACGTCCATCACTTTTTCAACCCGCATTTGAATGCCGCCGAGCGCGCGGATGTTGCCCTCGACCGAGCGCTTCCATTCCCTCATCGCCGCAACGAACAATGCCGCCATCGCGATCGTTTTGACCCGTGATAAGCCGGTGTAAAGCTCTTCCAGCGACTGACCTGACCAGAACAGCTGCTCGAACTTGTCGGCCTCGAGCCTCGCACGGCGGAACGAAACCAGCTTCTCGACAATGATCGCCCACGACCACACCGAGGCGAGCAACAGGCCGATCATCACGAGTTTCACGACGATGTGGGCCGAGAAAAACAGGTCCAGGAACGCCATGCCCCCGCCTGCGCCCACAGTCTTCAGGCTATCGACCATTCCCCACCCGCGCCTTCTTGTTCGTTGCCGTGCCTATCGTCAGGTCGATCTCCCGCGTCCTTCTGGCGGCCGCAACCAAGCATCATCTCATCAGAACAGCCGAAATGAGGCTGGCGCAGCCTTGCGCCACCCTTGAATTTCATTTGATCCGCGGAAGTTCTTGCGAGCCTTACTCTGAAGACCACGGCGTATCGCAACGCAATATGACCGAAACGCGACGCCGATGGGCGGCCCAAGGTGCCGCGCGGCTGTAGTTTTCAACAGGGATCGACCGAAGCTGGCGTCAGACCGGATCTAAGCTCTCGGGCGATGCGCAGAACCTTGCCCGACCTCGAGACCAGGACGACCGTCACTACGGCCTCGAAGATCGGCTTTCCATCCCGCGCGATGCGCTGATCCAGAACCATCGACGCCGCTCCCAAAGTGCGCACTCGCGTCGCCACTTCGAGGATGTCGTCGATGCGCGCGGGTTTCAGAAATTCGAGCGTCATCCGTCGGACGACAAATGCTGAGGGCTCGCGCGCATCGTTGCCGTCGACCAGCCTCCGATGTTCGTTGCCGGCAAGCCGCAGAAAATCGGAACGCCCGCGCTCGCACCAGCGCACGTAGGAGGCATGATAGACGAGGCCGGAAAAGTCGGTGTCCTCGAAGTAAACGCGTACCGGCAGAACGTGATGGCGTGCGCCGCCATCGCCGACCAGCCGGCCCGCGAGATCGGGCCAGCCGTCAGACATTGGAGCCACCCAGCTCGACAACGACGATTTCCGGTGGCACGCCGAATCGAACCGGATAGCCGGAGCACCCAAGCCCGCCCGACACGATCAGATTGCGGTTGTCCTCGACAATATGCCCATAGACATAGCGCTGGCCGTAACGACTGGGCACGATGGGCGCATAGCCGAAGACCTGCACCTGTCCGCCATGGGTGTGTCCCGACAGCGTCAGCGCAACCCGATCGGGCACGCGCGGGAATATGTCCGGCTCATGCGCCATCAGGATCACCGGTGCGTCGTCGCTGACGCGAGCGAGCGTTGCCGGCAGATCATCGACGCCGCGATAACCGAAGCGGTCTTTACTCTTGCGGTCGCGGTTGCGATGGAACGCCCACTGATCGCCTAGTCCGGCGATCCAGAACGGTTGGCCGTTTTTCTCCAGTCGAACGGCGTCGTTTTCGTAGACCTTGAGGCCGGCGGCCTCCATAGCCTGACGGCACTTCGGCGGACCGGCCATCGCCTTCTGGACCGGCCGATCGTTCCACCAGTCGTGATTGCCGAGAATAGCGTGCGTGCCGAGTGGCGCTTTCAACTTGGCCAGGGCAGCAGCCCATTCGGCGTCGGGCACGGCCCGGTGCACCATGCGAGAGCCGCTGGTGTAGTCGCCGAGCAGCAGCACCGCATCGGGCGCCAACAGGTTAGCGGCGCCAACGATCTCGTCGATGCGGCTGACGGGCATCCAGGGCTCGCTCGCGTGAATGTCCGCGATAACGGCCAACCGCAGTTTGAGGCCAAGCGGCCAGCGCGGCGGCGTCAATCGGTAGCTCGTGATTGACAGCCGGCGCGGCTCGACCCCAAACGCGTAGCCGCCGAGCCCCGCCGCTCCCGCAACGAAGGCTCCCAAACCAGCCAAGATTTGACGACGCGAGATCAATCCGACTTCCCCACAGTGTCGAGCGAAGCAATCGTCCAGGAGCCCGGTGGTGCGAATAGCGTGCCTGAGCATCAAGGCGCACATCAAGGCCGCATCAAAAAATCGTTATCCGGTTCCGGTTTCGTCCGGCTGGCTGTTATCGGTATCGAACATGCCAATCTGCGCCCCAGACGCGCGGGACGGACCTGACAGTCCCAAATGCCGATAGGCCCGCAGCGTCAAGACCCGACCGCGCGGCGTTCGCCCGATGAAGCCCTGCTGCAGCAGGTACGGCTCGATGATTTCCTCGATGGCGTCGCGCGGCTCGGAAAGCGCCGCCGCCATCGTCTCGACCCCAACCGGGCCGCCATCGTAATTTCTTGCAATGCAGTTGAGATAGCGGTGATCGAGCGCGTCGAGCCCTTCGGAATCGACTTCAAGTTGCATTAGCGCGCGATCGGCAACGACAGCCGTTATGCTCGTTTCACCTGCGACTGTCGCAAAATCGCGCACGCGCCTGAGCAGGCGTCCGGCGATCCGCGGGGTCCCGCGGGAGCGCCGCGCGATCTCCATGGCACCGTCCTTCTGCATCGAAACGCCGAGCACGCGTGCGCCCCGACTGACAATCAGCTCTAGTTCCTCGGGGGAATAGAAGTTGAGTCGTATCGGGATTCCGAACCGGTCACGGAGGGGATTGGTGAGCAGTCCGGCGCGAGTGGTGGCTCCAACCAGCGTGAACTTGGCCAGATCGATCCGCACCGAGCGCGCGGCTGGCCCCTCACCGATGATCAGATCGAGCTGATAATCCTCCATCGCTGGATAGAGAATTTCCTCGATCGCCGGGTTGAGGCGATGAATCTCGTCGATAAAAAGCACATCGCGCTCTTCCAGATTGGTCAGCAGAGCCGCAAGATCGCCGGCCTTGGAAATGACCGGGCCGGACGTTGCACGGAAGCCGACCCCGAGTTCCCGGGCCATGATCTGTGCCAGAGTCGTCTTGCCGAGGCCCGGCGGGCCGGCAAACAGCACGTGATCGAGTGCGTCGCCGCGAGCCTTGGCCGCCTGGATGAAGACGCGCAGGTTGGCGCGTGCCTGTTCCTGGCCGATGAAGTCGCCGAGCGCCTGCGGGCGGATCGTCGCCTCGAAGGCGTCCGCCTCGTTCCTGACAGCCGTGACAACCCTGTCGGTCATGCTTTGTTCGTGGCGGTGTTCGCATCCCTCGTCAAGGTGGGAAGGCTGCTGCAACTCTGACCCTTAAGTACAATTTTAGACCTGCGGAAGTATCACTTGGCAGCCCCGACCGCATTGAGCGAGCAGTCATGATCCTTTGGAACACCCAATTCTTCCTCGACTTGCCTGGTGTCGTGCTTGCGTACATCAGCGGCATGTCAGCGAAAATATTTCTGACGCCTGGCGGTTCCATGTCACTCGCTTCGCTGCTCAGCGCGCTGTGCATTGCGTTGTTGTGGATGAGCTTCAGCCGCCGCGAACGCAGAAAGCCGATCAGAATGCGAGTGCTGATCCGCGCGGTCCTTCCGAAACGCCTGATCCGCAGTCCCTCGGGGAAAGCCGATATTGGCTTTTTCCTGTTCAATACCTTTGTGGCAGGCCTGCTGCTGGGTTGGGCGTTCCTGTCCTATCAGCTGGTCAGCAAAGCTGCGCATGGACAACTGGTGGCGCATCTGGGAACAATTGAGCCGTCGGCGCTATCCGATTTTCAGATGTCGTGCATACTGACGCTGGCGCTGTTTGTCGCCTACGAGCTCGGCTACTACATTGATCACTATCTCAGTCACCGAGTCCCTTTTCTGTGGGAGTTCCACAAGGTTCACCACACGGCCGAAGTGCTGTCGCCGCTGACGAACTCTCGCGTGCACCCGGTCGATACCATCGTGTTCTACAACATTCTGGCGGTGGTGATGGGCTGCACCGGTGGGCTGCTCAACTACCTGTTCGGCAAGACCGCGGTCGAATTTACGCTCGGCAACAGCAATATCATCGCCTTGACGTTCACTTATCTGATCGGACATCTGCATCACACCCATTTCTGGATTGCGTTCACCGGCATCTGGGGGCGTCTGTTCATCAGCCCGGCGCATCACCAGATCCACCACTCGACCAATCCCATTCATTTCAACCGCAATCTCGGCAGCGTGATCGGCGTGTTCGATTGGATGTTCGGCACCCTGCATGTGCCGGCCCGCAGGCGCGAGAAGCTGAGCTTCGGCGTCGAGCCGATCGACCCGAGGGCCCATACCGCGACTGGGATGATGTTGACGCCGGTGCTGCTGGCCATCGAACACCTGAAGCCCTCAGTCGGGATCGAGGTTGACGCGCAAACGAAGGCTGGCGCTACTCAGCCGATATAATCCCGGACCGCCGCAGTACGGCCCATACGCCCAGACTAGAGAGCGCCGCTATCCCGGCAAACGCCGTCCCATGGTTGGCCAGCTGGCCCGACTGCAGAATGCCGGCCAAGCCGAAGGCCGCGACCCCGGCGACCACCGCGACCAGCCACGGCAGCGTACCTCGCAATGACACGACGGCAGCGAGCGTGGCTCCGGCCAGCCCCGCG
>JBGTIU010000004.1:0-9391 GCA_041745515.1 Hyphomicrobiaceae bacterium | reverse complement strand
CCCCGGCCCTCCCCCTCAAGGGGGGAGGGAGGGAAAAATGGGAGAGAAAAGGGATGACGACCTTTATGGATCGGCTTCCAGCGTAGGTTGGGTCAAGCCCCCTTGCGCGACCCAACGTCCACAGGCGGTGCAAGCAATGTTGGGTCGCGCGAAAAGCTTGACCCAACCTACGCCAAACGATCGAAATCGAACCGGCCATGCTCACCTCCCACGCCCTGGTCCGAGCTTGGCGGCGGCGGTTTCATCGAACCACCAGACCTGCTGGAACGAGGTCGCCTGCGACGGCAATTTTGCCGGACGGCCGAACATGTTCCAGGTGGCGACCCGGTCGAAGGGCAGATGATACTGCGGCACGACGACGTGGTTCCACAGCAGCACGCGGTCGAGCGCCCTGGTGGCGGCAATAAGTTCGGCGCGGTCCTTGGCGAACACGACTTTTTCGATGAGCTTGTCGATGCCCGGATTTTTCATGCCTATCGTATTGCGGCTGCCTTTGGCGTCGGCCGCGGCGGAGCCGAAAAAATCGCGCTGCTCGTTACCCGGCGAGTTCGACTGCGGGAACTGGTCGGTGATGATGTCGAAGTCGAAGTTCCGCTCCCGGCTCTGGAATTGCGAACTGTCGACGATGCGAAGATTGGCCTTGATGCCGAGCTTCTTGAGATCAGCGATGTAGGGCAGGACAAGGCGCTCGCTGTCAGGTGAGGCGCCCAGAAATTCCGCCGTCAATTGTTCGCCGGCAGCGTTGGCGAGCACGCCGTTCCTGACCGTATAGCCCGCCTCAGCCAACAACCTGGCCGCTGCCCCAAGATTCTTGCGTTCGTCCTCCGGCGTCTTGTAGACGGGATTGGTCCACGCGGTCGTGAACACCTCGGGTGGGATTTCCTTTTCGACCTCTTTCAGAAGCTCGAGCTCGCGACCCTCGGGCAGGCCGGTCGCGGCCAGCTCCGAATTGCCGAAGTAGCTGTCGACGCGGACGTACTGATCATAGAACAGGTTCTTGTTTGCCAGTTCGAAGTTGAACGCAAAGTTGAAGGCGCGGCGGACGCGGGCGTCCTGAAACTGCTTGCGGCGCAGGTTCATGACGAAGGCCTGCATCGGTGCCACCCGAGCGATCGGGATTTTCTCCTGCTTCACCTGGCCCTGCTTGACGGCGTCGAACTCGAACCGGGTAACCCAGTCCTTGGCGCTGTTCTCGCGCCAGAAGTCGACCTGTCCGGACTTGAAGGCTTCGAACGCGGGCGTCTTGTCGCGATAGTACGTGAGGCGTATTTCGTCGAAGTTCCATTGCCCCTTGGAGACAGGCAAATCCTTTGCCCACCAGTCCTTGACGCGTTCGTAGATGAGCGTGCGTCCGGGCTCCAGCGACTTCAGGCGATAGGGGCCTGAGCCCAGCGGCGGCTCCAGCGTTGCCCGGTCGAGGTCGCGCGCGTCGCCGCCGGCTGACTTGGCTTCGTAGAAATGCTTCGGCAGGATGACGAGCTGGCCCAGGATCTGCGGCAGCTCGCGATTGCCGGTCTCATCGAAGCGGAAGGTCACCTGACGTTCGCCGGTCTTCTCGGCTTTGACTACATTCTTGTAGTATGCGGCTTGGCGCGGGTTCGCCTTCTTCAGTGCTTCGAGCGAGAAGATTGCGTCCTCCGGCGTAATCGGCCGGCCGTCGTTGAAGCGGGCTTGCTCGCGCAATTCGAACGTCGCCGATGAGAAGTCAGGCGGGTAGGACACCCATTCGCAAACCAGGCAGTATTCGGTCGAGGGCTCATCCGGGCTGCCAGCCATCATCGTGTCATAGACGAGGCCAAGGCCGCTCGCCGCGTTGCCTCTGATGCCGAAGCCGTTCAGCGTGTCGAATGTTCCCTGCACCCATAGCCTGACGGTGCCGGCCTTGGGCGCGTCGGGGTTGACCCAGTCGAACGCCTTGAAATCGGCCCCGAACTTCGGCTCGCCAACGAGCGAGAGCGCGTGGTGCCGCTCATCGCCGGCGGACTGGGCTTTGAGTGGGAGCGAGCCCCAGGCAAGGCCCAACCCACCGAAGATCAGCCCACAAGCCAACCCACACCGTATCGTCTTGTTTCGACCAGTGTTGCGGGTTTCAGTCGCCCTGGGGGCAGGGCTAGGCACAACGGGCATGGGTCGTGTCTCCGGGCGCGTCGAAATCGATCAATCCCCACCATACAACACGGCCCCGCCGATTGCTCGGGCGAGGGCGGTTAAATTCCTGTCATTTTGAACGCTGTCGGATCGGGCCGGCCACGGTTATTGCGGCAATGCAGCCGGGCTGTCGGCCAGCGTCCGCAGATAGGCCATCAGATCGGCCATCTCGGATGTGTCCTTAATGCCGGCGAACGCCATCTTGTTACCGGGCATGTAGCCGGCTGGGTTGTGGACGTAAGCAACCAGGCTGTCCCAATTCCATTCGCCGCCTTTGGATTTGGTGGCATTCGAATAATTGAAACCATCAACGGCGCCGATCTTGCGCCCGACCACGTTCCACAGGTTGGGTCCGGTGCCGTTCCTGCCGCCTTTGTCCGGCGTGTGGCAGGTGGCGCATTTCTTGAACACATCCTGACCGCCCGAGACGTTGGCTTTGCTCATCAGTTCGGCAACCTGCGGCAACGTCATGCCCGCCGCCGTGGCGGACGCGCCGCCGGCGGTCGGGCCGGCCGCGGTAACCGGCAGCGTATAACCAACGGTTTTCGGCTTCTGCCCGCTCTTCCAGATGTCGATGAACGTCGCACTGCCGAAAATCACCAACAGTGCTGAGAGCACTGCACCGGCGATCTTGTTGAACATCCAGCTGTCCATTCGAACGTGCCCTTCCCGCAATTCGTTGTAACGCGTCGCGACCAGACGCCGCCGGGCATGTACCCGCGCGGACTATAGAAAATCCCAATCCCCTTGCAACAGCCCTCGGCCCACTTCTAAGTGCAGGGGGCGAGACGAATTGTCACCTCAATTGGGCAAAAGCAGGCGGTTTGCAACCATGACCAACACGCTCGTGATCGTGCCTGCCCGGATGCAGGCAAGCCGGTTGCCGGGCAAGCCGATGGCCGACATCCAAGGCGAACCGATGATCGTTCACGTCTGGCGGCGCGCGGTTCAAGCCGATGCCGGCCGCGTTGTGGTTGCCACCGATGCGCTGGAGATCGTCAGGATCATTGAAAAGGCCGGTGGGGAGGCCGTGATGACGCGTGCCGATCACGCGTCGGGATCCGACCGCGTCTTCGAAGCCGTCAACACTGTCGACCGGGAAGGAAAAGCCGAGATCATCGTCAATCTGCAGGGCGATCTTCCGACACTCGATCCATGGCTGGTCGAGGCCTGCGCCGCGCCGCTGCATGCCGCGGGGCCGGACATCGCGACCATCGCCGCCGAGATTACCAACGAGGCGGAGAAGACTGCCTCCAGTGTGGTCAAGGTCGTCGGCACGCCGCTCACATCGCGGACGCTGCGGGCGCTCTATTTTACGCGGGCAGCTGCGCCTTGGGGGCAGGGACCACTGTACCACCACATCGGCATCTATGCCTATCGCCGTGCAGCGCTCGAGCGGTTCGTCACCTTGCCTCCATCGCCGCTCGAAATGCGGGAAAAACTCGAGCAGTTGCGGGCGCTGGAGGCCGGCATGCGCATCGACGTGGCGCTCGTTGACACGGTTCCGCTCGGTGTCGATACTCCGCACGACCTTGAACGGGCACGGCAAATGCTGGCCTAGCCCCACAATCCTGAAAAGCCCCGCCTATGCCATTGAGTACGTCACGGCTGATTTCCTATCAGGGCGAACCCGGCGCCAATTCCCACATGGCCTGCGCGGAAATGTACCCCGATTTCGAGCCGATGGCGTGCCCGACGTTCGAGGATGCACTTGCTGCCGTGAAGTCGGGCGAGGCGAGGTACGCCATGATCCCGATCGAAAACTCGGTCGCCGGTCGCGTCGCCGACATCCATCATCTGTTGCCGAATGCGGGTCTCTATATCGTCGCCGAGCATTTCCTGCGGGTGCGGCACCAGTTGATGGCGCGCAAGGGCGCCAAACTCGCCGGCATCAGGTCGGTGATGAGCCACGTGCAGGCGCTCGGCCAATGCCGCAACGCGCTGCGGAGCCTCGGGCTGAAAGCGGTGCCGGAGGCCGACACGGCGGGCTCCGCGCGGCTCGTATCGGAGAGCAATGATCCCTCCGTCGCCGCCATTGCGTCCGCGCTCGCGGCGAAAATTTATGGGCTCGACATTCTCAAGAGCGACATCGAGGACGAGGCGCACAACACCACGCGATTCGTCGTGCTGTCGGCGACAGCAGAAGATGCGACCGCCGGCAACGGACTGTGCGTGACGACCTTCTTCTTCCGGGTCCGCAACGTACCGGCCGCGCTCTACAAGGCGATGGGCGGATTTGCCACCAACGGCGTCAACATGACCAAGCTCGAATCCTACCAGATCGATGCCAGCTTCACCGCCACCATGTTCTATGCCGACATCGAGGGACACCCCGCCGATCGTAGTGTCCGGCTGGCGCTGGAGGAGCTGTCGTTCTTCTCCAGCGAACTCAAGGTGATCGGCACTTATCCGGCTGGTGCTTTCCGTCGCGAAATGGCGGCGAAGCACTCCTGAGTTCGAAAGATCGAGAGAACCACCGATGGCACACAAGCTCGACGGCAAGGTCGCAATCGTTACCGGCGGAGCATCGGGATTCGGCCGCGGCATCTGCGAGCTGTACGCGGCCGAGGGCGCCAAGGTGGTGGTGGCCGACATCAACGGGCAAGGCGCACGCGAGGTCGCCCAGGCGATTGGCGCTTCTGCCTCGCATGTTGCCTGCGACGTGACGAGAAGGACCGATGTGGCGGCGATGGTGGCAGAAGCTGTAACCGCGTTCGGTGGCCTCGACATCATGGTCAACAATGCTGGCTATACCCACAAGAACCAGCCGCTGCTGGGCGTCAGCGAGGACGAGTTCGACCGGATCTACGCTGTCAACGTCAAGGCGATCTATTTCGCGACGCTCGCCTGCGTGCCGGAGATGGAGAAGCGCGGCGGCGGTGTCATCATCAACACGGCGTCGACGGCGGGCGTGCGTCCGCGCCCCGGTTTGACATGGTACAACGGCTCCAAGGGTGCCGCCATCACGCTCACCAAGTCGCTGGCGGCGGAGCTGGCGCCGAAGAAAATCCGCGTCTGCGCCATCAACCCGGTGATCGGCGAGACCGGCATGCTCGAACAGTTCATGGGCGTACCCGACACGCCCGAGAACCGAGCGAAGTTCGTGGCGACGATCCCGCTCGGCCGCATGTCGCGCCCCTCCGACATCGCCAACGCCGCGCTGTTCTTTGCCGATCCGGCGTCGAACTTCATCACTGGCGTCGCCATGGAAGTCGACGGCGGGCGCTGCGTGTGAGCTGGTGCAACTCCAATGTCGTCGATCAGACACCGCCTCTCTCACTGCCTTCCCCTCTCCGCGCTGTCGCGCTCCGGCCGGGGAGGCAAACTTTTGAGGGTTTTGGTGTTGCGCGAAATTGGGCCGGACAGCAGTGACCCATGCCCAAGCCCGATAACCCCGACGATAGTTTGCCGGCACGGCTGGGTGCGTTAGCGCGTGCGCTCGGAGTTTGGGTTGTCGCGGCGACGAAGGCATTGCTGGTCGCCTGCTGGTTCAGGGGCTGGTCTCTCGTCAAGCTGTTGGTCCGGCGCTTCTTCGAGATCCTGCTGGCCTTCATCCTGCTGTTCGAGGAATGGGGCTGGCGGCCGCTCGCCGCCTGGATCGGACGGCTTGCGCGCTTTCCGATCGTAGCGAAGATCGAGGGTGTCATCGCCGGTTTGCCGCCCTACGCCGCGCTGACGGCGTTCGTGCTGCCATCAGCTTTGCTGTTTCCGCTGAAGCTGCTGGCGCTCTACCTGATCGCGACCGGTCACACCGTGTTGGCGGCGCTGCTGTTCGTCGGCGCCAAGGTGGTTGGCACGGCAGTGATCGCGCGGCTCTTCATGCTGACGCAGCCTCAGTTAATGCGGATCGGCTGGTTCGCGCTCGCGCACGATTGGCTGATGCCGTGGAAAGACCGGATGTTTGCAGCAATCCGCGCGTCTTGGGCTTGGCGCTATGGCCGCATGGTGAAGCACAAGCTGGGCACACGGATCGAGGCGCAGTGGATCGTACTGCGGCCGCGACTAATCACTCTGCGGGACCGGGTGCGGGCACGGGCGCTGTTGGCGGCGATGCGGGCGAGGGAGTGGATGTCGGGTTGAGGTGACGTGGGGCGCAATAGTGCCACGCGCGCTTGGCTACTCTGTCGGCGAAGGGTAGGCCAGGACGCTGCCAGATTCTCCAAGTTGAGCAATACCTGAAAGTTCACGCATATGTCGACCAATAGTTTTTCCAGCGCTGTCGCGTGTCTTCTGCCAGCCATTTGTGGTTGCTCAAACTATTCTCAGCAAAGAAAACAAAATCCTTTTTTACAAAAGACTCCATGTTTCCGGACTCTCGCAGCGAATCGAGCGCAACATTTGCCCAGGCATCTGCGATCGCTGTTTGCGAACTGGACATAGCGCATTTATAGGCAAGGTAGGCAAAGCGATAATCTCCGCCGGCGCTACGCTGCAGCTGCTTCAATCGGGCCGCAATTTTCAACAGCAGTGGTTTTTCGGGCTGCTCAATAGCAGGTAGTCGTTCAACGTGTGCGTCAAACCGAGACCTCTCGAAGGACGGGAAAAGGCTTTTGATGTGAGCGTGGCAAAAACGACGATCGTGTCCCCAATAGTGCCTAACAACGTCGGGGCAGACATTCAATTGGGTGTGCTGCTCCAAGACGGCTGTGAATGCATACTGCTCAATGTTGAATACCGGCTCGATGGCATACAGCTCGGACATTAGCGGGAGAACGTCCTCAATTGCCGCACGCGCAGAGTTATGAAGGCCGATTACTCCGGAATTGTGCATGCGTGACGACGCTGTCACCGCATAGCCAGCCACCGGGGCCGTTATGGAATTGAGAAGTCGTTGCCAATAAGGCTTTTCGCCGAGGTAACCGTCTTCCGCATGCATGACAGCTCTACCTTCGGAAATTCGGTCAAACATGCGGTTTGGATGCGCCAGGAAATAGGTATCCGTGTCGATGAGCGCCACCGAACCTTTAAATCGATCCATAACCATCAACAGGGCGTGATATTTTGCTGCATGATTATATGACCCACCGAGTGTCCATCGCTTAAGGTCGTCCTCACCGAGCGTAATGTACTCGATCGGAAGGTCTAAACGTTGGTGCAGAGAATCGGTGATCAATACGATGCGAATACCAGCCGGAAGCTGGCGCAGGAAATGGGCGGCAGACAGAACGCTGTATGTCAATTCAAGCTGATAAATGGGTTGCGAACCGTAAACCAAGTAAGCAATCGTCTTCAATTGCCGGCCCTCCTATAATCGCAGAAGCTTGGTCCAGTTTGCCGTGCAGATCAACACCTACCTCGGTTTGGTGCAATGCATCGTCCTGGTCCACTTCCAACTCGCGTCCTGCGCCGATTCCGAGATGAAGCGGTTGTCGCACGCATCTGCTTTGCAACGAGCCCGACCTATTCACCAGGGCGTGGATCGGCATCGGCTGTCCCCTTTACCCCGTCACAAACTCGTCTTGTCGATAGCCCTGCAGATACAGCAGGGCGGTCAGATCGCCGTGGACGATCGATGCGGTTGCTTCGGCGGCGACGACTGGTTTGGCGCGGTAGGCAACGCCCAGGCCCGCGGCTTTGATCATGGCAAGATCGTTGGCGCCGTCGCCTACGGCCAGCGTCGCGTCCATGGCAATACCGCGTTCAGCTGCCAGCCGTTCGAGCGTCGCGCGTTTTGCCTCGCGCCCCAAGATCGTGCCAACAACGCGTCCCGTGAGGCGGCCGGCCTCATCGAACTCCAACGTGTTGGCATGGTTTTTGTCGAAGCCGGCACGCGCCGCGACCAACTCGGTGAAGAACGTGAAGCCGCCGGACACAAGTGCCGTGTGAGCGCCATGGGCCCGCATCGTGGCGACCAGGGTTCTGGCCCCCGGCATCATGGTGATGCGCTCGTCGAAGACGCGACGCAGATCGGCGGCGGTCAGGCCGGCCAGCAAGGCAAGCCGCTCGCGCAGTGCTGCCTCGAATTCGAGCTCGCCCCGCATCGCGCGCTCGGTGATCGCCGAAATCTGTGTTTTGAGGCCTCGTGCGCCCGCCATTTCGTCGATGCATTCCTGACTGATGATGGTGGAGTCCATGTCCGCTATGAGCAGCTTCTTGCGACGTTTTCCCGTTTCGTCGGTCACGATGTTGACGTCGCAGGCAATGTTGCCGAGAGCGGCGGCGATCTGCTGGCGCAGGCCAACGATGGACTGCGATTGGGCATCGGACACAAACCGCGCCGACCATGCCTCCATCGGGCGCAACCACTGACAATCGAGACGGTCGGTTGCGGGGATAGCTTGCCAGGCCCGCGCGACGATACGCTTGCTCAGCGCCGGATTAGCGGGTGAACCGGTAAGGATGAGTGCGTAGTTTTGGTTCATTTACGGCATTCTCGCAGAGGAGGCACAATCAAAATAGACCACGGATGTCACGGTCGGGTCTGTCCCGGCAACCATCAGACAGAAGGTTCGGTGCTAATGCATCGCTGTAACGTCACGGCCATGATGGAGCCGCGCATTCTCCGTGTCATGGGTCATCGGGACAAGCCCGAGGGTGACACTCGTGGCGCGAAATGCGTGAGCCGTATCACGAAGTGTCGTGCTCGACTGGTTTGAAATGATGGAAGCGCAACACGCGATGCTCCCCACCCGCGCCGTCCTAATCGCCGGACCGACCGCAAGCGGCAAGTCGGCGTTGGCACTCGACCTTGCGGTCCGGCTGGGCAACGCCTGGATCGTCAACGCCGACAGCATGCAGGTCTACCGCGACCTGCGGATACTGACCGCTCGGCCCTCGGTGCAGGACGAGGCGATCGCCCCACACCGGCTGTTCGGCACGATTGCTGCGGCTGACGCTTATTCCGTGGCACGTTACATCGTTGATGTTCGTTCGGTGCTGGCCGCCGCCGAGGCCGCAAAGTGCCTGCCGATTATCGTTGGCGGCACCGGCCTTTATTTCAAGGCGCTGTTGGAGGGTCTTTCACCGGTTCCGCCGATCCCGGACGTACACCGCCGGCATTGGCGGGCTGAGGCCAGTCGTTTGGGGTCACGACGTCTGCACGAAATGCTGCATCGGCGCGACCCCGACATGGCTCAGCGATTGGCGCCGACCGATACCCAGCGGATCACGCGGGCGCTCGAGGTGATCGACGCGACCGGGCGTTCGCTCGATCAATGGCAGCGCGAAACGGGTGTGCCGGTGATCCCGGAGGCGCAGACGGTGCGCGTTGTGCTGGCGCCGGACCGCGCCGCGCTGGCCGTGC
>JBGTIU010000003.1:0-20134 GCA_041745515.1 Hyphomicrobiaceae bacterium | reverse complement strand
GGTGAGTGCAAGTCTGAGTTGTCTCCGGCGCGTCGATCCCCTCGAGCCGCACTCGCACGTCGCCGACCATGATCGTGTCGCCGTCCACCACGTGAATCACGCCAAGAACTTGCGCCTTAGCCGCCGTCTGCCCGCCGCCGGAGGCCCATACCAGCGGCGCCGCAATCAGCCCCGCGAGCACCAGGCCGGCCAGTTGACGAACGATCAATCGCCTGACAGATTCACGCATAGGTTGAATCTGTCTGAGTCGCGTGTTAGCAGCGAGACGTAATCTAGGCGCTTCCCACCGTTTTTATGACGAATTTGTGCACGCCGTTGCAGCTGCAGCGGCGGACCGATTTGCGTTCAATTTGCAGGGATATCACCGGCGCGCCGGGCGGCTGACGAGATAAATTCCGAGCGCCACCAGCACGAGCGCCAAGGCCAACCGCCACGTCACCGGCTCCCCCAGCAATAGATAGCCGGCGGCGACCGCAAAGATCGGCGCCAGAAACGTGAACACCGATACCTGCGACGCCGGATAGTTGTTGAGCAGCCAGAACCACACCGTGTAGCTGACGACGACCACGAGGATCGAGTAGGTGAAAGATGCGGCTACGACCGGGGTCAGGTTCAAGACCATTTGTTCGCCCACGAGCCATGCCCCGATGAACAGGATCGGCGCGCTGACCGCCAGTTCGTACAGCAGGTTTTTTTCGGGCGAGATATGGCGCAGCGCGGTCGTGCGAATGACGAGCGTGGTCGCGGCCCAGAAAACGCCGCCGATCAGACAATAGATATCGCCGGTCAGGCTCGAGGTTCCGCCACCCGCACCCAGGCGATCGCTGACGCTCACCATCAGGCCCGCAAAAGCCGCAAATAATCCGGCGACCTTGGCCCCCGTGAGCCGGTCGGCTGGCAGCAGAAAGTGTGCACCGATTGCGACGAAGAAGGGCGCCGTGTAAATGAACAGCACGCCGCGCGACGCTTCGGTCAGCACGAGCCCCGGTCCGATGAACATGAAATTGCCGGCGAACAGCAGTCCGGAGACGAGGCCGGGCAGCAGCGTACCGTCCCTCGCAAACAGCCGAATGCCGCGCCATCTCGCCCATGCGAAAATGAGCAAGGCCGCGAGTGTGGAGCGCAGGCTCGCTTGCAGCAGCGGTGGAATGCCGTCGTTGGCGACCTTCATCGCCACCTGATTGAGACCCCAGGATGCACAGCACGCGGTGAGCAGGACCGCGCCCAGGATGTCCATCGGCCGCAGGCCTGTAGCCGGCGATGAACCGGGAGCGGCCGGCACTGACTTCTGCATCGGAGTTACCGCATCAGGCCGTGGGTTCGGCCGGTGTCAACGCCATAACCAGCCGCTCCAAAGTCTGCAATGTCGACGCATCAAGCACGCCGTCGACTCTGGCGGGCCGGAAATGCCGCTGGAATGCCATGACCGCAACCTTGAGCCCGGCATTGCCGTCGACAACGACATAGCCGTAAGCGGTGAGGAGAGCACGCGCCGCCTGTGCAGCGGTGCCATGCAGTTCCACAGCCGCTGCCACGTCGCGCCACGGTGCTTCGAGCGGCGACGGCTCGACCCAATGACCGACGCCGGCTTTGGCGAGCCAAGCCCAGTCGAACCTCTCGCCGGGGTCCATCTTGCGCGAGGTTGCGACATCTGAATGCGCCAGCACCCGCTCGGACTTGATGGCGCGGCGTCGCTGGATATCCAGACCGAGATCGCGCACCGCGCGCATCTGCGCGCGCGGAAAGGCGTGATAGCCATCGGCATGGCCGGGGTTCTGGATCTCGATCCCGATCGATGCGGAATTGATGTCGGTTTCGCCGGCCCAGCAGGAGACCCCGGCATGCCATGCGCGCCTGGCCTCGGGCACCAGCTGCGTAATCCGCCCCTGTTCGTCGACCACATAGTGGGACGAAACACCGCTCTCAGAGTCCGACAGCCAATCGATCGCCTTGGCGGCGCTTGCCATGCCGGTGTAGTGCAGCAGCAGGATCGACGGCTGCATGCCATTGCGGCGATCGCCAGCGTTCGGCGACGGATGCACCTCGCAAACGAGAGAGCTGTCGGCGGCGAATGCGGCGGGCGTCATCATCGGCCGCGCTCGCGCACGATCTGCTCGTAGGCCGAATTGATGCTGGCAAGCTTGCGGGTGGCCATGTCGACCAGTTCCTTGGGCACGCCGCGCGCCGTCTGCATGTCGGGATGGTTGTCGCGAACGAGCCGCCGGTAGTGCGCCTTCAGCACCGCGGAATCGGCGTCCGGGAGCAGCCCAAGCACCGAATAGGGATCACCCGGATCGTGCACGAACAGCGCCCGCATCGAGCGGTAATCGGTGCCCGAAATCGCGAAGCTGCTGGCGGCAACTTTCAGGTGCCGTTCCTCGTCCGGGTGCAGGATGCCGTCGGAGATGGCGATATGGAACAGCCCGTCCAGCACATCGCGCAGCAAGGCCGTGTTGCGGGCGAGGAGGCCCGCGATTTTTTCGGCATAAGCCTGAAAGCCGCTCGAATCCTGGGCCGCCAGACTGTAAAGCCGGCGGATGTTGGCAAGGTCGGCCGGCGACGCACGATGCAGGCGCTCGAAGGTTTCGGCTTCGATCCGGACTGCAACGCCGTCGGCCTTGGCGAGCTTCGCCGACAGCGAAATCAGCGCGATGGTGAAGGCGACGGTGTTGAGCGCGGGCGTCGTCGGCAGCAGCCGGTCGAGGCCGAGCAGACGCCACAACCGTTCGACGAGCGTCGCGGCCGGTTGGCCGGTTGCGCTCTCGCTGCAGATCGAGGCCTTCAACCCCTGGGAAATCAATTGCCACGGCATGGGCGGCAGCAATACCGGTATTTGGCCCGGTGATGAAGTGACAAGGTGTACAGAATTGGTTGCAAGATCGTCGCAGCCGCAGTTCCGGGTTTCCATCGTGCTGGTTCGAACTTCGCGGTTGCTGCTGCGCGATTTTGTCGAAAGCGATCGGCGTGCTTTTGTCGCGTATCAGTCTGATCCCCGTTACCGGCGAATTGCCGGCGGCGACGATCACCAAGTCCACCAACTGTTTGGTCGTTTCCTGGGCTGGCAAATCGAGTTGCCCAGGCAGAATTTCCAGTTGGGCATCTTCGAGGGCGACGTCGGACGGCTTTGCGGTTGCGGCGGCGTTCGAAAAGCTGACGCCACCGAAGGCACGGCGGTGCTCGGCATCGAGTTGACGCCCGATGATTGGGGACGCTATCGGCTCGCCATCGAGGCAGCAGCGGCCCTGATCGATTTCGGGTTCGACGTCCTAGACCTGCAAATATTGATTGGAAGTACCGCCAGCGGCAACGTGCGCGTGGAAAAACTCGCGCGCTGGTTCGGCGCCGACCTTGTCGCGCAGCGGCCGGGCCCGGAATGGATGGCCGCAAGGGGCTGGTCGGAAGTCGACTGGGCGCTCACGCGCGAGGGATGGGCGAGGTCAAAGGGTCGTCGCGAGCGGGCTTAGGCTGCCACTCTCGTGCAACATCGCGTCGCGTAGGATGCGGGCGACATGGAGCGGGCGGCGGCCGGTGCCGTCGGCGATCTGGTGACGGCAGGAGAAGCCGTCAGCGGCGAGGATCGTTCCGGCCGGAGCATTACGCACCGCAGGCAGCAACGAACGCTCCGCCATCGCCATCGACGCCGCATACGTGTCGGCCGCATAGCCGAACGCGCCGGCCATGCCGCAACAGCTCGTCTCGACGGTTTCGACCTCTAATCCGTCGACCAGACTCAGCGCAGTTGCAACGGCGGGCATCGCATCAAACGCCTTCTGGTGACAGTGGCCGTGCAGCAGAACTTTCGCGTTCTGCGTCGCAATCGGTCCGGTGATGCGGCCAGCCGCCATTTCGGCGGCGATGAAATCCTCGAACAGAAAGGCAAGCGACCCGATCCTGCCGGTTGTTTCACCCGGCATCAGAGCCGGCCATTCGTCCTTCAAGGTCAGCAGGCACGACGGTTCCAGCCCGACGATCGGGACGCCGCGCTCGACAAAGGGGCGCACGGCATCGATGAAGCGGCGGGCTTCGACCTTGGCCTCCTCGACCAGGCCGACCGACAGGAAGGTGCGTCCGCAACACACGCGACGGCCCTTGCCAGGTCGGACCTGGGTGACACGGTAGCCGAGCCGGCTCAGGACATCGACGGCGGCGTACAGGTTCTCGGGCTCAAAGCCGGCATTGAACGTGTCGGCAAACAGGGCGACCTCGGCGCCTTCGGCCGGCCCGGCCGAGCCTTCGAGCCGGAAGCTGTCGCTCCGCCACCGCGGCAGTTCCCGCCTGGCCGATAATCCGAGCAGCAGTTCGCTCACCTTGGCCAAGCCTGGCACCACATTGCGCATGTTCATGATCGGCGCCAAAGCTGCCGCCATGCCGGAGTACCGCGGCAGATAAGCGACCGCCAAATCCTTCCACGGCAAGGGGCGGCGCTTGTTGGCGGCCGCCAGCACCTCGATCTTCATCCTCGCCATGTCGACGCCGGTCGGGCACTCGCGTCGGCAGGCCTTGCAGGACACGCACAGTTTCATCGTGTCGAGCATGTCATCCGATGCGAACGCGCCGGCACCGAGCTGTCCGGACAGCGCCAGCCGCAAAGAATTGGCCCGGCCGCGCGTTGCATCCTTTTCATTGCCGGTGATGCGAAACGACGGACACATGACGCCGCCGTGCGACTTGCGGCATTCGCCGTTGTTGTTGCACATCTCGGCGGCGCCCTGCAGACCGCCCGCCTCGCCGGAAAAGGCCGACCAGTCGAACGCGACAAGCCTGTCGTCAACGTGGTAGTCCGGCTTGTAGCGAAACAGCGTGCGATCGTTCATGCGAGGACTGCGGACGATCTTGCCGGGGTTCAGCAGGCCTGTCGGATCGAACCGATCCTTCACCGCCTCGAACAGCGCGACGGTCTTTCGTCCGTACATGAATTCGTGGAACTCGGAGCGGACCAGCCCGTCGCCATGCTCGCCCGAGTGCGCGCCCTTGTACAGTTTCACCATGGCGAAGGCCTCTTCGGCGATGGCGCGCATGGTGTCGGCGTCGTGCTCGAGCTTGAGATTGAGGATCGGCCGGACATGCAGGCAGCCGGCCGCCGCGTGCGCATACCACGTGCCCCTGGTACCGTGCCGCTCGAATACGGCGGTCAGGCGTTCGGTGTAGTCGGCCAGATGCGCGAGCGGCACCGCGCAATCCTCAATGAATGATACCGGTTTGCCGTCCGATTTCATCGACATCATGATGTTGAGGCCGGCCGTGCGCACGCCCCAGATCGCTTGCTGTTGCGCTGTCTCCGAAACCTGCATGACGGAGTTCGGCTGTCCCAGATCGCCCATCAGCTCGGTCAAATGATCGAGCCGCGCGAGGTTCTCGGCCTGGTCGTCCTCGGCAAATTCGACGAGCAGCAGCGCATCCGGTTTGCCTCGAACGAACTTTTCCATCACCGGACGAAACATGGCGATGTCGCGGGCGAGCTCGATCAGCGTGCGGTCGACCACCTCGACCGCGACGGGTCCTAGCTTGACGATGTGCTGGGTGGCTTCCATCGCCGCGCGGAACGTCGGGAAGTGGCAGACGCCGAGGGCGCGGCTTTTCGGGATTGGCGACAGCTTGAGCTTGATGCGTTCCGAGATGGCGAGCGTGCCTTCCGAGCCGCACAGCAGCGTCGCGATATTCGGCGGTGTGGTGCCGGGCAGCAGCGCGTCGATCAGATAGCCGCCGACGCGGCGTGAAACACTCGGGAAGGCTGTGCGTATGTGCGCCGCCTCGCGCGCACCCATGGCGGTAAGGTCCTGGACGAGGGACGCGGCATCTCCATTCTTCGGGTGCGCATCAAACCGTGCTTGCGTGCCATCCGCCAGCAGCGCGTCAACGGCAGCTACGTTATCGCGCATGATGCCGTAGCGGATCGACCGGGTGCCGCACGAGTTGTTGCCCGTCATGCCGCCGATCGTGGCCCGGCTCGACGTCGAGATATCGACCGGAAACCACAGACCTGATGCCCTGATCTGCCGGTTGAGGTCGTCGAGCACGATGCCGGGTTCGACCCAGCAGGTGCGGTTGTCGAAGTCGGTCTCGATGATGCGATTGAGATGGCGTGTGAAATCGATGACAAGTGCGCGACCAACCGTCTGCCCGGATTGCGAAGTGCCGCCGCCGCGCGGCAGCAGCGGCACACCGACGTCGCGTGCGATGCCGGCCGCGATGCGCACGTCGTCGATCGTCTTCGGCACCACGACGCCGACCGGCTCGATCTGGTAATGCGAGGCATCCGTCGAATACTGGCCCCGGCTGAACGCGTCGAACAGCACGTCGCCCCGGATATTCTTAGCCAGCCGAGACCCGAGGGCGCGGTTGGAGGGAACGTGGGCTTTCATGACGGCTCGCCTGATTCAACTTTCAATGCAATTGTGTCAACCAGCATGTCTGGGTTTGAGGACTAATTCCATGACCAATCAGCCGGCGCGCCGTTCTGGCCGCCACTTCCTGGCGATACCAGGCCCGTCGCCGGTGCCGGAGCGCATCCTGAAGGCCATGTCGATGCAGGTGCTCGACCATCGTGGCCCGGAGTTCCAGAAGCTCGGGCTTCGCGTGCTCGACGGCATCAAGACGATCTTCAAGACGAAGAACCCGGTCATCATCTATCCGGCGTCCGGCACCGGCGCGTGGGAGGCGGCATTGGTCAACGTTCTGTCGCCCGGCGATCACGTGCTGATGTACGAGACCGGGCACTTCGCAACGCTTTGGAAGGGCATGGCCGCCAAGCTCGGGCTCAAGGCGGAATTCATTGAATCGGACTGGCGCTCGGGCGTCGATGCCGGCGCCATCGAAACCAGGCTCAGGGCTGACAAGGATCAAGCGATCAAGGCGGTGTGCGTGGTCCACAACGAGACCTCGACCGGTGCGACCTCACGCATCGACGAAATCCGCATGGCGATCGACGCGGCCGGCCATCCGGCGCTGCTGATGGTCGATACGATCTCGGGGCTAGGCTCGGTCGACTATCGCCACGACGAATGGGGCGTCGACGTCACGGTATCCGGCTCGCAGAAGGGTCTGATGCTGCCGCCGGGGCTGTCGTTCAACGCCCTTTCCGGCAAGGCGATCGCGGCCTCCAAGACCGCGACGCTGCCGAAGCTGTTCTGGTCGTGGGAGGAGATGCTGCCGCACAACAAGGCGGGTTTCTTTCCCTACACGCCCGCTACAAACCTGCTTTATGGGCTCGCCGAGGCAATCGACATGTTGCACGAGGAAGGCCTGTCCGCGGTGTTCGCCCGGCATGAGCGCCATGCCGAAGCAACGCGCCGTGCGGTGCGCGCCTGGGGCCTCGATATATTGTGCCGCGATGAAAAATACCATTCTCCCGTGCTCACTGCCGTGATGATGCCGGACGGGCACAATGCCGATCAGTTCCGCAAGGTCGCGCTCGATGCGTTCGATCTGTCGCTCGGCACCGGCCTGTCGAAGGTCGCCGGACGCGTGTTCCGCATCGGCCACCTTGGCGACACCAACGACCTGACCGTTCTCGGCACGCTTGCCGGTGTCGAGATGGGCTTCGTCAAGGCCCGCGTGCCGCACAAGGCCGGCGGCGTGCAGGCGGCGATGGCGTATCTGGCAGGGTAGGGAGACATCCATGCCCCGGCTGAACCGCATCGTTGAGACGTCCCTCTACGTCGATGACATGGAACGCGCCGCTGGTTTCTACCAATCGAAGCTGGGCCTTGTGCCGCTCCTCCAAACGAAAACGCTTGTCGCCTACGATGTCGGTGGATCAAGCGTTCTCCTCGTCTTCAAGCGGGGTGGATCCTTGCGAACGCAGACATCTTCCAACGGCGCCATTCCACCGCATGACGGCTCCGGTCCAATGCATATCTGCTTCGCCATAGACGCTGACGAGCTCCAGCCATGGGAAGATCGTTTGGCCGAGCACGGTGTGGCGATCGAAGCGCGCATGATGTGGGATCGAGGCGGCAAAAGCGTCTATTTTCGCGATCCGGACGGCCACTTGCTCGAACTGATGACACCAGGGAACTGGCAGATATATTGAAGACTCATTTGGCCTGGGCGCGCGCCGGCTTGGTCGCTCGGGTCCTTTTCAACGTGGCCCTTCCAACGCCGGACTTCGTCGGCACCACGGGCTTTGACTCTTCCTCGCCCAAGCCCGATAAAACGGCACGTGCACGGCGCTCGATCGCCTTCCTGAACTCCGGCATCATAACGTGCATGCCGGCCGGCATGGCATCCACTTCTGCTACGGCTGCGTCGATTTTCTCGAGAACCGAACGTGCAAGCGCGGCAACGCGCGCGACGGCGCGTGTCGGGTTGAGTCCACAGTCGCCGGCAAAGACTTCCCAGTGGCGGCGCTTGAGATGCTCGCCGCGGCTTTTGCCGGCGATTTTCTGCGCCAGATTTTTCGTGATTCCATCCCAGGCAGCTGAGCACATCACATCGTAGATTGGAGCCAGTGCGAAGCCCTTGCCGGTTATCGTCAGCGAATAGTTTTTGGCATGGGCATCGGTATTGCAGGCGATCACGTTGAAAACGGCGTAGTCCAGCAGATTGATGACGTCCGGCGCGCTCATTGCATTACGCGTCAGCGCAAACATATCGGCGATCGACGGCCCCTTGATGCCGGTCTGGTTCGACTCGTATTTGGAGGCCGGCGGCTTGCCGAGAGCCTGGCAGAAATCCTCCTGATGCAATCGCCGCCAGCGGTCGCCTTGCTGCACACGGTCATACCGGCTGATGAGAAAGTACGTCCGATTTCCGGCCCGGCCCGTTGTCACCGTCGGAGCGTTGAGCCCGCAGCGGCGCGCAAGCGTCAAACACAGCGCCTCGTTATGCACGCCGCCGAACAATCGATCCGAGTCGGGCTTCAGGATATGCGTCGAGGGCGCACCCTCCAGAGGAATGCAAATGCGTTTCCGCGCATCGACGGCAACGCCGAGCTTGCTTTGCACGCCCGCAAGCGACATCGACACGCCGTGCTCGCCCGCCAGGAACGGCTTCAACGGCAGTTCGGCGAGGATGCGCTCGAGGTCGGCTGCTTTTTTTATCGGCCGCCAGTCCGCGGAGCTGGCCGAGCCAGGTTTGCCGATCGACAGGGCGCCGGCGGTATCGCGGCCGATTTCGGATAGAATCGCAATCACATCTCCGGGTGCCGCCCCGAGCCTGGCTCCGACCACTTTCAGCTGCGAGCCTTCAGGCAGGAGATTTGCGGCCCAGGGCAAAAAGACCGTGGGCCTGACGGGCCTCGGTGAAAGCGGCATCAGGATCGATAGCGGAAACGCGCCCTTGGTTCTGAGCCATTCGGGCTCATACACGAACGACGGGCCATCGGGCCCAATCTCGATCATACCTACCGTGCGCGTCTCGTAATAGACCGGCAGCTCGCTCACGGTGACGAGGCCTCTTCGTCTTCGGGCATATCGGGAAGCAGCGCATTTTCAGCATTGTCTTGCGTCAACAGATCGAACACGCGCAGGCCCACTGCGCCGGCAACTACGAGCGCCTTGCCCAGCTGCAGACTCGGCTTGCCCGCCTCGAGGTCGATGATGAACCGCCGGCCGACGCCGCTCGCCAGAGCCAGGTCATCCTGGTTCATATCGAGGGCTTTGCGGCGCTCGCGTACGAGAGTTCCAAACCGCACCGCCTGTTGCCGGCCTGGATGAGTGTCTTTGTCCAAGTCTGAAGCCGTCATGCTGGCCCACTGCCCACCGGATGTTCCCGACCGGGAACATTTAGCACAGGCAGGCGGCAAAATCAAGTTTTTGTTCCCGATCGGGAACAATCACCGATTTTATCGCTGAATCCAATCGAATGTTCCCGATCAGGAACATTTCGACGCAAAATCGGCTCAGCGGGCGATAAAGTGCTCGTACGGGAACATTTTCCAGATGTGCAATCCGCGGATCTATCATGTCGCGGTCTCAGCGAACGCCCGGATGGTCATCGCGGCAGCGCCGACGGCCTTGATCGGCACGGCGAAGAATCGGAAGTCCCGCGCCGGTAGCCGATCGAGCCCCTTCAGGTTCTCGACAATGAGGATGTCACGTTCGAGCAGCCGTGAGTGGACCGGCCGTTCCGGATCGGCGCGCGTATCGACATTGAAGGTATCGACCCCGAGCAACGCTGCGCCCCCGCCGATCAGCGCGCCGATCACATCGGATCCGAGAAAGGGGTAGTCTTCATACGCGGGGTTGCCCCAATGACGATCCCATCCGAACCGAAACAGCACGGCTTTGCCCGCAAGATCGCCCGGCAGGGCAACGTCTGCCATGACGACCCGCTGCCCGGCCTTCGCATCCACCACATCGACGCGCACGGCCGGCAGGATCAGCTCCTCCAACCGCAGCGCCGCAATATCGCGACGGCCTGGCCAGCGATGCCGCGGCGCATCGAGATAGGTGCCAATCGAGGTCTGAAAGCTCATCTCGGTGATCTCGAAGCTCGCCTTGCCGTCGTAAAACGGCGCCGACGCTTCGTGCGTCAAGAACGGCCGAATGCTTGCGGTGAACTGGCGCACCTCGCCATCGCGGCGCAGCGAAAAACCCGGCATGCCGTCGGCAAAGTCATGACTGAGGTCGATGAAGGGCATGATGTTTCACTCGTGTGCTGATAGGGGCAACCAACCCGATGCCAGCCCGCGACGCAAGTCGTGCCTGTCTTGTCATCGGCGCGCAGCTGCTTTATGCGGCTGGCCGATGTCTTCCCAGACTGCTTCGACGGAACCACCCGACATGACCGCCGCCGCCACCCACATGCTGATTACCCGCTACTATGCGGCTTTCAACAGCGGCGATACGGAGGGGATGCTTGCCTGCGTCGCCGACGACGTGGCGCATGACACCAACCAGGGCGACCGTCGTGTAGGCAAGGATCGTTTCCACGCGTTCTGCGCCCGCATGACCCATCACTATAAGGAAGAGCTGCGCGACATCGTCGTGATGGTGACGCCGGATGGCGGCCGGGCCAGCGCCGAATTCAACGTCCATGGCAAGTACCTGGCGACGGAAACCGGGCTGCCCGCCGCCAAGGGGCAAAGCTACAGATTGCCGGCCGGCACCTTCTTCGCCGTGCGGGACGGCAAAATCGCGCGAGTTACCACGTACTATAACCTGACCGACTGGATCATGCAGGTCTCGGCCACGTAGACATTATATCTGCTCACCGGTGAACTATCGAGAGACCCTCAATGCCACGCACGCCGGAACTCGACGCCTCAAAGCTCGACGCTGAGCAGATGCGTGTTTACGAAGCGATCCGCTCCGGCCCGCGCGGTGTGGTGCAGGGGCCGCTGAAGGTTTGGCTGCAGAGCGCCGGACTCGCCGACAAGGCACAGGCGCTGGGCGCGTTCTGTCGCTACGGCACGTCATTGCCGCCGCGATTGTCCGAGTTGGCGATCCTGGTGATGGGCGCGCACTGGCAGGCCGGATTCGAGTGGGCGGTGCACGCGCCGATCGCAATCAAAGCAGGGGTCGACGCGGCCGCGGTCGAAGCCATCCGCCAAGGCCAGACGCCGGCGTTCGCTGATGAGCCGGCGGCCATAGTCCATGCGTTCGCTTGGGAACTTTTGAACAAGCGCCGCGTCAGCGACGCAACATACAGGCAGGCAACCGAAGTGCTCGGCACCCGGGCCGTCGTCGAGCTCGTCGGCATCCTCGGCTATTACACGCTGATCTCGATGACGATCGCGGCATTCGACGTGCCGCTGCCGGAAGGCGCTGCCGACCCCTTCGCCGACCGGGCGAAGTTGGGGTAGTTGCAACCATTTGCGGGCGCGAGGTCGGCCACCCATTGATTGGGCCTATCGCCACAAACAGTTCCCATCACTTCTTCTTCTTCTTCGCCGGCAACTGTGGCATCACCCGCTTCATGTATCGGTCGAACAAGGGAACAGTGAACGCGGTATCACCGTGTTGCGGGCTGTAGATCATCCCCTTGCGGATGAGACCGCTTCTGAGAGGCGCGCTACTCTCGACGAGCACACCGAGCATCGTTGCGATGTCGCCTGACCGGTGTGGTCCAGGCCCGAGCTCCGCCATTGCACGCAAGTAGTCCTTCTCTCGCGGCGTCAGTCGATCGAAGCGAACACGGAAGAAGCTGTCGTCCAGATTCATTGTCGCGCGAGAAGTCGCCGCGCGCGCATCCGTCTCGCTGATCGGAGAGTGCTCGGCAATATTCCAGGCATGGTATCCCCACTCCTGAAGGAAGTATGGATAGCCTTCGGTCACGCGGGTTATCTCGTCCAATGCCTGCTTTGTGAATTCAACCTTCTCCTTTATGGCCGGCTCTCTGATTGCAGCCCGTGCATCCTCACGGCTCAATGGCCCGATTTTCGGAAAGTTGAACAGTCGTTCGGCATAGGACTTCGACGCCCCCATCTGACCGACGAGCTGAGGCAGGCCGGCACCGACGATCAGAACCGGCAGCGCCTTCTGCGCCACGCGGTGGACGGCCATGATCACCGCACTCAACTCCTCATCGCTCAGGTACTGTAGCTCGTCCATTGTGATGACGACCGTCGTGGCTCTTGACTTGGCTGCTTCGCCGACCGCCAGGAACAATGCAGTTAGGTCCGCCTCCAGGTCGCCGCTATCAGCCGCGCCGGTCTCGGCAGGCAAACTTAGCCCAATGTCGATGCCCCCGATTTTGACCTTTACGGAGCCGACGAAGCTCTTCAAGACGCGCAGCCCCCGTCTGGTTGCCGCCGTCGCTTTCGCCATCGTGTCAAGCGATAGTAGCAACGATCTAAGCCCTGGCACCAGCAGCTCTGGAAGAGATTTGCCGTCGTGTGCCTCGATGTGGAGCAGCCTGCACCCGAGGTCTTCTGCAATGCGATGGACTTCATTCAGGAGGACGGTCTTCCCGACGCCCCGAAGGCCGATGAAGATGAAGCTCTTGGCGGGTCGACCTGCCTGTACCCGCTGAATGCTGATTCTGGCGTTCTTCAGTACCTCGTCACGACCGGCCAATTCTGGTGGTCGCGTCCCAGCTCCAGGCGCGTATGGGTTCGCGGCTTCATCCATTTATAGCAACCTTTTCAAGCTTACTGATCTTAGAAAATAATTAGTAAGCTCGTTAAGGCCTGTCAAGCTGGAGGAGCGGGTAGGCCGCTGATTGCAGCGCGCCACTCTGGACCATTTGTCGCCAGCAGCCTCAGCGATGCTGGAACACCGCTTTGCGTTTGGCGGCGAAGGCGGCCATGCCTTCCTTCTGGTCTTCCGTCGCGAATGTCGAGTGGAACGTGCGGCGCTCGAACTTGATGCCTTCGGCGAGCGTGCTCTCGTAGGCGCGGTTGACGCTCTCCTTCGTCATCATGGTGGCCGGCAGCGACATGCCGGCGATCGTATCGGCTGCTTTCAAAGCTTCCGCGATGAGATCGCCTGCCGGTACCACGCGGCTGACGAGGCCCGAACGCTCGGCTTCGGCCGCATCCATCATGCGCCCGGTCAAACACATTTCCATCGCCTTCGACTTGCCGACGAAACGGGTGAGCCGCTGCGTGCCGCCCGCGCCCGGCATGATGCCGAGCTTGATTTCCGGTTGGCCGAATTTGGCTGTATCGGCCGCAATGATGAAATCGCACATCATCGCCATCTCGCACCCGCCGCCGAGCGCGAAGCCGGCGACAGCGGCAATCACGGGTTTGCGGCAGGTCGTAATACGCTCCCAAGAGCCAAGCCAGTCGCTCTTGTAGACCTCCATGTAGGTCTTCGACTGCATCTCCTTGATGTCGGCGCCGGCCGCGAATGCTTTTTCCGATCCAGTGATGATCATGCAGCCGATGGCATCGTCGCTTTCGAAGCTGTCGAGGGCCGCGTTCAAGTCGGCAATCAGACCTGAATTCAGAGCATTGAGCACCTGTGGCCGGTTGAGCGTGATCAAGCCGACCCGCCCACGTGTCTCGACAATAATGTTTTCGAATTTCATTGGCATTGGACTCCGCGGCTTACCCACCCAGCGCAATGAGCCGGGCCTTGTCGGTGAGAATAAACATCCGTCCTTGCGCAACTATCGGGGCGATGTACACCGGCCCGCCGAGATCCTGCGTCGAGACGACTTTGCCTGTGCCGGCTTCGACCGCGACCAGCTGCCCCTTGTTGGAAGCAAGCCAGAGCAGGCCACCGGCAAGCGTCGGGCCGGACCACGTGTTGGCACCGGGCAGCCTGGTCGTCCACTGCACCTTGCCCTCGCGGCGGGTAATGGCCAGCAATTGTCCTGTCGTATCGACGACGAACACGCTGTCGCCCGCCACCCACGGCGTCTGCGTGCCGGGCACATTGAGCGACCAGAGCCGCTCGCCAGTGCGCTGCTGGGTTGCAATCATGCGGCCACCGTGACCGACGGCGAACACGGTGCCCGCGTCGATCGCCGGCCGCGCAGCATCGCTCATGCTGGCGATTGCCGACACCGAGCGCGTGCGCGCCAGACTGTCCTGCCAGACTTGACTGCCATCGGAGATGCGCAAGGCGACGATCTCGCCCGACGGATAAGGCACGACCACCACTTCGCCGTCTACCGCCGGACTGGGGTTCGAGATGATGCTGGTCTTCTCGGGCAGGCCGCGGAATGCCCAGACCTCGTTGCCATCGGCGCCGTTGAGGCAGACGAACCGGCCGTCGGTGCTGACGACGAACACGCGATCGCCGGCCGCCGTCGGTGACGCCCGCACCGGCACACCAAGCGACTTTTCCCACAGCTTTTTGCCACTGACCGGGTCCAGCGCGACGACCGTGCCGAACCCGGTTGCGGCGTAAATCCGCCCGTTGTCGGCGGCAATGCCTCCACCCGAGCCTTTTTCGCTCTTTTCCTTCTCGGGCGTCACATTCACGCGCCATACGGCGGAGCCGCCGCTGGCCGCGAAAGCGCTGACACGGCCGGCGGAATCCAGCGTGTAGACGCGGCCGTCATAAACGATCGGGCTGGCGGTGAGCTTACCGGAAGATGTCGAGCCGGTGCCGGCGTCCGCACTCCAGGTCTGCCGCACGGCACTGGCCAGCGCCAGGTGGCCCGGCGCGTTATTGGCTTGTCCGCCAGGCTGCGTCCATCCGTCATTTGCACGCGCCGCCGGCAGCGCAATCGGCTTGTCGGCATTGGCCAGCTCGCCCGGGATCTTTTCGGATGCCTGGATGATCGGGATGCGCGTGCCCGGCAGTGGCTTCTGCTTTTCGGCAAAGGGGTTGAGGTCGGTAATCTTCGGCATGCTCGGCAGGCTGTCGGAGCAACCGCCAAGCGCGCCCAGCACAAGGCTCAATGCGGCAGCTCGGGCCCGGATTGGGAAAGGACCGCTGCGTGCGCCTGTCAGGCCGCCAATGTTGCCCATGCGGGACCCCCGGTCACTTCTTCTTTTTGTCCTCGGCCGGCTTGACGGCTTCGGGTGCTTTCGGCTCGGCCTTTGCAGGCTCGACAGCTTTGGCCGGAACTGGAGGCGCCGCTGCGGCCAGCTCGGCCGCAACGATCGAGGCCATTGCAACCTTTGCCCGTTCGACGATCGATGGCGGTACGTTGCGTTCCCCGAGCAGTAACTCCATGTACTTGCGGGCCTCATCGAGGCGACCCGCCTTCAAAGCCGCGAGCCCCATCAACTCCCGCGCCGAATAACGCCACGCATTCGCGTTGTCGCACAACTCGATGAGGCGATTCTGCATTTCGGTCCAGTCGGCAGTATCGAGTTTCAACGACGCTGTTTGCAGACGGGCAAAGTCGCGCAGCACCTGATCGGCGCCACCGTCCTTGGCCAAAGCTTCGTATTGGACGACCGCATCGTCGATCTTGCCGGCCTTTGCAGCAGCAGCAGCCAGCCGCAGGCGCGCCAGCGTTGCGTATCCGTCCGGGCCATCTTTGGCTATATCCTCGAGAGCGCCGCGGGCGTCATCGGTCTTGCCCGCAGTGATCAGTTGCGCGGCGGCATCGTATCGAGCGCCGGTGGCTTCGATCGCGCGGGCATTGCGATGGAGATAGTACTGGTAGCCGCCGACACCGACGACGATGGCGAACGCTGCACCGATCATGTATGTGCCATAGGCCTGCCAGAGCTTGGCTAATTGCTCGCGGCGCAGCTCTTCGTCGACTTCGCGGAAAATGGTGTCGGTCGGTTCGGCCATCGTCTTGTTCTGTCCCAGCCTCGATCGTAGACGCGTTCAGGCGACAGACATAGCTCAACAAGCACCATCCGCAACCGGTCGGGCCCCGAATATCATGGAAAAGCATGCGGTTTCAGGCATTTTTACGGCCTGGATCAATGCTCCCGTGGCGACGACCGGATCGACGCCCCCACGGCGGTCAATGCGATATTTGACGGCCATGCACATTCCCCCTCATGATTGGCGCGGCTAATCATAGCAGCCTGTGTCATCGCCGCAATTGCGGCGCGCTGCGTGCACGAAACTTGACTTGGCGCCGCTGCGGTGGCGAATGAGCATTGGCCATGCGGGCCTGATCATTCATTGGGTGAACGCTTGAACGAACAGTCGCCATCGCAGTTCGATCGGCAGCCGATCCGAACGTACCTGGATTTCGAGAAACCGATCGCGGAACTCGAAAGCAAGGTCGCCGAGCTCACGGCGTTGAACGCAGGCGAGAATTCGGTTTCGATTTCCGATGAAGTGTCGAAACTTCGGCAGAAAGCGCATCAGGCACTCGTTGATACCTACGCAAAGCTGGCGCCTTGGCAGAAAACACTTGTTGCGCGGCACTCGGAGCGGCCGCACACGCTGGAATTCATCGATGGCCTGATCGACGATTTCACGGCGCTCTCCGGCGACCGCTATTTCGCCGAGGACGCCGCGATCATGGGCGGCATGGGCGAGTTCCGCGGCCGCGCCGTGATGGTGATCGGCCACGAGAAGGGCTCGGACACCGAAGGGCGTATCAAGCACAACTTCGGCATGGCCAAGCCCGAAGGCTATCGCAAGGCGATCCGGCTGATGAACCTGGCCGAGCGCTTCGACATGCCGGTCATCACGTTGATCGACACCGCCGGCGCCTATCCCGGCATCGGCGCCGAGGAACGCGGACAGGCCGAGGCCATCGCGCGCTCGACCGATGTCTGCATCGGCCTTGGCGTGCCGATCATCTCGGTGGTCATTGGCGAAGGCGGATCGGGCGGCGCGGTCGCCATTGCAACAGCAAACCGCATCCTGATTCTGGAACATGCCATCTATACGGTGGCGTCGCCGGAAGCAGCCGCGACCATTCTATGGCGCGACGCCGAACGCAAGATCGAAGCGGCCACCAACATGAAGATCACCGCGCAGGATCTGCTGGCGTTGAAAGTGATCGATGGGATTATTCCCGAGCCGGTCGGCGGTGCGCACCGCGATCCGGCGGGCACAATCAAAGCCACCGGCGATGCAATCGCTAAGGCATTGTCGGAGTTTGCCGGCGTGACCCCGGCCCAGGTGCGCCGCCAACGCCAGGACCGATTCATGGCAATCGGCCAGAGCTTATGATCGCAACAGTGATTTCCCATCGCAAATCTGCCTGATTTCACAGTCAACTACACACGCGGGGACGCTTGACAACAACCCGGCTGTTTGGCGACAAATGCTAACGAATCAATAACGCTAACGAAGCGTTAGCGATTTGAGCCTAGAGAGTTGGGCGTGCACCAGGGGCACGGTGTATGAGCTTGATGGGCCTGGAATAGTGATGCGAAACGTCTTGCGCAGCGGTCTCTTGGCCGCCGTCTTGTCATCAGCCGTGGCGGCAGCGCTGGCTGGCTGCAGCTCGATTGATGTGCCCGCGCACCTGCGTCCGCTGTCGAAGGAGACTCAGATGCTCCTCGGCAAGAAGCAGATGAAGACCAATGCACCGATTTTTGTGCGCATTTTCAAGCAGGAATCCGAACTCGAGGTGTGGAAGCAGCGTGACGACGGGCGCTTCTATCACTTCAAGACCTACCCGATCTGCAACTGGTCCGGCGATGTCGGGCCAAAGGTCGCCCAGGGCGACAAGCAGGCGCCGGAAGGGTTTTATACCGTGGCTCGGCATCAGATGAATCCGAACTCGCAATTTCATCTGGCGCTCAATATGGGCTACCCGAACGCCTATGATCGTGCCAATCGCCGCACCGGCGAATTCCTGATGGTGCACGGCAAGTGCAAGTCGGCCGGCTGCTACGCCATGACCGATGGGTTGATCGAAGAGATCTATGCGCTTGCCCGCGAAGCCTTCATCGGCGGCCAGGACGGCTTCCAGATTCATGCGTTTCCGTTTCGTATGACGGAGGCCAATATCGCCGCGCACGCAACGCATCCGTCGATCAAGTTCTGGGCAACGCTCAAGGAAGGCTACGACTACTTCGAGACTGCTCGGCAGCCGCCGGCCATCGCGGTCTGCGAGCGCCGCTATGTCGTCAATGTCAAATGGCGCGGCAACCAGCCTGCCAAAGTCGATCCGGAGATGGCCTGCCCGGCGTACGAGCGGCCGGCGCCGGAGCCGTTCAAGCCGGCCTTCAACGAGCAGGTCGCGGAAGAACGGATCACAGCGCCGGGCCCGAGGATGAGGGCCCTGGCGAGCATACCGGCGGACACCGTAACGCCCGGCTCGGCAAAAACCGTGTTCGGCCTCGGCATGTCTTCGCCCAGGCCGGGGAGCGGCTTTGGATTGCAGTAACGAGCGAGTGCGCTAGCGACCACGCAGCCACACCGTGCCGAGGTTTCCACAGGGATGGAAGATTACTGCTGCATCCGACCATGCCGGCCTGCTAGACGTTCCTCCTTCGAGACGCAGTGAGATCAGGGAGGTCGCCCACGGATGTCATTTGCAATGCGGTTGCGGCGAGTTGTGCTTCTTGCGTTGATCGGTGGGTTCGCCGCTGCCGCCCTCGATGTCCGGCCAGGCTATGCGCTGACCATCGAACTCAAGGACGTTGCGCCGGATCGCATCGAACGCCAGCGAGCGGCATCGAGCGGCAACCTGCCGTTACCGGGCACGCCAGACCTCGCCAGTTTCGAACAGCGCCTCGCCTCGAAAGGGCTGAAGGCGGGAAGCGCGGTGTTCATCCGCATCTTCAAAGCCGAATCCGAGCTCGAGGTCTGGATACGTTCCGGCAGCCAGTTCGTGCTGCTCGACACCTATCCCATCTGCCATTGGTCCGGCACCTTGGGGCCGAAGCAGAGCGAGGGCGATAAGCAGACGCCGGAAGGTTTCTACGAGGTCTCACGCAAGCAGCTGCATTTGATCGGGCGGCATCCCAGGTCCCTCAACCTCGGCTTCCCCAACGCCGTCGACAAATCGCTGCACCGCACCGGGTCGTACATCCTGGTGCACGGTGGCTGCTCGTCGGTCGGCTGCATAGCGATGACCAATGCGGTCGTTGCCGAGATCTACGAGCTGGCGGCGCGCGCGCTGAAGAGCGGGCAGGATCGCGTGCACGTGCACGTGTTTCCATTCCGCATGACTGAGGCTAATCTCGACACCCACAAGTCGAACGAGTGGTATTCGTTCTGGAGCAATCTCAAGGAAGGCTATGACGCATTCGAGCAGACGCGCGTGCCGCCAAATGTCGGCAGTTGCGAGAAGCGCTATGTAGTTCAGACGGCCGCCGAAGACGCGGCAGACGCTGCCTCAAATCGAGGTTCCCGGCGGTATGATCGCCGCGAACGACGGCTCGGGCCGGTTGAGCTGAAATGCCCACCGGTGGCCGGCACTGTGATGGCCGCTCTGCCGGCAGGTACGGCAGGCGAAGGCAGTGCAGCCTCGACAATTATCACTGGCTCGGTGGCCCCCGCGTTCAGCGATGGTCCGCAACCGGAACGCGCGTTTGTCGATGTCCAATCTGCATCGGAGCATCAGCTCCCGAAAAAAGCCAGCGCCATAGCCCGCAAGGACAACGCGGCCGAGCCGATCAAAGCTCGGCGCCGAACCGGCAACAAAGGCGCACGGCAGCCTGGCGCAGAACAACCGCCGGAAGTGGCTCGCTCCGCTAGAGAAGGCGGAAATTAGTGCTCTGGCCATTCTTTTGATACCCCAAAGGTGTCATCCTCGGGCTTGTCTCACTACCGTCCGGTTTATTTCTCGAGCCACCTCAACTCTCCAATTCCCGCGTTCCCGGAAACCGCGTCGACCATAGGGAGGCGCGGTTGTCCGGGATCTTTACCTGTTGCGGTGAGACGCCGTGCAAACCCGCGATACGTAAGGATCC
>JBGTIU010000002.1:0-26532 GCA_041745515.1 Hyphomicrobiaceae bacterium | reverse complement strand
TCATACGCGCACGCAACGGTGTCATCGAGGTCGTCCTTCTTCGAGAAAACCGGCTCGCTTGGCCGGCCCTCGAATACTACCTCGATCGCCCGGCCATGCCAGCCGCGAGCCAGCTACGGCGAAGCCGTTCAGTCCAAGACGCTTTTCGTAAAGAGTGTGGTACACGACCTTATTGCGGCGCGGGTTCTTGAGGCGCTCGAAGAAGGCGACCAAGGGGCGAAGTGTAAAGAGTAGCCCGAAATCGAGGGCGGGGGAGACCACCGACGCGCACGAGCACGGCAAGAATTTTCAACGACACCGAAATCGAAAAACTGCTCGAAGCTGCGAAGCGGATTCGGCACGGGACCCGTGCTAATGCTCATGTCGCCATGGCCTGCGGTAAGTGGTACCCATCCGCTGTAATAGCGGTCGCTTGTCCGAAGCGGCTCCCGAGGCGTCCTTACTGCATGTGCCAATGATGCGACCTCGACTGAACCACATCTGGTTGGTGGCACGGGGTCGGTTCAACAATGTCACATCTTATGTATTCGCCGCTCCATCTCTCGACAAAGGCTTCTATCGATCGCCAGACTTGACCGCTTGCCTAGTGAAGTGGCCTGCTCTAAGCGAACCCAATTCTCCGCTCGCCGGTCGCCCGATAAAATTAAAAACGCTGCTATCTCCGCATCCAATACAGGAATCGGCTCATCTTTGATCGCATCAGCCAAGGACCTTATTCGATCCACATGCTGCTTGAGATCATTATCAAATACATATCGTTCGTTACCAACAATGATATACCTCACCACTTCGGCAGCAGCGCTGTTTATCCAATACTGTGTTATGACTGCTTCCAGACGCTTTTTCCAAACTGGCGACCGGACTTCTTCACTCTTGATACAATCACAAATGTCTTTTTTTGCTAGCCAAACGAGTTCCTCCGCGCGCTGAATGTATCCTGGTTGGTTGAGAAGTCGACCTGCAGTCGACACGCCCGTCGAAAAAAACAAGCACAGCGCTGCGCGCTCAGATTTTGCGCGCAGCCAATGCGCCCGCTCGGCGTCAAGATCCCTATGCGCGCGCACAATAATCGCGGGTGGGTTGATACATTCATCCAACAATGCTTTAGCAGCAGTGTACATCGTTTCTATGGTGGCTAGACTACCCTTAACAACTTCTAAATCACTATCACTGGAGGGTGATGTAAGATGGCCGTTAAACTCCCCAATTCTAAATCGCGTCGTTAATGCGCTCAAAAATTTCAACTCGAAAATACCATTGTGCGCCAATTCAGTTGATTTTGAGTTAGCGTTAGCGCGTTGAGCGAGTGCTGCAAACTTTTCAGCGTTATACCAGTCTTGCGCATAAACAGCAGCGGCCGAAGCAACTACAAAAACCACTTCAGGTTGATCCTTGTAATTCTTCAAATCGATCTCCGCCTGCTGCGAAGAACGAAATTCGGAGAACATAGAGCCCAGGTCATCTCCACTTGGTGACTCATACCAGATAGTCGCCGGTGCTCTACCGCGCATGTCGTGGTTTGGCAATGCAAGATCCTTAATAAATTCCTGAGCAAGGGGGACCCACATGTCCAAACTCTGCGTCAACAGGCTGTCGAGAACACCCGATATATAGTTTGCCAATAAGCCGCCGGCCTCGGGTCCCCCGGACAAATTAAGCGCGCCACCGAAAAGACGACGATCATCCTCTATTCGCTTTGTAATGTGCTCATAAAAGGCCCCGATGGCCATTCGCTCAATGCGTTGCCACAAACTTCCAATCTCGAGTATACTGTCCTTCCTTTGGCCGAACCAATCCTTAGGGAGGCGCTGCGTAAAAAAAATCAAAGAGCGGTCGCCGGCCAGTTTATCTTGATCAAACCGTTTCAACGCAAGGTGGTGGCGCCCGCGGTGCATTCCGGGATCGTGATCGGTTGAACGCATCCGCAACCTCGATAGGTTAAACGGAAGCAAAGCAACTTCAACAGCTCCGGTAATTATCTCAAATAATTTCCGCGCTTCCTGTTTCAGCGCGCTAGGCGTAGACATGTCATTACGCGATCCGCTCAAATTAAAAATTGGAGCGTATTGAGCCGCGCGCCGAAGAAAAAATGGTTCATAATACTCTTTGCTTTCCGGATTAAGCTCCTGATACCATCTCCGATAACAATTATAGAGAGGTATGTCGCCTGTAATCAAGACAACTCTCTGATCGTCACGCGCACGCTTTGTTGCAGCCCATCGAACCAGTGCCATGCTTTGGGCGTCTGACCAAATAGCGCGGTCGGTTCTATCGCGGCTGGTTGCGAATTTCGACGACGCAATCTCCTGCTTTAGCCGGTAATACCACATACGGGCGTCAATTTGGATTTCATCTACTTCGTCCGATCGAGGGCTAAAGTCCTGATTGAGTGTACGCAGCCGGTCGACGAGAGGGGATGCCACAACACGTCGTAATTGATCCAAAGGTTCGCTAAACACACTAGTTGCGAGTGCCTTAGCTGCGAGCCGTGCCAGTTGAAAGCGTCTGAGAGGAGTTTCCTCTTTGGTAACCGCTCTCAGCTCCGCCAAATCTTCTTTGAGAAACTGATCCAGATGAGGCAGTGGAGTTGTCGCTGACGGCCCTTGGTCGAAAGCGCGAAGCAGTTGTTTTTTTTGGTTAATTTCCTTGACAACCTTGTCAATATTTGCGCGTGCGTTGTCCGAAATGTCGGTAGTCAAGGAGACGACACGCGCTGCTAGTTCGCGTCTATGCCAGGGTGTGAGATACAGAAGTTGCCGTCTGGCTCCAGGCAACTCCTCGGAAAGCAAATACTCCGAAGCGATCAGGGCCGACTGTGCTTCGAATGACCGCCAAACGCTGCTGCTACGTTGCTCAGGAGAAGCCCACTCTTTTGCATAGAAAGATGAGACAACGTAGCCCCAGCGGTTCGGTTCAAAAAATAACTCAAATATATTCTCGTCAAATACGTAAACAAATTCGCGACCAGACAGTCCAAATTCTGCGTCATCTCTGTTTTGCTCTATATCAATGTTGAGATCAAGCAGGCGTAGGATTTGCGCCAAAGTGGCTTCCGTTTCCGTCCTTTGATTGTCTGGTAGACTTGCTGTCATTACTAGAGGCCCTCATTCGGGATTGGCCCTAGATCAAAATTAGTGGCGTCGTCGATCACTGTTTTTTCAAATTTGTCAGTTGCTAGTGTCAGGTCGGACCATTGGGCGTCGTGAGGGGCCCATAATTCAAGTCCATGCTTTTCAAGATACGGCCTCAGCGGAGCCACGAAGCAGGTACCTCCATCTCCAGCGCTCATCAGACCCACAGCACTGCCGTTAGTCGAAATAATTAGCAATCCTGAATCTCCGGCTCGAACGGCGTCATCGGCGTCGAATCGGATCTCCACCGCATCGCAATACTTAGTGAAAGTGTTATTGGCAGCGATCGAAACCATTCCAAAAGTTCCAACGATCTCGCCCTTGCATTCTTGATCATTTACCTTAAAAACTTTTTCACCAAGAAGCTCCTCTGTGGAGGTCGCTGCGCGCGGCCATAGAACGTTCCTTCCAGTTGCTGTGTCTATGTCATCCCGAAGTATTACGCGAGAAATGATGGCGTACAACGGCATTGGTTCTATATCGATGGAAGGGTCTTCGCTAAGATGTCCAATTTTGCTTCCATTGGACGATAACAGCACAGCTGGGAGGGGTCCGGGGCGCGGAGAATTCGGAATGCAAAGAGCAAACCGCTCTCCATGCTTATTCCGCGCGATGGCGCCGATCGAAAACTCGCGCTGTCCTTTGGCAAAGCGAATCTTGGCCCCTGGGAAGATGGTCATTGGACCTATCCCCTAAAGAATGTTGTGACTTACGGGCACAGCTGTGTATACCGTCGGAACGCCAAATAGGCTCGCAGGCTGGTATGAAAAATGTTCGCCGTGAATAATAAATTGTGTTGCAGTGCACGTAACATGTGGTGCTGAACAAAATTTCCGCATAGCGGACTGCGCATTAGGTCTTCGGTGCGTAATAAATTTTTGCCGATTAGAATGCGAGTTTGGCCACGGCATCGGTGTTCGGTATTCCTGATTACCCCACGCTGGAGTGTAATTATACTCAGCTAGCTGGGCTTGGGTCGAAATTAGTGTTAGCACTTCCTCGGTAGTCAGGAGAGAGCCGAAATTAGGTCGAGCGCCGTGGCGGATTACCACGTGAGTTGTTCGGGCGGGGTACGGTGTGCTTCCCACAAAAATTTGGTCGACTTCCTCAACTCCAGGAACTACGTGCTCAGGCGGAGCGACAACCGTTGTTAGGCGGCTCGATTTCTGCTGTCGAGAAACGGTCCCTTTCGAGAAGACTATTACCCCTTTGCGCATTGCGTACGCGATCATTAACTTATGAAGCGGCGCTGCTTGTGTTTCGAATGGATTGCTAACGACATTATCAACTAGATGTACAAAGCCATTTTGGGTGCTAATCTTTTCCTGTAAGACACCGGCGAGGTCCTTATATGCATCCTCATGTTCAATGAGCCCGGCAGCTTCAAGGTATGCGAGGTTAATCGACTCACCGTTTCGCTCGCCCTGTTCGGCACTTGCAATTTTCGCTGCGAGATCTGTTTCGGCCAATCGTACGGCTACTTCAAACGAAAGGCGACCCTGCTTAGAGGTATACGCGAGGCGTAAGGCGTCGCAAAGTCCGCCGTCGCCGCAGCCGCTTACCACAAATTGGGAAATGGTCCCCTCATCGCGCATTGCTTCCAGTCCATCGTCAATCCAGTACTCTGGTGTTGGAAATGCTGGGATTTTCGCCTCTTTGGCAAAGCCACATGCGATCAAAACAAGCTTATATCTGTATTGCCTGGAGGCTCTCGATTGAAGTAAGAATAATTGGCGTGACCCCGGGAGTCGTTGTATATTGGTCACCTCTTCATGCGGAAAAAATTCAACGAAACCTTTGTTCTCTGATAAAAAGCCCGCCCATTCCGTCTCTATGCGATCGGCGACTTCATTACATTGATCATAATGCCAATCGAGGAACGGCAAGCTTGTTGTGGGAGAGGTGCCTGACGCATCAGGCCATTGATTGATATTGGGGTGCACGTACCGGTGCGTGGTATTTCGCTGGCGCGCGAGAGGAGCTCTTGCTTTATCAAATACATGGACCGTGCACCCGTGGGCTCTTAATGCACAGGCAGCTGTCAGACCCGCTACACCAGCGCCGATAACCGCGACGAGATCATTGTTGACTATCTTTTCCTTGTCTTGCAGCGCCCATACTAGATTGAGTGCGCGATATTGCTGAGAGACAAAGCTCACTCGGCCTGCTAAGGGTGCCAAGACATAAACGCCGTCCCGTGATGTTTTCGCAGCATCAAGAATCACATTTTTCGGATCCATCTGAACTCCCTTGTGCGCCCACCCTAGGCTGTACGCAGCCAAGGTCAAGCACGGTCTCCCGCACCCTTGCGGCCAATGAGCGTCGTTGGAGTCTTGCGCGCTGCAAGAGCAAGTCTCAGGCCTTGGAAGAACAAAAGAAACCCCGCCTTGATGGCGGGGTCAAGTGTGCGCAAACATTATGACGAGTATCCTCTCGGTCTGGGCGGGGTTCGCCGGATCGTCCGATGGTCGTCTTAAGTCGGTCTTCGCACAGTAATGCACCTTAAAGAACATCAGCCTCGTGCCCACTTGGAATAAGTTGAAGTCGCGCGCCGGGCAGAGGGCGTTGCCTTTCTTGAAGTGCTTTGGGCGCAGCGCAGACAGTGCAGAATGCACCGGACCTAAGAAGGCATCACCTTCGGCGGCGACTGCAGCAGTCACGAGCACCTGGCCGAGACTACGGTTTGTGGGCTCTCTGCGGAGCTTATCGTTGAGTGCCGCGATCCGTTTGACGCGGGCACGGCTGTGTGTTGGCAAGGCATCCTCCGTCTCACGACCGATGCTCGCTTGGGACCACCCGTCGAGCACCGGAAGATGAGGCAGAGGCAAAACGTTTCGTTTGTGGTGGAGGCACGGCTACCTGACGCAACGGCTAGCAGCGGTCGCATCACACGTCGGAATCGACGACGACGGCAAAATTTGCGGAAAGATTGACGCGCTGTTTAATTCCTCGGGCAAGCCCAAATTCAGACCATAGCTGCTACGCCAGCTGCAATCTACAGTCGGCATGCTAGGTTCGATGCTGGTGCCGCGCACTGGCAGACCTGACACGCCGGCGATTTGCCAGACTGTAGCGATCGAGTGAGCGGTCCAAGATCAGGCAAAAATCGTGCCAATCTTCGGTCATCCTACACGCTAACAGACGAGCGTCAATCTTGACTCCGCTCCATTTTCGTTTCCGGGGAGCGAAGCTCGTGTTTTGGTTCTTTTGATTTGCGCCATGGGATCGTTACCCGAATGGGCGGAAACTGCGCAGCGGGTTCCGTTGAGCGAAGCGAGATAGAGCCCGGTCGCCCGCGGCACACGGCGCGGGCGGGGCGCCCAAGTCAACTCAATGAACATTACACAAAAAATTCTGCCCTACCGATCAGTAGGGCAGTTGAGCATTTGTCAGCTGCCATTCGTCACGTGCGCACTTCGATGCCAATCACCGGCCGCCGCCGACAGCGCGACCCAGGTGTCCCACTCAAGTGTCGCCATCCATTCGGCCAGCCGATCCTTGTCGCTCGCGGGTAGCTCGTCGAACCAGGTCTGCACACGAGTGCGATGCCGATCGAGCGCGGCGCGCGCCTGCTCATCGGCTTCGGCGAGGATGCGGGAGAACACCAACTGCTCCGTCATGGCAGCTGCTCCCGCAACTGTTGCAGCCGCTCGTTGCGTTCGGTGAATTCTCTCGACAGCTTTCGCGCAATTGCCGTCGTCGCGTGGTGCAGGCTCTTGTAGGGGCCGGCCCAATTCTTGTAGCCGGTCGGTGAGACGAAGAACTTGCCGCGCTGGCTCTTGATGGTGAACCCCTTCAAGGCAAAGACGCTGGCTTCGGCTAGTTTCTTTTTCACGGTGCTTACCTCCGTACCTCAATGCCAACGTCCCAAACGGACGCTGGCGGAAAGCACGGAGTTCCAAGAAAATGCCCCGGCCGACGAGCGGACGGGGCAGTTGAGAACTGGTCGGATCAGCTACGCCGGCACGCGGACTTTCCTGTCCTTGACGGCGGCCTGCTTCACTTCTTCCTCGGCCTCGTGCTTCTCGGGATCGTAGGCTCTGACCACGAGCTTGCCGTTGCCGTGGATCGGCAGGGCTTGCAGAATGACGTTGAAGCCGTCGCCGTTGTCATGCGGGAAGGCGACGCCGATATTCAACCAGTAATCGTCTTGCTTTGGTCGCTCGATGATCGAGTAGACGCGATACATCTTTGCCATTTTCGACTCCTTCGAGTTCGTGACAAGTCACTGCGCACGCAAGAGCGAGGGAGCCTCGCGCCGGCGTTTCAGTGGCCTGTCATCCCGGGCAAAGACTATCGATATCGTATGCGGCAGGAGCCGCGCGTCAATCTTGTGCGCGCCGCCACTTGGTGGGCTGCTGCTCATCCATGATTTTTGGTGGGGCATAACTTCGGCATGATTTTCGGAGCCGGCACGAGCGCAGCGCATGCGCGCCCGGCGAGCGCGTCAAGCGGTCAGGTGTCGTCTTGGTGGTCGCTGCGCTTGACGCCTAGCGATGGCGGAGCGCGGTAGACTGGCGATTGAAGTCCACGCGGCAATTATTGAGCCTTCAGAACAAATTCCAATTGCTTTGCACCGCCAGCCGAACAAAGTTTAAACAGCTGTGAGTTGTGCGGTCCATGGTATTTTGCCTGGAGGAGGCGTCAATGTTTTATCGTCGGCTTGCGCTCATTGGGCTACTTACTGCCGTCGGCTTTACTTCTGTAGCCCACGCAACGGACTACAAGTTTGCGGTGGGCTGTCCATACCGGTCCTTTACGGTCCTATGGAGTACAGGCTCAGTAGATCCCGGTCAGGAATGGCTTCGTGTCGCGACGGGCACAAAGCATCCTGGGTGTGGTGTTGCAAACTTCAACGCTCGTTCTCACGGGAGCCTCAAGGTGGAGGCGCGATACAGTCACGAGGGAGGCGTGATAGAAGGTATCCCTCTCGTCGGAGCAATTGTTTGCGGGCTTTTCGGATGCTGAACCGGTCACTCTTGCTATGTAGGCTAATAGGTAGCCATTCATCCGCAATACCCGCGCTAGTTTCTGCGATCTAGAAACGGTGTTTTATCCCAAAGATCACGCGGAACGAGATCAAAGCCGCCCCACGCCGTTAGCGCAACCCCGTCCTGCGCTTTATATCCAATTGCGCCAAAATCCTCCCCTCGCGGTATGTGAAGCAGCGAGGCTCGATGCCATATCACAACGGCGTGGCCATCGAGGGGTTCCGGATTCTGGACATATGATGGCAACAGTAAGTATCGGTATTCAATTCCACGCTGGCGGCGGTCTGCGCGGTCAGGTACCAATCGTGAGATCCAGAAATCAAACTCGGTGAACTCTTCGCCCTTGCCAAATGTTCTAAGATTGCCACCACTACGTGGCAAAATGCTATAAGCAACATACTTCGGATCACTATGGCGATTTTTGATCTCTCTGCTCGTGACCTTAAGGCTGGTAAACTTCGTTGGGTCCCACAAGATTCCGCCTTCGCGGCCGCCGGTGAGCACACCACATTGCAATCCTAAGAACGCCCGCTCGCAAACTTTTGCCCGAGCAAATTGCCTGTCCTGGATGTGTTCCACAACGCTTACTTCATTGACGGCCCTTGATCCGAGCGCGAACTCCATGCGCCAGCCGGGCATGTGAACGTGCACGCCATGGCCGTCGACATCGCCGTGAGGATCTACTAAGTTTTCGGCTGTAGCGCCGGCTCGCACCTGGATCGCTCCATCGTCGGCGAAACTGTAAAGGAGGACGTAACGATAGTTGCCCGCGAAAAGCGTCGCCCAAAGTTGCAACGCCTGACCCCTGCGAGCTCGATCTGGCTTACCAGACGCTCTGAAGTCGCGGTTCTCAATCCACCGCAAGTGATCATCGACGACCTCGGCTATCACCGTGTCATCGAAGCGACGTGGCGGAGCGAGTCCGCCGCGCGACAAAAACGTCTCGCCTTCGGCCGTATTGCCGACACGAACAAACGGAAACGGTCGGAATCGTCCCCACGCACTCCCATTCGATACGTCGTAGACACGTTCGCCGTTATCGTACGGCACAAACATTTCGGCTAAAGACAAATTGTTTAGAACAGGAATCCAATCCGCCTTTCCGTCGTTTTTTCCACGCATGAATTCTGCGCTGGTAATAACCCACACGCCCGCATTCCCGTAGTAATTATTGTTCGACGCGTCGTGGAACGGGGGATAAAGGCGCCATTTTATACGCCAACCGCTTTCGGCGGCGTCGCATGCCGCACTAACAGGAAAACACTGAGTAATCTCGTTATTAATAATTTGCTGGGATAAACCTGGAGCAATGTTTTGAGCCAGACTGAAAGCGAAAGAAAAGAACGCAAATACAAGCCTAGGCCCCAGTCTTTTACACTGATTCACTGCTCTCTCCGCGAGTTCAACGCCTTAGTGTCGCCCGACGACCAGTTCTTCCACACTGAGATCAACAAAAAATCGACCAATTGGTCGATCGGCGCCTTGAAGGCCGACAAAAATTTCGGTTAAGCGGTGAGCGTATCGTGAACTGGCTTGGTTATTGTTGATGATAGGCTGCGCGTAAACTGTAATATCGTCGGGAAGAGCTCCTGCGAGAGCCACGTTTAGTTCTGAGTTGCGCGCTCGCGCAATCTCAAGTGCCTTCTTAATCTCTTCTTCAGCCAGCGGCGCCGGAGAATTGAAATGAATATCGCGGCCAACTACAACCTTTGACTGCAAGTCGACAAAAATACGTGCAACGGCACCTCGGCCATAGAGGTAGCGAGTCGCTACTGCTCGTCGCGCCGTATCGCCCGGGACCGGAGTTACAATCTCTTCTCCTAACGGAACGATGGCGTTAGTCCGCGGTGAGGTCGACGCTGACCCTTGAAAGGCCGTCAGATCTCCCAATGGCGCTGAATACGCCTGTGGGCGCCCGTTAAGTGCGGGTTGGCCGCCCATAATGCGAAAATTGCTTTGAGAGAGGGCGATAGCCTGGAACTCTTTGTCAGCGACCTCGCGAACAATCTTGGTTTCCTCGGGCGTCAGCGCAACGGTCAAACCCTGCCCCAGCAGGTACGGCGGCGCGGCAGCCAAAAATGCGATGAAAAGGCATAGTCTGCTGGCAGCTAAAGTCATGTCGACAGCTCCGAACGTTATGGGGCAGACTACCGAACGTCCTGGAACGTGTCCATTGAGGTTCTGGCAAACGAACGGACCTGCTAATCCTGATTGCCTCGCTAAGGAAGGCTCGGTCCATGAAGCCGCCTCATCGTTCTGGTACTAGTTGCGATCTTGCATGCCGTGCGGCTGGGGTTGGGATGGAGCATCACTGTGGACGGCGCCAGCATTCCGATGTGGGCCAGTGTCGCCGGCTTCGTGGTTGCTGCGGCGCTGGCGGCCGGCTTCTGGCGCGAAACGCAATCCGATCTGTAATTAGTCGCGAAGCATCACGACTTCGCCTTTGCCGCTGAGCCATTCGAGCGACAGCAAATCGTTGCTCGCGTGCAGGGTTGAACGATCGACGAACAGAAACTGCTGCGAGCCTGCGCCGCGCGTCAGCTGCTTAAGGGCATCGATCATCGTTGCCGTGCGTTCGCGGCTGGTCGTCACAGTCAGCACGCGAAAGTTGCCGACCCCGAAATGCGCACCGAAAGCGTTGGTCTTGCCGCCGCCGGAGAGGTAGGCGACGAGCTTGCGCGCGAAGGAGGTCTGATCGAGATCACCGCGCACGATTGGCATCGTTGCTCTGTCGGCTTCGAGGAAGAAATACTTGCGCTTCCGTGCGGCCGTTAAATCCAATCCGAACACACGATCAGGAATGACGGCGAGGTCGACAAGATTGCCGTCATGATGCGCGCGGGTCTTGAGCTTGAACGGGTTAGCAGCGTTGCGCGTCGTCTCCGGTGCTGCTGCCAGTATCTCGTGTGCGTTCATCAAGAGGACATCCGGTCGTGATCGTGTTGCGCATTCCGCCGCCACCATCACGTCGGCAGTGAGCAGCGTGTGCTCGATGTAGAGGCGGCCAACGCTGCGGTTCTTCCAAGTCCAATCGACTTGCGCGCGATCCATGCCATCGCGTTCGGCGAGGACGAGCGCACCGCGATTGCCAAGCGCGTGGACGAGTGGCGCGGAGCCGGCAGTCGAATAGTAATCGTGCTGCGCGCGTGGCCGATCGATATAACCGTTGTGATAGAGCGCACCCAACCGCTCGATCAGCTTCTTCGCGCTGCGATCGGACAGCAATCGCAGAAGATGTGTTGAGCGAAGAAAGCGGTGCTTGGCGATGTGACGAATGATAGTGAGGTCGTCATCGGTCAGCCGCATCGGTGTCGGCTCGGCGCGCTTGAACCGGCTGCGGCGGGCGAAGTCGGGCTGTGGCGCGCTCAAGGTGGACATGCGGAAATTGTACCATTCCGCAATCAATACTCATCGGCGAAGCCGGTGGCGTCCTGGTGCGCCATGGTTGCACATGGCATCGCTGCGGCAATAAGCGCATCGACCTCGGCGATGGGTGCCGCGACCTCGCCACGCACACGATCCTTGAGTCTGGCGAAGGCGGCGGCCGACATTTGCGGTTCATTTTCGGCTCGGCCGAGGGCCAAGTTGAGTGAGACGGCCGCGCCGGTATGGTTGCGTACGTAACAAGCAAACTCGGTGTTGCTCTTGCGCTTGCGCGTGCTCATGAGAAAGCCGCTGGTCGTGCGCATGTCGGATGCCAGCGCTCGCGCGTCCTTGTCGGATACACCACCAGCAAAACGGATCGCCGGATTGGTCATGACGCTCGCCCGCAGTGCCGGCGTCAACTGATCCAAGAATTGATGCGCAACGGTCAGCCCCACTTTATACTTCCGCGCCTGGATGAGCAACGTGTCGATGTTGTCATCGAAATAATCGGCGGCTTCGTCGACGTAGACAAACGCCGGGCGACGTGCGGCAATTGGATCGGCGGCGCGCTCCAACGCTGCCTGCAAAATCAGTGCGATCACGAAGCGGCCGAAGGTGGCGGAGGCTTCGCTTTTTAGAACATCTTTGGCGGTGTTGACGAGGACGATCTTGCCGTCGTCGAGCACGCGCTTCATGTCGAGCGCGTTCTTTGGATGCGAGAACATGCGCTCGAACGTTGGGTTTGAGAGGATGTCATAGAGGCGGCGCAGCACTTGCTTGCGGGTCTGCGTGTACTCGCGTTCCTTCGGTGCAAACAAATGGTTGTCGAGGAAGCTGCGCGCCGTCGTTGGCAACTTGGCGATGTAGGGGAGATAGGGTGAAGGATCTTCGAGCAAGAGCCGCAACGTGTGGATGTTGGCGTTCGGAATGGCCAGCATCAATTGTGCGAGAAAGCGGAATACCACCGACTGCTTCGCCGTGAGCTCGGAGCCGAGCAGCGCGCCAAAGATGTAGTCGTATAGCTCAATGATGCCGGCGAGAATTTGCTCACGCTGTCCGCGCGGCAGGGATTCGAGCCGGGCGCGATTGACATCAAACAGATTGAGCTTGAGCGGCCATTCGGTGTCGGCCGGATCGAGAATGATCAACCGATCATCGAGCGCGGGATCAAAGCGCGCCAGCCGGGAGAGCGTGCGGATCATGTCGCCCTGGCTGTCGATGGCGACGACGGCGGGCCGACCCGGATCATCGAAGTCAGAAATCATCATGGTCTGCATCAACTGCGTTTTGCCATGGCCGATTCCGGCAACGATGTGCGTGTGCTCGAAGCGGGTCTCGATCGGAATAACGAAGGGAACTGGCGTGTTGGCCAATGCCGGGAGTGGCGTGCCGTTGAGATACGCAGCGATCATCTCCGGCGGTGGCAGATCACAATCCTTCGGCGCGATGATCTTGTGTGGCGCCGTCTCCAATTGATCCGGCGTCATGCGCGAGACGGCGAGCAAATTGCTCCACAACTGTATGCGGGTGGCTTGGAAGGGAAGTGCGGCGATCGCGTCGGGCGTCGCGGGGACGAGTTCTGATAAGAATGCCGTCAGGAAACGGCCGACGAGTGCAGCAGGATCGCCGAGTGCAAACAGCGGCACGGTAAACGGCGTTTTGACTTCCGCGAACGCCGCCTCGGGCAGGTCGTCGAGCAAGACTCCAAAGAGACTGCAAAGGCCTTCCGCAAACAGGCCGTGGATGCGCTCGTCATGTTCGATGCGAGTTTGTATGTCGGTCAGGCGCTCGGTGACGTGCTGAGCTTCCATAGCCGAAAGCGAGCGGCTGAGATCGATGGTTGGAAAATCGAAGATGTTGTCGTTCTGCAAGGCAAGCTCGATGCCAAGCTCCAGCAATGCATCGAGCACAGGGTCGATCGGCACGCGCTTGATGCTGCGGCGGTGAACAGCAGCCTCCAGCATCGAGACATTGAAATCGGCGGCACGTTCGCCATTGCACACGCGCGAGGCAGCCCAGGCGGCACGCAACCGTTCAACACGCTTCGGCAGCGGCTCGGCGGCGCCGTTGAGAACCAGGCGCGGTTGCCAAGTCCGTAGGCTGGCGTAGCGCAAGGCGCTGGAAACCGCGAGCGCCCAGGTCGGCGGCTGCGACATCAGCGGAAGCCGGTGAGGCCAAGCATGCGGAAGATGCCGACCACCACCCGGAGCGGGAAGGTGGTGATATTCCAAACGACAGCAAAAATATTCCAACTGAGAACGCTGGCATCGTAAATCTTTTCTCCGGCGCGGGTGGCGCGGTAGGCGGCGATCTCGGCACCGCTCAGGCTTTCGACGCGGTTCAGCTCCTTGCGATAGGTGATGTTTTTCGGATCGAGGGCGACAGCGCGCTGCAAAGCTGCGACCGAGGCCGCCTTGTTGCGGTTGGCGGCATGGGTGAGCCCAAGCACAAAAAATGCATTTGGGTGGTTTGGATTGAGCTTGGTGGCGGCGACGAGCGCAGGCAACGCGCGTTTGGTGTCATAGATTTGGTGGGTCAGGCCTTCGAGTAGCAGCGCCTCGGCCTTAAGTTCGTTGATGCTGAAGCAGAAGGGTGTTCCATCCGGCAGTTCGCCTTCGAGGACGGCATCGGGATCGAGCCGGCCTGCGGCATCGAGCTGACGTGCGGCAAGCGAGAGCGAATTAAGCTGATGCTTGCGGCCGTCCTTGTCGTCGAAGGCGGGCGTATCGGCAACGCGCACTTCGTCGAGGTAGGCATGCGCGAGTTCGAGCGCCGCGATCGCGCCGATGGTGTCGCGCGGTGCGGGCGAGGCCGTCACGACGACGGCCACAGGGCTGCGCTCAGCGACGGAAGCGGCAGTCGGTTCGGCGATGCCGGATATAGTTGCTGCCGCACGAGGTGCAGACGCGCCAGAAGCGAAGGTGAGGCGTGGCACGCGTGCGTACCATGCGCGTATGGTCGTTGCATCGCAGAAAACAAAAATAGCCAGCAGCAGGACGGCGATGGCGATCGTGGCGGGGGCTGGACTCGACGCCGAAGGCAGCGCCCCAGTGATTATTTGCGACACCGGCTCGGTGCGCGTCTGAGCTGCGCGGGCGAGCGCAAGCTGGATCTCAGCTTCGGCCGCGGCTCGCCGTTCGTGCTCGATGCGTTCGGCCTGTTCGGCAAGTTGCCGTTGGCGCTCCTCGAACTCCGCTTCGATTCGCTCGCGGCGAACACGCTCCGTTGCTTCGTGTTGGGCATTGATGATCGCTGCACGTTTGCGCAAGAGCGCCTGACGGTCGTTCGCGCCGAGATAAGAATAGTCGAGGGCGCGATCGCAGGCGTCGAGATCATCTCGGTGACACGCCTGCCATTGAACCACGAATTGCTGACGGAGCCTGCTGAGCTCTTGTTGCTGATTGCGGTGGAGTTCCTGTTGCTGCTGGCGCTGGATTTCGCGGTCGGCCTGCTGCAGCAAGAAGTCAAAAATCTGCTGGCCCTTTTGTGCCGAGGCGGCATTGGGCAACAGCACCATCGCGGTTGCAATTGCAAGTCCGAGGAGCCGACGAGCCATCACGTCCCTCCGTGCTATGGCGCGAGCAAGCAAGTGATTTGCTGAAATCGTCAAGAGCCGACCCGTCTCTCGCGGCGCAGCTGCGGCTAAAACTCATTTAGGAGGTGTTTAACGGTTCCAGTAATTTGCAGTGGCCATTTGGCTGTGTAGTTGCCTCGCACGCATACTAGGACCTTTAACAAACGCGCCCTGGGTGCGAGCATCTAGGTAAATCGGAACAAGATTAGCTTCACAACACAGTACTGCCTTTGCAGCCTCAGTGAAGCTTGCGGGTACTGTCGGTCGGGGACAGGAAGTCCGATTGCATAAGAACAGCGGTTCCGCAGAAGCTAGCGCACTTGACGGATCGTATCCCTTAAATCGCGTTCAACTTCCAGCTTCTGACGATCCTCAACACGGCGCAACTCAAGCTCCTTTTCCCGCATCAACTCTTGTTTCGGAGCAAGCGGCACACTCGCCGGGAGCGATGAGCCGCGAAGCCGACTGTCGAGGTTAAGCGACGGCTTACTGAGCCTCTCGGCATCTTGCAGGACTTTTGCCGCCAGGTCATTGACCGATTGCGCCATCACAGCACCAGGGCCACCTCCTCGGGTCAGGCAGCGCAGCGCATTGGGTGCAAATGTTCGATCGTCGACCGTCGGTGAATCCGCCGAGAAATTGCAATTGTTTTGATCGACAGGCCGCGCGATCAGGGAAGCTGAAGCGAGAACCTCAGCCATGGTCAATGCCACGACACAAGTGATGCGACGAAACACATTCGAGCGATGCTGAAGCATTGTTGCCAAAATCAGAGTTTGGCCTCCACTACGGATCATGCTCGTCTCCTTGATCGGGTAACCGACCATAGTTTCGATACTGTCGCGCCCCGTGGGATATTGCTGGCGGCTCGCGTTAGGATTATGGCATCAAAGATGTGTTGTCCAGGCAACTAGGATCAGTTTTGCGGCGGAAGCCTAACAACATTGGCCCGCACACGCACAGCGGGCAACTGTACGATTGCAATCGGTTGCGTCTCCAGCGGAGCCCCTGGTGCGCTCCTAGGGGAGAGCGTCAACGTGACTTCGTGCTTGTCCTTCCTGGATATCCCGATCTCGGCTTCCGCTGAGATCTTCTGGCCGATACTCCTCGCGATCGCTACGCTTGGTTTCAAGGCGCCATTCAACGTAGTAGTGAACTGAATTTTGTCCGAGTAGGATTCGCCCGTTGCAACAAGGCGCTCGCTTTGGCGTAAGCGTAGGTACTCTATAATAACCTCCTCCAGGCCGATATTGCCTTGCATTGGATAACGTCCGGCACGGTGGTGTTCCACTTGCTGGTACTCGGAACGATGCCCTACATTGCCAATACCACAGGTGAGCTTCAGTAGCTCACCGAATGTTTCGATCGCCGTTACCCTTCGGTCGCTTAAACGAGATTTCTTGTCGCCAACGTCATAGCCCAACGAAAAGGTGCCCAGGGCGATCGGCCACGTAAATGTACCTTTTGAAGTTGCGTTGTTGTCCTCCTGTATTTCGAATATAAATTGAAACGTAACCTTATTTCGCTCGAAGTCGATGATCTTGGCGTAGGTTGCCCGCTGCTTGTTAAGATCATTAACTGTTCTCGCCGCAGCTTCTAACAACTTCCATTTCCCTAAAAGGCCATTGATTATCCTCTTGCGCTTGTCCAGCTGAGAATTTTCCTGGGCAAGAACAGCCAATCTGGCCCTTTTGACAGACTCAACGTCCGTCGACGCAAGAATTCTCTCTGCCTCTTGCTTGACTTGCAGAGCTTGAAGACCAATTGCTTGGTCGGCTTCTTCCAGCGCCTCGTACGTTGTTCCATAGTCGTTCGCTTCTTGGAAACTGGACCTAAAGCCTTCGAGCGTTTTCGATGCCTCTTGAACAGCCATCTCTAGCTTTGCCAGATTTCGAGATGCTTCAGTAAACCCGGCGTTGGTGTGAAGTTGGCGGATCGTATCCGCAGCTTCACATTGCACCTTGTGCACAAGATCGTAGATCGACAGATCAATTAGATCGCTGGGAAGCGGGTGCGTGCTGCACCCCGTCAGAGTAGCCATCGAGAAAAGCGCGAAAGCCCAAGCATTAGAGTGCTTCATCGTCGATCTCTGCAATTTCCACGAACTAGACACCGTTGCTACGGTAACTAGCGTAATGCCCAGCGCGATAGTGCTCAAAGGCAACAACCTGATTGGGTTAGTCTGATAGGTTGCAGGAACGCTCCGGCGTGCATGATTCAATCAGGAGCGTCTTGAGGCGCTGAGAAATCGTGCGATCTTGTTTTCCACAACCTGTCGAGGGCGTGTGTAGCGCGCCCAGGTTCGGAGCCGCACGGCTTCCAACCGGCCGCTGTTCGAGGGATCGGGCAACAGCGTGTCGACGCGCCGCGGTTCACCGGGAACGCCATACCGCGTCAGCTTCGCCCACGCTGAAAAATTAGCCGTGTCGGTGAGCGCGCTCGGGCTCTCGATCCCAAGCTCATTGGCGATGAGCGGTGCATCTTCGGCACCGAGACGAAATGCCAGAATTGAACCGGCGTTCCCGATGACGGCCTGCCGCAGGAGGGGAGTGAGCTGGCCCAGAAACTGATGCGCGAGAACGAGAGAAAGCCGATACTTGCGCGCCTCCGACAGAATAGTGGCGAAGCTGTCAGTCGCGAAGTGCTGGAACTCGTCGGCGTATAGGGTGAAGTCCGTTCGGTCGTGCTCGGGCACCTCGGCCCGGGCTTCGGCGGCCTGGGCAAAAGCGGTGGCAAGAAATGCTCCGAGCAGATGCGTCGGCGCCTCGCCGAGCTTGCCCTTGGTGAGATTGACGATCAGCACCTGACGCCGATCCATGATGGCGCGGATGTCGATCGTGCTTCGGACCTGGCCCAATATGTTGCGGATGGCCGGCGGTGCCAGCAGCGTGCCAACCTTGTTCTGAATCGGCGCGATCGCTTCGATCGCGTAGCGCTCGCTGTAGTGCGCAAATTCGTTCAGCCAGAAATTCCCCACCACTGGATCGCGCGCATGAGCCAGAAGGGAATCGCGATAAGCCCCATCGGCAAGCAGGCGGGGTAATCCTAGCAAGGTACTGCCCGGCGCATCGAGCAGCAGGCGCAGCGCGTTGGTCAAAATGTATTCGAGACGGGGGCCCCAAGACGTTCCCCAAATATGTTGAAACGCGGCGACGATGTGCGCCGCCACCAGCGGCCGTTGGTCCGGGCTAATGCCGTAGAGGGGATTGAAGCCAATGGGATGCTGCAAATCGGACGGGTCGAGATAGATCACGCCGTCAGGAATGCGCCAAGGCGGTGTGGCGTCGGCGACCGCCGTTGCCAGATCGCCATGCGGATCGAGAAGGGCAAAGCCACGGCCAGCTAACAGATCACCCAGCATCAGGTCGAACAGCAGCGTCGATTTGCCGGTGCCGGTCTTGCCGATGATGTAGAGGTGCCGGCGCAGATCGTTGCGCGAGAGGGTAACCGGCGCATGCAGTTCAAGCCCGATCGTGGCGGTGCCAAGTTGTACAGTGTCTAAGTCGTCGGGCATGGGTCGCCGTCCGAGCCGAAAGTGTCTCTCGCACTGAGAGACGCAATGTCGTGGCACTGCTTGTGTGTAGAGCGGCCAAGCCGGGGGCGGACGGCGGCCGCTGATCGCGGCCGGCTGGTTCCTTGGCTCGAATTGTAACAGCAATTGGCAGCATCGATTGTTGATAACTGCTCCGGCGATCGGTCGTGTTGTTTCGATCGACATTGCACCGATCGAAAATTCGATTGTGCCGATTTCGAAACATTTCTTCCGCGTCGTGATTTCGAAATCACTCAGTCGCAGTCGCGCCGCCGCTGTCTTCCGAAAAACTCGCCAGCAGCTCGATCGTCGATTCGTATTCGGTCGCCACTCGTGGCCGCCATGTCGGCCTGCTGTATCGAGAGGACTGCTGCGGCTGTTGCTGCAGGCGAGGACTTGTCAGCGGACGGCCCGACCCCGTTCCGTTGGTCCTTTCGGCTCAAATACACACCAGAACTCGATGTGAGCCGAAAGGAAGGGACATCAGTGTTTGTTAGGACAAGTCACTGTGGCCCGAAATGGAGCGGGGTCGGGCGGTACGCCCGACATGGCGGCCACGCGAGAAAAGCAGTCAAATCAAGCTATTGTTCGGTCGGTATTTCAGATTTAGTGGGGGATACCATGTATCCCCCGGCGTATCCCCCTGTTGGGGAAACGGACAATCTAAAGGACACGCGATTATTCGATTGAATATACCTGGAGATCGCTACGCCGTCCAGAATATCGTTGATGACCGTGCGTTACAGCGGAACGATGCGGCCTTCGCCGCCCACCAAGCAATCGCTAATTCAGGAGTTCAATCAACGCGACAATGAGCGCGGTCTGCGCTGCCATTGCGCTGAACATGAACTTGAGAATATAGATTTTCAAATCTGACACAGCTTCGCGCAGGTCGACCTTGGACGCCAGTTGCGCGAGGGCGACGCCGCTCACGGCATCAGCGATGCCTTCCGCCTGCTGGCGGGTCAGTCCTCCAGTTTCCAGCCGCTGAATGAAGGCGTATTTGTCGATGATTATGGTGTCGGTTGCCATAGTGTATATCGGTGATTGTAGCACGCCCTGCGCCACCGGAAAGGCGCTCTACACTACGCGCAAGTCGTCATCCTGCCCGGCTGCAAAGTCGATGATCGCCCGCGCCGCGGTTTCCTGAGCCTGTTCGGGCAAGTGGCGCAAAACGTCCACAGCGTCCTCAATCAGATTACTCATATCTAGAGATTATCACACATCGTCCGTTTAAGTCGCACAACATTCTTTTTGCGACATGATTTCCAAGAAAGTCAAGGTCTTGGCCATTTCTTGGATTTGCATTTCGATTCATTTTCAATGATGCACCCATATTGGGTATTATTTTTATGTATATTATTCTATGTATATTCTTATATAGAGTGAAGTAAGCAGGTTTACGGCTTGAGTTTAATCGGCTTACTTCTTGAGGTAAGCCTGTTTACCTCTGGGTGTCTTGCCGACGGGCCGCTTCACTTGAAAATGTATGATGTAGACGTTCGTCTTCCCTTGCCCACGGCGCTCAATTGTGATCAGCCCGGCGCGCTGCAACTCCCCTATCAGCTGCGTGACGCGAGGGCGCGTTAAGCCCATGTCGGCGGCAAGCTTCTCTTGGCCGGGAAAGCAAAAATTGTTGTGCCAGCCGTAGCTCAAAAACATGGCGTAAACGACTTTGGAGCCGGCTGAAAGCTTGGCGTCACGCAGAATGAAATTCGGGAGCTGCGTGAAGCCGTGTTGAGAAACCGGATCAGCCCGATCGAACTGGATGTTGGTGTTCGCGAGTTGCGCGGCAATGTGCTCCATAGGTCTATGAAGGCAGTATATATCCCCCCCACCCGCGCGGGCTGGTTATCAACAGATCAGGCGTCGTGCGTCGTCGCCTCGTCGGGGTCAATCATCCTGGCGGTGATATTGTCATTTTGGGAGTTCGCAGGCGGCAGCTTCCCGGCGATGGCAATCGTTTGCATCGCGTCGAGCATGCGGCTGGCAATGTCCTTCACATCCTTGCGTTGCTCGCGCGCCTCGCGCACTTCGTCGCGCAGAAAGCCACGATCATCCTTCAGCTCCAAGATTGTCTCATCCTTGCCGCGAATGACTTGATCCTTGCCATCGATCGTCGCCAGCAATCTTGCATTCTCGATCAGCACCTCCGCAAGCGTCCGCCGCTCCCCTATCGGCGCAAGCACGTGCGCACTCATAGCGTCGCTAGCGTCGCTGACTGCGGAGGGTGCGCCGGCCTCATCACTCGGTGCCACAATATCGTGCGACGCTGGCGTCGCTGCGATTGCGGAGGTGACAATCGGCTGTCGTTCAATGTGCTGTGACAGTGAGTTCTCGTTGATCAGCCACTCCGCACCGTAGACGGTGCGGATCTTTTGCGCCGCGATTGTTCCTTCGATGCAATAATTTTGCAGCGTCCGGTCCGCCGGAACCTTGCGCCCACGTTCTGCGAAAAGCGCGCGCGCCTGACCGACGGTGAGCGTGTAAGCGAGGTCGTTGGCGAGTGCCGCAACAGATGTTGCTGTTGCGTCGCCAGCGTCGCTAACTGCGGAGGGTGCGGCGGCCTCATCACTCGGTGCCACAATGTCGTGCGACGCTGGCGTCGCTGCGATTGCGTCTTCGGCCATGGTCGCAGTGTAGCAAATGGGGGAGCCGGTCGCCCGGACGTTATCCCCACCGCGCCGTTCAAATGCATCTATCTGGACAACGACTCACCGCTCGATTTGTGGTATGTATGCGACTACAAGTTGCAGAATGGGACTCGAACCTGCTAATGCTCCGGGACTGAGGACTCGTGGCGGGTACGCCTAAGAGGTCACGCAAAAAACGAAATTGGAATCAACATGTTATCTGACGATCGTGAGTCCTCTTCTGGCACCAGATCAAAAACACACAATTGATATTGTTGAATTTTTTGCCCCGTTTATCCCCACCTGGCGGTGGGAGTGCACGAAGTGGGAAACATCACGTTCGCTTTTTGGCCTCCAGCATCAGCGGCATGCCCGATGCTGCCAGCATTCGGCGCTCGGCCGCCTTGGTGTAGTGTTCGGCCTCCTGCAGCGTCTTCCAGCCGTACATGCTCATGAGTTGGTGCGCCGTGGCTCCGTTCTCGGCGGCTCTGGTGGCACCGGCCTTGCGCAGCCCGTGCGCGGAGCACTGTGGCAGACCGGCCTCGTCGCAGCGGTCTCGGAACCAGTTGCCGAAGCCGGCGATCGAGAACGGCCTACCGGCTTCCGTTACAAGCAATGTCAGGTCTCCGGTCGGACCGGCGGCAATCGCCTCGGCTAAGGGGGCAAGCACCGGGATTTCCACCGTGATCGGATAGCGGTGGCGGCCCTTGTGCTGCCGGAACCGCAGCGCACCTCCGCGCATGTGCTGGCGGCCGATCTGCACCGCATCCGAGCGGCGAACGCCAGCGTAGAGCAGGACGCAAAGCGCCAGCCGCGCCTTGCTGCCGACCGGATGCCGCGCCTCGTAGGCTGCGACTTCCTCCAGCGTCCAGCTGTGCCAACCGTCGCTCGCCGTCTTGATCATAGTCACGTCGCGTGCTGGGTTGACTGCGACGTGCTCCTCGGCAAGCGCCCACTTGAATAGCCCGCGCAGCACCTTCACCCTATTGTTGGCCGATTCCGGCAGGTCGGCCTTGCGGTCGCGGAGCACGCGCAGCGCCTTGGTGGTGAGGCGGTCGACTGGAAAACGTGCATAGGTCTCGGTTGCGCCAGGCCGCACCGGCTCATCTAACATGTGACCGATGATGCCGAGACGGGTGCGCTGGGTCTGCGGATCGAGCTGCTGCTTGAATGCCGACGAGGCAGTATAGGCGGCCACCAGCCACTTGAGGGTGCCGGCCTCGGGCCGGGGGCCAGCCGGTTTTACCGACACGCCGAGCGACAACTTGCCGGATTCGGATTCACGCAAGATCTCGTGGTATCGAGTCGAGAAGGCCTCAGAGTCCACTGGCTCGCGGAGGCGCACCTTGCGCTGGCCGCGGCGCTTGAAATAGATCCGCACGTTGCCATGCCGATCGACGTCCTCATGCACGTGGCGGAATTTGACGGTCAGCATGGTGGAACCCCGGATCATACCTCGGCCCGGCTCCAGATGTCGGTATCTTGACTGGCGCCCGGCTTGCCGTCGACATCGGGCAACGCCGCGAAGGCCGTGTCAAGCTGTTGGCGATCCCACACCACGCCACGCTCCCCCACCCGTTTCGGCTTCGGCATGCGTCCATCGGCAACCATCCGATCGAAGCGGGTCGGCCCGACGCCGATATAGGCGGCGGCCTGCAAACGGGTGAGGCCGCGCGGCGACAATCCCGCTCGCGCGAGGCTGTCCAACGCCACTGCTTTGGTGGGTGTAGCGCTCACTCTCGCCGCCGCTCGATGTCGCGAAGAGCGGATAGGTCTGGGATCACGAGTGTCGTCAAGACCACGCAAACGGCGATCGAGGCGAGAGCGACCGTTCGCCAGCTCGACATCTGGCGCCGTGCCGCCCCGACTTCGTAGAGCCAAGCGAGATGCGCCTGGCGGTAGGCGCAGACAACGGGCGGGGCGCGGTATGGCTGGAGGAATACCGGAATGCGCCGGCCGAACCGCGACGCAATTACGGCGGATCTTGATATTACGAACCACGCGAATGCCACAACCTGCACCGCGAGGTTGAGAGCAAACGCGGTCCTGTACGCCTCCGCCGGATGCCGACCGTCCTGGCTCGGCCACTGATCGATGACAACGCCGGTGAGCCACTGGACGCCGAAGGCGACACTCAGGTGCAGCAGATTGAGGGCCGCGTTGGCACGCCCCGAGGCCTCCTTCGGAAAATACCCGGGCAGGATGGCGTAGCTCAATACGGTCGCGGCGCCGGCCATGCCGATCAGCGCCCATGACAAATAGGCCGGGATCGGCCAGCGCAGGATCACCGCGAGCTGTGCCAGCATGAACAACAATGCCGTTGCGCCGAACAACGTCTCGGTCGGAACTCCGCGCCGTCGCAGCCGATCGGCCATCGAACCCAGTGCGATCGCGCTGACGCAGAGGGCCAGTCCCATGACCAGGAGATGGCGAACGACGGTGGGTCGGTCGAAGCCTTCGACGGCGGTCAGCCAGGGCGCCGCCCACAGGCCCTGAATGGCCCATGATGTGCCGATGCAGGTCGCCGACATTGGTGCGAGCGTCCAGAAACGCGCATCCCGATAAATGCTGCGCAGTGTGACCAAGAGCGTTGAACGGGCGTCGGGCATCACAGCAGCGCGCTCCGGGACGACGAACACGATGAGCGCCGCGGCCCAGAGGGTCAGCGTTGCCAGAAGCAGGAAAAGGCCGCGCCAGCCGAGGGCATCGACCAGGATTTGGGCTGGCGCGGTTGCGCTGACGGCGCCGAGCGCGCCGATCGTCACCAAGAGCCCATTGGCAAACCCGGCCTTGTCGGGCGGGAACCACAGCACAATGGCCTTGAGGCCCGCCATCAGCGCGGCCGCAAGACCGAGGCCGATCAGAGCACGGGCGATCAGGAGCCCAACCAGGCTATCGGCGAACGCAAAGACGCAGGCACCGGTAGCTGCCACCAGAAGGCACGCACTTTGCACGCGCCGCGGCCCATGGCGATCGAGAAGGCTACCGAGCGGCAGCTGCACTACCGCCATCACCAGGAAATACATGGACGTCAACAGACCGAGGTCGGCCGGGCTCAATCCGAGTTCATCGACGAGCGGGTCGGCGATCAGGGCGTTGATGGTGCGGAACACATACGACAGAAAATAGCCCGCCGCGAACGGCAGCAGCACGACGGCAATCAACGACGCCGGTACGACCGGCACGCAGCGCAACGGGCTCGAACGCAGAGTTTGGGTCATGAGCGGCGCCGTCGCCGATCGGTGAGAGGTGGGGCGCTCAACCCCATCAAAGCTTCGGCAGTGTCTTCAGGTAGGACCGTCGCGCACCGAGTTGCAGTATCGGTCAACACGACCACCGACGCCGCGATAGCCACGCACCGATCCTCGACGAATAGGGCCTGGGCGACGGTGATCGAAGAGCGGCCGACGCGATCGATCCGGGTTCCGATGTCGACGGTGCAGGGCCACCGCATCTCGGCCCGAAACTCGAGACTGAGTTGCACGATTTCGAAGCGAGCGGACTCGGCCAGCGGAACGCGCGTTCGATCGCACAGCAGTTCCATGCGTGCGTTCTGGCAGCAGACGGCGACTGTGGCATGGGAGACGTGCCCGTTGCGGTCGGTGTCGGCAAACCGCAGCTTTTCCGACGACAGGAAGGAGTAATCGGCCAATTCAGGCGCCGGTCTCGAGCGCGACTTCAGCCATGACGGCCAGCCGGCGGACCGTTGCATCAGTGCGAACGCATTCACGGGTGTCTCCTCGCGTTTCCCAGGTGCCGAGCACGTCGCTCTTTCGCCGCTTCAGGCGTCGTCGTGCTTCTGCCGGCTCCAGATCAGGCGCACGACCCCGTCCTCGGCCGCCTCGAGCAGGACGCCCCAGATCGGCTGCGGCCAGGCCGGGTCGTCGAGTCGCACGCGCAAATAGGTCTGCTCGGTGCCCTGCTTGGTCTTGCGCCAGGCGGCGCCGATCTCGGTAGCTCCCAGCGAGACCCGGAAATCCGGCGCTCCGTCCGTCGCCTTGCGGTCGTTGGCGATGATCCTGATGCGACCGTTGAGCATTAAGGTGCGGATGCTGCCGGCGTAACCGTCCTTGACGGCGGAGAAGGTCCCAATGACGGGCATGCTCAAGTCCTTTCTGGTGGTCAGTTGGCGGGTAAGCTGCGATAGGGGCGAAGCACGATGTCCTTGTGGACGATGATGCGCAGCGGCCAGCCCGGGCGGACGGTGATCGTCGGCTGCACGTTGAGGTTCTTCTCGACCAGGCGCTGGCCGGCGCGGTTGGTGGTCTGGCCGGTCGACTCGCGCAGCGCTTTCAGAATGTCGCTGTCGGTATTGCCAAAGGCCAGGCTGTTGCCGATGCCGAGCACGGTCGCGAGCGCGATGCCCTTCAAGAGTTTCCAGGTGTGCAAATCGACCGTGTCGGCCAGCCCCGCGTAACCACCGGTGTCGGTGGCGGGCAGGTTGTCGATCACGACCGACGTGCCATCGGGCAGGATGATGCGCTGCCAGACGACGAGCGCGCGCTCCTGGCCGAAGGCGACGACGTTGTCGTACTTGCCGACCAGCCTCGCGCCTTGCGGGATCAGCAGATGGCGGCCCGAGACACTGTCGAACACGTGTTCGGTGACCTGGGCGATGACGAAGCCGGGCAGATCGGAACTGAGCCCGGACACCAGACTTGCCGAGATGATCGTGCCGGCCATCAGCTGGTAAGGGGAGGCCGGCGTCTGCAGCGCATGCGGGTTGTAGATTTCCTTCTCGGGTCCGGCCTTGAGGAACGCCAGCTTGCGGGTCTGATCCGCGGTGTCGTTGGTTTGCGGATCGGTGTCTCCGCCAGCCAAGCCCCGCGCCCGTTCCGCCGACCGCAGCGCCGTCAGCGTTGCCAGATCACCATCGTTGGTGGCCGTGCGGACGGACGCCGCCATCTGGGTCCGGGTCTCTGATGCCGCTGTATCGCGCGGAGCGGCTTTGAGCTGCAGCCGGAAGAACAGCGGTGCCTCGCGCGCCTGCCCGGCCATACGCGCAAGCCGTGCCTTCTCGACGCGCTCGGCGTCGATGACGGGATCGGCACTCGGCATCTGCAGTTGCTTGACGCCTGGAGGCAGCGGCGGCTCGGCCGTTGCCGCCCGCTGCCCGCCGACGCCATCGTAGGTCGCCGGCAAGCCTGCGAGGCGATCGGTGATCGGCTTGCGATCGACGTTGTACAGCTCCTGCTGGCTGTTGGTCCGAAACGACGGCGGTCTGAGCGCGATCAGCACGAGGCCGGCGATCAGGACCAATACGACGGCCGCGCCACCGATCAGCACCTTCCGACTGATGCGGGTC
>JBGTIU010000001.1:0-29847 GCA_041745515.1 Hyphomicrobiaceae bacterium | reverse complement strand
CCGGCCGTGAAGAACCCGGTGCACCGCCAGCAAGGCATGCTGGCGCGCCGGATGAACGCTCGCGGCGCAGCCGGCGCCGCAGCCGCTTCGGCCGCATCAGCCGCCGAAGATTGGAAGGAGTTCTAGGACTAACTTTCTAGTCGCCCAAGACGCGCAGTGCACACGCCGCCGCCACAATCCTCGTCGATTGATCCCCGTTCGTGCTTTTCGGGTATAATTGCTACGAATCGCACGTTGCATTATCTCGACCGGGACGCCTGAATTCTCGTGATTCGCCTGCAGCACATCGGCCTGAAGTATGGCCGCGGACCCGACATCCTGCGCGATGTCGACGTGCATCTGCGACCGGGCTCGTTCCACTTCCTGACTGGCCCTTCCGGAGCTGGCAAGACGTCGCTGTTGCGATTGCTGTTCATGTCGATCCACCCGACGCAGGGCCAGATCCAACTGTTTGGGCATGACGTAAGCCGCGTCGAAGCGCAGCGTCGCGCGCAGTTTCGCCGCCGCATAGGCTTCGTATTTCAGGAGTACCGTCTGCTTGAGCATTTAACGACATGGGAAAACGTGGCGTTGCCGCTCAGGGTATCCGGCAAGCAGATTGCCGACTATAAGGAGGACGTGACTGACCTTTTGCAGTGGGTCGGCCTGGGTGATCGCATGCATGGGTTTCCGTCGGTGCTGTCCGGAGGCGAAAAGCAGCGTGCGGCGATCGCGCGCGCGGTAATCGGTAAGCCGGAGCTGCTGCTCGCCGACGAACCGACAGGAAACGTCGATCCGCAGATGGCTCGTCGCCTGCTGCGGTTGTTCATCGAACTCAATCGTCTGGGGACGTCCGTCATCATCGCCACGCACGATCATCAATTGATGCGGCAGTTCAAGGCACCGCGACTGGAGCTCCACGAAGGTAATGTCAAGATCGTATGACAGACCGCCGCCCTTCGCACGAAGCGGCAATACAGGTCGAGACGACCCTTACGATCAGGGATACGATGCCTATGACGATCCCTCTTCGCCGCTCGATACCGGGCCGTCTTCCGCCGATCGCCGAAACGATCCGAGGCGCGATTCCCGACATGATGAAAGGTTCGACCCACGCGCGAGCCTTCCGGCCGGGTTGGCAAGCGGCGCGCCAGCTATCGGGCAGCGGTACAGAACCGTCACGCCCGACGTGCATTCCGCGCGGCGTTCGACGCCAAGTGGGGATCACTCGCCAAGAGACAGCACGCGGCAGCGCCCGAGCGCGGCAACGGATTCCCCCGCGGGTTCACAGCCGGCATCCCGGCGCGACTTGTACGCGCCCGCCCGCAACTCCAAAACGGAGCAGGACGAACCAAGCGCGCCGATCGTGCCAGCAGGTTCAGTGACTGGCCGCTCCTTGACGCTCGTTATTTCGATCATGTGTTTCCTGGCATGCCTGACCGCGGGTGCGGTCTACACGATGCACCAATCGTCGTCGGCTTGGCTGCGCGATATAGCCAGTGAAGTAACGCTGCAGGTCGAGGCGCGCGAGCACGCCGTGACAGACAAGACTTTGAAAGACCTGATACAGTTCTTGAGCAAACAGCCCGGCATTCGCAGCGTCAAGCCGATTTCGACAGACGAATCCGGTGCTTTGTTGGAGCCGTGGCTTGGCTCATCCGAAGCGCTGAAGTCGCTTCCCGTTCCCCGCCTCGTCGCCATCGAACTTGATCGCGGCGCTCCGCCGGACTTCGAGGCGTTGCGCGCTGACATCGCTCGTCAATTCAAAGGGGTGACGCTTGACGACCATCGTCAATGGCTGCAGCAGATCCGCTCGGTAACCCGGTCGTTTGCCTTGGGCGGGCTCACGATTCTATTGTTGGTTGCGGCAGCAACGACGGCGATCATCATTTCGGCAACCCGCGCGGCAATGGCGTCGAACCGCGAGATTGTCGAGGTGCTGCATTTTGTCGGCGCCACGGATAAATTCATCGCGCGGGAGTTCGAGAGAAACTTCCTGAGGTTGGGTATCAGGGCAGGCCTTGTCGGCGCACTCTCGGCAATGGCGGTGTTCGCCTTGATGCCCACAGTGATGGAATTGCTTGGCGGCGGCAGCGTCAGCGTTGCCGAGATGAGGCGCTTGACGGGTACAGGATCACTCGATGCGATCGGATACGGCGTACTTGGTTTATTGGTGGTGATCGTCGCAGCATTATGCATGTTGACGTCGCGACTCGGTGTTTACCGCATCCTGCACAATCGAAATTGACGGGCATTGATAAACCGGCGACGATGTTGCAACTTGGTTGCAGGTTGCGCTTGTTACTCGGCTAGCCTGATAGGAAAGCGACAGCAATACGCGTCGTTGCGGCAGCTGGATCCCGGGATCCGCTGAACGGGCTCATGCAAAAGAAGCGGGCGAAGGCTGTCCTGGTCGCGGGCGCCGGTTTGGCACTGTTCTTATTCATGTTCGGCTTCGTAATTTTTGCGACAGTCGCGACGCGCAACGTCGGCGACAATCCAGCCAGAGCCGACGGTATCGTGGTGCTGACGGGCGGCGAAAGTCGCATCGCCGAAGCGGTGAGATTGTTCGTCAAAGGCAAGGCCAAGCGCCTACTGATCTCCGGTGTGAACCGTCGAGCGTCGAAAGAAGAATTGCGCCGGCTGATTGGCCTTGGGGGAGCCGTGTTCGACTGTTGCGTCGACATCGGGTATGACGCGCTCGATACCTCCGGCAATGCTGGCGAGGCGCGTGCATGGGCAACACAATGGCAGTTTTCGAGTTTGATCGTGGTGACGGCGAGCTATCACATGCCCCGCTCGATCGCCGAACTCGGTTTGGCCATGCCGAGCATGCAGTTGTTTGCTCACCCTGTGGTGCCACGCAAACTCAAGGGCGAACCTTGGTGGCTGGATTTCAATGCGACCCGCATGCTGGCGGCGGAATACTTGAAGCTCCTGCCCGTCGCTACGCGCGTTGCCTTAGCTCGTCTCATCCGTGCCACAGAAGGCCATTCGATGGCCGGAGTGCTCAGTCCGATTCCCGCACAACTGTGAGCCGTTAGGTGGGAGTGTCGCTGGTCGCGCGATCGATCTCGTTCACAGCCATTTTCTACCTGGGCACGCTTCTGTGTCTTGTGGTTGCCAGTCCGCTGCTGCTCGGGCCCCGGTCCTGGGCGATGGCGGCATTGCGCGGGCATGCGAGGGCCAGCCTGTGGGCGCTCAAGATGATCTCAGGCACGCATCTGGTGGTGCGCGGCCTGGAAAACCTGCCAAAGGCACCTTATCTCGTGGCCGCGAAGCACCAATCGACGTGGGATACTTTTGCCCTGATCCCGCTGTTCCGAGATCCCGCCCTAGTGATGAAGGCTGAACTTGGTTTGATACCTTTGTACGGTTGGTTTTCCGTGAAGTTCGGCCACATCCTCGTGCGGCGCGGACGTGCTGCAGTAGCGTTGAAGTCACTGATCAAGGACGCGAGGGATAGGGCAGCTGCCGGACGCGAAATCCTGATCTTTCCGGAAGGCACGCGTCGATTGCCTGGCGCCCACCCCGACTACAAACCAGGGATTGTTGCCCTCTATGAGGGCCTAGAACTGCCCTGTGTACCGATTGCATTGAACTCCGGCTTGTTTTGGCCACGGCGTCAGTTGGTACGCTACCCCGGCACCATCATTGTCGAAATTCTTCCGGCTCTGCCGGCCGGACTTGGACGAGCTGCATTCAAGTCGCAGCTGCAGTCCGCCGTTGAGATTGCCTCAGCCAGACTGATTGAAGAGGCCGCGCGAGCATCCCCGTGGCTGCCCACCCCGGGATTCAACCGGCGCGACACCGGCATCAGCGGCATAGAACAAAAAAAGAACATTTGTTGACATTTTCGGCATCCGCGCGTACGTTATCCGGGCTTGACGCGACAGGTTCGGGACAATGACGACGCAGCCGAATGCCTTCGATATTGCCCCCGTCTCCCGTCAGATTTGGGAACAAAAGTATCGCCTGAAAAAATCGGATGGCAGCGCGATAGAACGGTCGATCGGCGATACCTGGGCGCGCGTCGCAAGGGCCGCTGCCGACGCTGAACGAGGAACCAAGAAAATCAAAACAGCCTGGGCGCGGCGTTTTGAAGAAGCGATGTCCGATTTGGAATTCCTCCCGGCCGGCCGGATCATTGCCGGCGCCGGCGCAAACCGGGCCGTGACGCTGTTCAATTGCTTCGTCATGGGACCGATCCAAGACGATCTTGGCGCCATCTTCGAGCAGGTCAAACAGGCCGCCCAAACCATGCAGGCCGGTGGCGGCATCGGACACGATTTTTCGACGCTGCGGCCACGAGGCGCATTGGTGCGCAGCATCGGCGCCGACGCGTCGGGGCCGGTAAGCTTCATGGACGTCTGGGACGCGATGTGCCGGACCATCATGTCGGCGGGGGCACGGCGCGGTGCGATGATGGCGACGCTTCGATGCGATCATCCCGACATCGAAGAGTTCATTGCCGTAAAATCCGACGCAGCGCGACTGCGCAACTTCAACTTGTCGGTGCTCGTGACCGATGCGTTTATCGCGGCGGTGAAAGCTTCGACGACGTGGGACCTGGTGTTCGACGGCAAGCTCTATTCGACGGTGGATGCCCGCGGCCTTTGGCACAAAATCATGCGGGCGACCTATGAATATGCGGAACCTGGCGTGATTTTCATCGATCGCATCAACGCGATGAACAATCTGGCGTATTGCGAGCAGATCCACGCAACGAACCCCTGCGGGGAGCAACCGCTACCGGCCTATGGCGCCTGCCTGCTGGGCTCGATGAATCTGACACGTTTCATAACGGAGCCGTTTTCCGCCCAGGCGACCATCGATCTTGCCCGGCTGGAGGATCGCGTGCGAACGGCCGTGCGTTTTCTCGACAATATCGTCGACGTATCCAACTACCCCTTGAAGGCGCAGGCGCACGAAGCCCGCTCGAAACGGCGCATTGGTCTCGGAATCACTGGGCTGGCCGATGCTCTCATCATGTGCGGGCTGCGATATGGGTCGGCAGAGGCCCTGACCAGGGCAGCGGCATGGATGGCCACGATCCAGGAGACTGCCTACTTGGCGAGCGCGGACCTGGCCGGTGAAAAAGGGCAGTTTCCGCTTTACGACGCCGATAAATTCCTAAGACGTCCGAACGTGCAGGCTTTGTCACCGCAGACGCGGCAACTCGTCGCTCGCCAAGGCGTGCGCAATGGCTGCCTGACATCGATTGCGCCGACCGGCACGATCTCGCTTCTGGCCGGAAACGTGTCGAGCGGCATTGAGCCGGTTTTCGACTTTTGCTATCGGCGGCGCATCCTGCAGACGGATGGTAGCGCACGCGATGAACTGGTCGAAGACTATGCGCATGCACTGTATCGGCAGACGAAGGGTGCAGCGCCTCCAAAGGGCGGAATATTCGTAGCAGCATCCGATGTGACGCCCGGCGAGCACTTGGCCATGCAGGCAGCGATCCAGCGGCATGTCGATAGTTCCATATCGAAGACCATCAACTGTCCGGCGGATCTGCCTTTCGAGGCGTTCGAAGGTCTCTACTTGAAAGCCTACGATTTGGGACTGAAGGGCTGTACCACGTTTCGCCCAAACGCCGTAACGGGAAGCGTGTTGATTGCCGCTCAGGCCAACTCCCAAGAACGACCGCTTGCGCAGAACGTTTCTTCGCCACCTGCCCCACTGCCAGTGTCAAAGGCACCGCGCAAGGCGGTGACGACGGCGCCTGGCCGAGCCGACACGGGCGCGGTGGTCTATATGGCCAAACCGTTGGAGCGCGACCCGGTTCTGCCGGGGTTCACCTATAAGCTGATCTGGCCTGGCCAGGATAATGCGCTCTATGTCACGATCAACGATATCGAGCGCGGCGCGCGGCGATGTCCGTTCGAAATTTTCATCAATACCAAGAACCTGGAGCATTACGCTTGGACAGTTGCGCTGACGCGGATGATCAGCGCGGTGTTTCGCCGTGGTGGCGACGTGACGTTCGTTGCCGAAGAACTGAAGGCAATTTTCGATCCCCAAGGCGGGCGCTGGATGGAAGGGCGATACGTGCCAAGCCTTCTCGCTGCCATCGGCAATGTGATCGAGCGACATATGCAGCGGATAGGCTTTGTCGGGCCTGGAGGTGAGGCTCGGCGACTGGACACGGCCGTGAATGCAACTGAAGCGACATTAAATCAAGGTCCGGATATCCATGTTGAGCGGTTGCCGCAAACGACGCGCAGCGCCACGACAGATGAGCCTATGACCGCAGATCATGGCGCCGACTATGCTGACGCAGTTGGTGCGATGCCGAATGCCACAGCTCAATCGGCTTTGATGCAAGTGGGAACGGGGCGGTTCTGTCCGCGTTGCGCTTCGCCATCCATGATCCGCGTCGAGGGCTGCTGGTCCTGCAACAACTGCGGTTACGCTCACTGCGATTGAGGTTTTCCTGTCCGGCTACCGGCTGGTTCGGGCTCACTGCAACTCTGCCAAACAGACTCCTGAGAACGCCGAATTCAAAAGCGCCCATTGCGAGCGGCGAGGGTCGGCCCTAGCTGACCGCTGTCACGTGTATTGCACTGCGCAAAAGCCGCCAGGATTTCGTCGATGTCGGGCTCGTTGAGTCCGACGACTTCGCGCGCCTCGACGAGACCCGCCTCGAAGGCCTCTGCAAAGTTTCTTGTCAGGCGGTTCTCCAACATTGGGTACGTTTGAAACTCGAAACAACACTGAGAAATCTTGCGCCGTAGCGCTTGATTTTGACGTCGCCCAGACCGATGACGCCGGCAAGGCCATCCACGCTGACCGGTCGCTTCGTCGCCAAATCTATCAGCGTTTTGTCGTGGCAGATCACATAGGGCGGAACCCTCGCATCGGCAGCCAGCTCGAGCCGCAGCACCTTGAGGGCGGCCAGCAATGCTTCATCTCCGGCTGCGATGGAAGTGTTCTTGGCCGCTCTAACTCTACTTTTCGGCGGGCTGACGCGCGCCTGCAATCGCATCGGGAAACGCACATCTCCTTTCAGCAGTGGCCGGGCTCGATCAGTGAGGACAAGCGTGCCGTGACCTTCCTCGTCACCGGTCAGGAATCCCGCTGCGGTCAATTGGCGAAACAGGCCTCGCCATCCTGTTTCGTCGAGCTCGGAGCCGATCCCGAATACGGATACTCGATCGTGTCCATTGCGACCGATCCGTTCATCGGCTTTGCCGGTCAATACGTTGACCAGATAGGCCACACCAAAACGCTCCCCGGTGCGGTAAACCGCCGACAGCGCTTTCTGCGCCAGCACGGTGCCATCCCGAGTAGCCGGCGGATTGAGGCAGTTGTCGCAATTGCCGCACGGCTCGCTCAACTGCTCTCCGAAATAGGCCAGCAGCGTCTGGCGGCGGCAACTCGGGATCTCGCAAAGGCCGATCAGGGCGTCGAGCTTTTGCCGTTGCACCTGCTTGAAGGCTTCCGCACCGTCTGACTGAGCAATCCATTGGCGCTGCTGGATCAGATCCTGCAAACCGTAGGCAAGCCATGCGTCGGCCGGGTCACCATCGCGCCCCGCACGTCCGGTTTCCTGGTAGTAGGCCTCGATCGTCTTTGGCAAATTCAGGTGCGCGACGAACCGAACGTCCGGCTTGTCGATGCCCATCCCGAACGCAATCGTGGCAACGACGATCAACCCGTCTTCGTTCAAGAACCGTTCCTGCGCCCCCCGGCGCAAATCCGATGCGAGGCCAGCATGGTAGGCGACAGCCTTGCGGCCTTTGGCCGTCAACCAAGCAGCGGTCTCATCGACATTCTTGCGAGACAGGCAATAAACAATCCCGGCGCTGCCAGAGTGCTCGCTCTCGATAAACTGCCACATCCTGTCACGAGCCCCGCCCGCGCCCATCTCCGCAATGATATAGCGGATGTTCGGCCGGTCGAAACTTGCAACGAAGCGCTCCGCACTCTCGAGCTTGAGCTCCGAGACGATTTCCTCACGGGTACGTTCGTCTGCTGTCGCCGTCAGCGCGACGCGCGGCACGCTGGGGAAGCGATCAGCGAGAATGCGCAGTTGACGATACTCGACGCGGAAATCATGCCCCCACTGGGACACACAATGCGCTTCGTCGATTGCAAACAAAGACAGTTTGGTTTTCTGAAGCAATCCGAGGGTGCGTTCCTGAACCAACCGTTCGGGAGCAACATAGAGCATATCCAGCCCCCCGGCGACGAGCTGCCATTCCACCTGCTCTTGCGCTTTGCGATCGAGCGTGGAATTCAGGAACGCTGCCCTGACGCCCACTGCCTTCAGAGCATCGACCTGGTCCTGCATCAGTGCGATCAAAGGCGAGATCACAATGCCGGTGCCTGACCGCACCAGGGCCGGAATTTGATAGCAGAGCGACTTGCCGCCGCCGGTCGGCATCAGCACGAGTGCATCACGACCATCGATCAGCGTCTGGACGATGCGCTCCTGGTGCGAACGGAAACATTTGTAGCCGAATACGGTTTCCAGCGTTTGTAGCGCTTTCTGCATCGGCGGAACCGGGCTCGGCACGTCGTTTCGTTTGCAGACGACGGTCATGGAGGGCCAATTGCTTTCCCGAATGCAGACGACGCGAGGTTAATTCGATTCGCCCGCCATTGGCTCAAACCGATGTTCCTTCATGCCGGCGTGTCCCCACCTTCACAAAGGACAGCACTTTCGGCATGTTTCCGCCGGTTTTCCCTGTCATCCGGATCGATTAAGCTTCAGGATCACAGTTCCGTTTATGGAGAAGTTATGGCCCGGAAGCAAAAAGTAGACTCATCAGCGCGGCCGCTCGGCCGAGTGCTGACCTCGCCGCGCGTGTTCCTGTTGCGCATGCTGGTCACATTGCTGCTGGTCGGCTTTCTTGTCGCGATCCTATCGCCAATGCTCGTTGTCAGTTTCAATACCAACCCATTTCTCAACGGCGTCATTGTCGCAGTCTTTTTCATCGGCGTGTTTTATGCCTTCTGGCAGGTCATGCGGCTCTATCCGGAAATCCGCTGGGTTAATGCTTACCGCATCTCCGATCCCGGGCTCGCCATAGCGCACCAGCCGGTGCTGCTGTCGCCGATGTCGACCATGTTGCGGGACCGGACCGGCCCGCTATCGCTATCGACCGGCTCAATGCGTTCGATCATGGATTCGATCGGCTCGCGCCTGGATGAGGCTAGGGATACCGGACGCTACGTGGTTGGGCTGCTAGTTTTCCTCGGGCTGCTCGGTACATTCTGGGGCTTGCTTGAGACGATGCAGGCAGTGGGCCGGACGATCGCGTCGCTTGACACAAAGGCAGCCGACAGCGTCACGGCCTTCGGGGAGCTGAAAGAGGGTCTGGCCGCGCCGCTCAAAGGCATGGGAACTGCGTTCTCGTCATCATTGTTGGGGCTGGCCGGTTCGCTTGTGCTTGGGTTTCTCGAGCTTCAGGCAAGCCAGTCGCACAATCGCTTTTACAACGAGCTCGAAGAATGGCTATCCGGCATTACCGAGCTGACGCCAGGCGCGAGCGGCGGCGAGCAGCAGCTCAACCGCCAACTCTATTCCGCGATCTACGAGATGCAACGTTCGATGACGGAACTGTCGGATCGACTGGTCGCGGTCTTGCCCCTTTCGGGGGCGGCCAATGGTGGAGCGGATCCGGCCGTCAAGGAACTTGCCTCAGGCGTCAATCAGCTCGTCAGTCAGATGCGGACCGAGCAGGGTATCGTGCGGCAATGGGTGGACGAGCAGGCGGTTCGGCAAGCAGAAGTGGCCAACATGCTGAAAAGCCTCGCTGCAAACGTCCCCAAGAAGCGAGGATGATACGCCATGGCGCGCGGAACTAGAGGGCGAACGGCGCAATACGGCGAGTTCTGGCCGGGTTACGTCGACGTGCTTTCGACGCTTCTGCTCGTCGTGACCTTCCTGCTGTCGGTGTTCATGCTGTCTCAGTATTACGTGAGCCAGGAAAGCAGCGGTAAGGACAGCGTGCTACGGCGTCTCAATCGGCAGATCGCGGAGCTGACAAACATTCTTTCGCTCGAGAAGGGCAAGTCGAAAGCCGCGGAGGACGAATTCGCGGCGCTTTCGGCCACGTTGGCATCTTTGCGCGAAGACAACGCAAGACTGGGCACCCTCGCCGCTGGGACCGACGAGAAGATCAAGGGGGCGGCCTCGCAGATTGCCACGCTCTCCGGGCAGCTGGACGACAGCCGGAAGTTCTCGATCGAGGCGCAATCCAAGCTCGACGTGCTGAACCAGCAGCTGCTGGCCTTGCGCCGACAGATCGCCGCCTTGAACGAGGCCCTGGAAGTGTCGGAGAAGAAGGATCGCGACAGCCAGGATCGCATCAAGGACATGGGCGCGCGGCTCAATGCGGCACTTGCACGCCAGGTTCAGGAATTGCAACGTTATCGGTCGGATTTCTTCGGCCGGCTTCGTGAGCAACTCAAGGACCGTAAGGACATCCGCGTGGTCGGTGACAGATTCGTGTTCCAGTCCGAGGTCCTGTTTCCCTCGGGCCAGGCAACCATGACGCCGGAAGGATTGGCCGCGATCGATCAACTGGCCGTCGCAATCGTCGATCTCGAGAGGTCGATTCCAGGAGAGATCGAATGGGCGCTGCAGGTTGACGGCCACACGGACGCTAGGCCTATTGCGTCTTCGCAGTTTCCGTCGAACTGGGAGTTGTCGACGGCACGTGCAATTTCTGTCGTGCGCTACCTCGTCAGCCGCGGTGTGCCGGCGAAGCGGCTAGTTGCCGCCGGCTACGGCGAATTCCAGCCGCTAGAAGATGGCGCCACCGATGACGTTTATCGCCGCAATCGCCGGATTGAGTTGAAGTTGACTAACCGCTAGCATATTGAAGCAACTTAGCGGGATGATGCCGCCGACGTGAACGCGTCCAACGCGTCGGCCATTGCCTTGAACAGCGCTTCCTTGTCCTTGATGGCATAGCGGATCTTGAGACTCTCAGGCGACGTGTAGCCGATCATCACCTTGCCGTCAGCGGTTTGCCAAGCGACGACTTTCATTGGAAGGTCTATCGCGATTTCCGGGTTGGCGAGCATCAGCGGTGTGCCGACCTTCGGGTTGCCGAACATCAAGACCTCGGTCGGCCGCATCTCCATGCCCACGGAGCTGGCGCCCGCGGCGTGATCGACCCGAGCGATGGGTTTGATGCCCTTTTCTTCGAGCACCTTGGCGAGCTTGTCGATGGTCTCCTTAACCGTGAGTTTGCTCTCCCTGACGGTCAGGTTCTCGGCAAATGCCGCGCCGCTCGTCATCATGGCGAGACTAACAACGATGAAAAATCGCATGTGCTGCTCCTGGCAATTCCTGTCGGGAGTTTATTGCGGCGCGACGCAGGCGGCACTGCAAACTCAGTAGTATCACGACAACGTGCGGGCTCGTGATCTCATCAATCCGTCAGCTTCGACCGCTGCGGATCGCCGACTTTATGTCGCCAAAGGAAATACAGATTTCGTCCGTAAATGAACACGCCGAACTGGCCGATAATAATCACCGGGTCGGCCTTGTGAAGGCCGTAGGCCATCACCATCAAGCCACCGACAAAACTGAAATACCAGAACGCCTCCGGCACGATCGAGCGCTTGGCCTTCTCACTGGCGATCCACTGCACGAACCAGCGGCCGGTGAACATGACTTGACCAGCGAGACCGACGCCCAGCCACCACAGTTCCGCCGGCGTGACGTTGTTCCACCAGGCGGCGAGCTTGGCTAGCAGGGTGGCGATCAATTCAGGGGTCTTTCGTCTGCATTTGTCGTCTTTGCGTCGAGCCCGCCATCCGACCATTGCTCGATGATGTCTGGCACTTTCGTGCGCCGCCTGATCCAGCTGACCCCCACCAGATCGTAGAGGCCGATCAGGGCACGCCCGAGGTTGTTGTATTTCGAAACACCCGCCTGCCGCGGGCGATCGTTGACGGGCAGATAGGCGACCTCGTGGCCATAGGTCAAGAACAACGCGGGCAGGTAGCGATGCATGCTCGTAAAGAATGGCAGACGCAGGAACATATCGCGCCGATAAACCTTGATGCCGCACCCGGTATCCGGGCAATTGTCCTTCAGGACGGCATCGCGAATCCAGTTGGCGGCCTTCGAGGCCAGACGCTTTGAGCCCTCGGCCTTGCGGCTGACACGCACACCGCCGATCAATCCTGGCCCCGGCGCGCCCGGCGTGCCCAGAAGACCAAGCAAACGGGAAATGTCCGCCGGGTCGTTCTGGCCATCGCCGTCCATGGTCGCGATGACAGGATAGCGGGCGGCCAGGATGCCCGAACGCATCGCCGTGCTTTGACCCGACCGTGCGCCATGCCGAATATAGCGAAGCCGTGGCAGCCGGGCATTCGCAATCAGTTGCTTGATTTCGTCTGGCGTGGCGTCGTCGCTGCAATCATCGACGACGATTACTTCGCCGAGCTGGGTCGGCGGCACCACGCGGTAGGTTTCCTCGACGAGGCGCCCAATGTTGCCGGCCTCGTTGAACGCGGGAATGACAATGGAAACGCGCATGGTGCGTCCTTTGCGCGCCGCGATACACGAACGCACCCATAGAGCTTGTCCTGAAAAATGTCATGAGATTTCACGACCGTTCATTTTGTGGATTGTCGCTCCCGCATTGCACAAAAACTTGGTATGTGAGCGCAATCCAGCAATTGATAGAGCTGAATTGAAGGCGGATCAGACTTGGCGGCGCCAACATCAACGGAGCATCGAGTGGTTCTCGTGCGCGAGTCGCGAGGCGAGGAGGTTCGCTATGCAGTGCTGCTCGCTGGACTGATGGCGGCCTTGCTTGCCGTTCGGCTGGTCACGCTTCGGTTCAACGCCACCGACCTGTTCTTCGACGAGGCGCAGTACTGGTCCTGGAGCCTGGAACCGGCCTTCGGTTACTACTCAAAACCGCCGCTGATCGCCTGGATCATCTGGCTCGCGACCGGCAGTTGCGGCATCACCGAGTTCTGCATCAGGCTGCCGTCTCCCCTCATCCACACGGCAACCGCGGGATTGATTTTTGCTGTTGGTGCACGGCTTTATGACACCAAGATCGGGTTCTGGTCGGCTCTCGTGTTCGCAACGCTGCCCGGCGTGTCGTTCTCGGCTGGGATAATCTCGACGGACGTGCCCTTGCTGTTCTGCTGGGCCCTTGCCCTGCTGGGTTATGTGGCTATGGCGCAAACGCGGTCTTGGTGGCCGGCGCTGATCTTAGGCTTGGCCTTCGGACTAGGGCTCAATGCAAAGTATGCGATGGCGTACCTGGTGCTGTGCATCGCGGTTGATCTTGCTGCCGCGTCAGAACGACGCCGGCTGCTTTTCGAGGGGCGTATCTGGGTCGCACTCGCAATCGGCATGGCATTGATTGCACCCAACCTGATCTGGAACGCGAGCAACAGCTTCGCGACGTTCTCGCACACCGCCGACAACGCGAAGTGGACCGGGGATCTGATTCATCCGTTGAAAGCATTGGAATTTTTCGGCAGTCAGTTCGGCGTGTTCGGCCCCATCCTGTTTGCCGGGCTCCTGGTTGTCGTCGTGCGCGCCTATCGACTGGGTTTGGCGCCCGCTGACCGCCTGCTGCTCGGCTTTACGTTGCCGGTTCTGGTGGTCGTCACGGCGCAGGCACTGCTCTCGAGGGCGCACGCCAACTGGGCCGCCGCCAGCTATATTGCCGCGACCATTCTCGTAACCGCGACCATGCTTCGCGATCTTTCCTGGGGCTGGCTCAGGGCATCGCTCGCGCTCCATCTCGTTTTGATCGCGGGGCTTGGTCTTGCCACCGCCACCGCTGGTTCGATCGCGTGGCCAGGCATCGGCGATCCGTTCGCGCGAACGCTGGGTTGGAAGAATGTCGCCCAAGCGACGGCCGTCGTCCTGGCCGAAGCGCGCGTGGCCGGGCGGCCGTTCGGCAGCGTGATCGCCGACGAGCGCGCTTTATCTGCCGAGTTGCTCTACTACATGCGGCATGATCCTACGCCGCTGCTGGCATGGCGAACATCCGGCAAGCCCAACGATCATTACGAGCTGACACGACCGTTCACGGCAGCCAGCAAGGATCCGGTGCTGCTGGTGGCGATGCGGCGGGACGCTTCCGATATTCTTGCCAGGTTCACGCGGGTTCGTGAGCTTGGCCGCAAGAGCCTGGCCGTGGGGCGGACCTCGTCTCGCTCTATCGCGTTCTATCAACTCAGCGGCTATCGCGGCCCGTGAGCACCGCGACCGTCAATCAGATCGCACAGGAGAGTTCGATGCAGCTCAAGGGCAAGACCGCTATCGTCACCGGCTCGACTTCGGGCATCGGGCTTGGCATCGCCAAGGCATTTGCCGCCGAGGGTGCCAATGTCGTTGTCAATGGCCTCGGCTCGGAGCAGGACAATGCCGCGGCGATCCAGGCTGTTGCAGCTTTTAAAACGCGCGTCGCCTTTGATCCTGCCAACATGCTGCGCAATAATCAGATCGCCGACATGGTCGGGAAGTGCGAGCGGGAGTTCGGCAGCGTCGACATTCTCGTCAACAATGCTGGCATCCAGCACGTTGCACCTGTCGACGAATTTCCCATCGAGAAATGGGATGCAATCATCGCCATCAACCTCACCTCAGCTTTTCATACGGTGCGGGCTGCACTTCCCGGAATGAAGGCTCGCAAATTCGGGCGCATCATCAACCTTTGCTCGGCTCATTCACTGGTTGCGTCGCCTTACAAGACTGCCTACGTAGCGGCAAAGCATGGGTTGGCGGGCTTCACCAAGGCGGTCGCGCTGGAGGTCGCGCAGTCCGGCATCACGTCGAACGCGATTTCACCGGGCTTTGTGTGGACACCGCTCGTCGAGCAGCAGATACCGGATCTCGCCAGATCAAAGGGCATTACCGTGGCCGCGGCCAAAACGGAGCTGCTGGCCAAGCAGCCCACACAGCAATTCGTCACGGTCGAGCAGGTCGCCGCACTCGCAGTCTTTTTGAGCAGCGGCTCGGCATCGGCTGTCACGGGGGCAAACTACACCATTGATGGCGGGTGGACCGCGGAATAGGCCAACTCTGGAATGAGCGAAAACTCAAACACCGCAACGGGTTCAGCTAAGCCGTCTCGGAAAAAACTGATCAATGTTGCACTCCAGGGCGGCGGCTCGCACGGTGCCTTTGCATGGGGCGTGCTCGACCGGTTGCTTGCTGAAGATTCGATCGAAATCGAAGCCGTCTCCGGCACGAGTGCGGGCGCCATGAACGCCGTCGTCATGGCCGAAGGGCTGGTGGAGGGTGGCCGGGAGCGCGCGCGCGCCCAGCTTGGTGGCTTCTGGGAACGAGTGTCGCACGGTGCGTCGGCTGGTGGTTTCGCCGGCTGGGGTCTTGATAGCGGTTGGGGCTTCGACCGGGGCTGGGGATTCGATCAGAGCCCGACCGCCATCATGTTCGCGTGGCTGTCGAGTGTGGCGTCGCCCTATCAGTTCAATCCATTGAACATCAATCCATTGCGCAACATCCTGCTGAGCGAGGTCGATTTTACCAAAGTGCAGGCATGCGACGCACTGAAGCTGTTCATTTCGGCGACCAACGTCAGAACCGGTCAGATCAAGGTGTTCACCGGCCGCGACGTCAGCGCCGATGCCGTGCTCGCCTCAGCCTGCCTGCCGACCGTATTCCAGGCTGTCGAGATTGACGGGGAAGCTTACTGGGACGGTGGCTACATGGGAAATCCGGCGATCGAACCGTTTCTGCACAATTGCGCCTCGCCGGACGTATTGCTCGTTCAAACCAATCCGATCATGCGAAACGAGTTGCCGCGAAGTGCAAGCGAAATCGCCGATCGGGTGAACGAGATTTCATTCAATTCACCTTTGCTGCAAGAGTTGCGACACGTACATTTCGTCAACGACTGCTTACGGCGCGGCCACTTGAAAGGTAATGGCTACCGGGAGATATTTTTGCACCGGGTCGGCGGCGGACCGGAACTGGGCGAGTTCTCGGCGTCAACCAAGCTCGATGGCGACCTGCGCTTTCTGAGAAAACTTCACGAATTGGGCTATCAAGCCGCCGGCAACTGGCTGGTCGAAAATTTCGACAAGATCGGCAAGCAGAGCACCATGGGCATTGCGGTCGTCAAGGGCCGCACTGCCTGACAGGATCAGCCATCACTACTGAAGATCGAGCCCCTTTGGCCCAAGTTTCGGAACATCTGCTTCAAAATGCCATCATCATTCTGATTGGCCGATGCCGTGGTGCGCTTGATCGTATCGAACACTTTGCCGTCTTTCATGCCATAATTGGCGACACGATCCACGGCGCCTACCTGGTTGAAGTAAACTGCCACGACCTGACGGTCGGTCTCTGATGGCACCATGAACGCGGTCTGCTTCTTGGTCGAAGACATGTAGTAGAAGGCATTGCTGTTGCCCGCCGTTGCGGTCGTAGTTGGAGTGCCGAGCGTCAATCTCACCTGCTCCTGACTCATCCCCGGCGTGATCTGCTGCAGGTCGGTTTCCTGGAACAGATGCCCATGTCTCGTCGTCGTCGAGGAACAACCGGAAATACCCGCGCCCAGCAATGACGCGCTGACGCAGACCAGTATCCGCGACATCACAGCGGAGCACAGGCGGCTTCTTTGAACCTTGTCCATCAGAGCCTGATTGCGCATTTGATCATCATAGCGGTCGAATCGACGGTTAAACCAGAGCGATCTAACTAGGGCGTTGCCGCGTTGGCAATGCATAGTGCAGTTGTCTCCGCAGGAACTTGTGCTAGGCCAACCGCTACGCGTCGAGCGTCGCTGCAACGACAGGTTTTCATCGTGTTGACGTGGTTCAGATCGCATTCCCCGCTGGGATCGACCGCAGCAGGGCTTTATGGCTCGATCGTGGCGCAGGCGCGCGATCCGGCATTTTATGTCCAGGCCGGTGTTGCGGATACGATGGAGAGCCGCTTCGGCCTGATCGCGGCGCACTTGTTTCTGGTGCTTGAACGCATTCGTATGGAAGGAAGGCCCGGCGAACCACTTGCCCGAGCATTGCTCGAGAAATTCATGACAGACGTAGATGACAACATGCGCGAGCTCGGCATTGGCGATATGGGCGTGCCGCGACGCGTGAAAAAGGCTGCCGCGGCCCTGTCAGAGCAGTTGGTCGCCTATCGCGCTGCGCTGGCGGAGGCCTCGGAAGTTGAGTTGCTGGAGGCAATCCGTAGAAACCTTCTCTTTTGCGGGAGCGAAGGCGGTCGCCCGGATCTGATCGCCTCCTACATGCGCCGTGCATCAGTCCATCTTGCCAGCCAGTACTCGGCTGATGTAGGCGCTGGGCGAGTCGAGTTTCCGGCACTGGTGTGACCATGTGCTGACATGCGCCGCGATAGAGCAAAGCCGGAGACTGACATGGGGATCGAGGGGGAGTGGTGCATTCCGACAAGCGACGTGTCGGAAATTGGACTTCACGGAGAGCGGCGAGCCACCGCAGCGCAGTGCGCGGAACTGGCGGCGAAGCTGGGACTTCTCGGCTGCACGAAATTGCATGCGGGCTATCGTGCCCACAGGCTGCAGCAGGGCCGCTATCGTGTCACCGCACAGATCGATGCACATGTCGTGCAAGCGTGTGTCGTAACGCTTGAGCCGGTCGACAGTGATTTGACGCTCAGCATCAACGTCGAATTTTGGCCACCTGATCATATTGAAGCGCATGATGCCGATGCGTCTTCTGCGGGCGCCGAAGTGGACGATCAAAATGCTTGGGTTGAGGTCAGCCAGACCGATGCGCCAGAACCGATCGTGCATGGCCGCATCGATCTTGGCCGCCTCGTATTCGAGGAGGTTTCGGCTGGGCTTGACCCCTACCCGCGCAGGGCCGATGCCGCGTTCAACTGGAAAGATCCGCGGGACACGGGCGATACCCCGCATCCGTTCGCCGGCCTCATTAGATTGAAGCCGAAGAATTGAGAGCCAAAATCAGGTTGTGCAGCCGGGTCAAATCGTTATCGTCCGCGCATCAATCGTTGCGTTTTACCCAAACTGCTAGTTTCACAAAGACAAGTCGGACCACACGACTTACTCCTATGCTGGACCCGCGTGAGACCTGAGAGAATGACGTCGACGCGGATCATTGCCCTCGACGCCATGGGGGGTGACCATGGACCGGATGTCGTAGTTCCGGGCGCCGCGACGGCGCTCGTTCGCCATCCCGAGCTGTTTTTCAAGTTTTTTGGCGAAGGGGCGCGAATTAAACATGCTCTTTCAGCCCACCCCAACTTGGCCAACCGCGCTGAAATCGTTCATACCGACCTTGTCGTCGCGATGACCGACAAGCCAAGCCAGGCACTGCGCCGTGGCAAAGGCTCGAGTATGTGGTTGCCACTCGAGGCCGTGCGCGATGGCCACGCCGACGTCGCTGTGTCGGCCGGAAACACCGGCGCATTGATGGCGATGTCCAAGCTTGTGCTGCGGCCGGTCGCCGGCATCGAGCGCCCGGCGATTGCAGCTCTTTGGCCGACCGTGAAGAGCGAATGCATCGTCCTCGATGTAGGCGCCAATATTGGGGCTTCAGCCAAGCAGCTTTGCGATTTCGCGCTGATGGGCGCGGCAATGGCGCGGGCATTGTTTCATTTGGAGACCCCAAGCGTTGGGCTGCTGAATGTCGGCGTTGAGGAAATTAAGGGTGCCGACGAGGTCAGGCTCGCGCACAGCTGGCTCAAGGATATCGCGGGTCTTCCGATTGACTATCGCGGATTTATCGAAGGCGATCAGATCGGTCAGGGGGTGGTCGACGTCGTTGTTGTGGAGGGATTCGCGGGTAACATCGCGCTGAAGACAGCGGAAGGTACGGCCAAGCAGATCGGGCAGTACATCAAGGCAGCCATGGAGCGGACTTTCATGGCGCGGTTGGGCGCTACGCTGGCGCGGGGTGGTTTTCGATCGTTGAAGGACAAGATGGATCCGCGCCGCGTCAACGGCGGCACATTTCTCGGACTGAATGGCGTTGCGATCAAGAGCCACGGGGGCTCCGATGCGCTGGGCTTTGCGAGCGCCATCGATCTCGGCTACGACATGGCGGAGGCGGCGCTGGTGGGGCGTTTGACTTCCGATCTCGAGGCATTCCACGGCAAACTCGCGATAATTGCGGCTGGCTGAGCATTATGTGCTTCGTTGCCGTCAGCCTATTAAAAGGATCCGACCATTGGCCGTCATTCGATCCGTGATCCGAGGCGTTGGCGCGCACCTGCCCAAGCGCATCATGACCAACGATGAGCTCGCAAAGATCGTCGATACCACTGATGCCTGGATCATCGACCGGACGGGCATCAAATCGCGGCACATTGCCGGCGAGGACGAACTCACATCCGATCTCGGTATCGCCGCCGCCAAGCAAGCGCTCGTCCGAGCGGGCATCGACCCCATCGACATCGATCTGGTGATCTGCGCGACCGCTACACCCGATCGAACGTTTCCGGCAACAGCCGTGCGCATTCAAGCGGCTCTAGGTGTCACCAAAGGCGCGGCGTTCGACATTCAGGCGGTGTGCTCGGGCTTCGTCTATGCGATGACGACGGCCGACAGCTTTCTGAAAACCGGGCAGTTCCGGAGAGCGCTTGTCATCGGAGCCGAGACATTTTCGCGGATTCTCGATTGGTCGGATCGCAGCACGTGCGTGTTGTTCGGCGATGGTGCCGGTGCGGTGGTTCTCGAAGCTCAACCACAGACGGGTGGCCGCGAGGACCGTGGCATTCTGGCAAGCCGCATTCGTTCCGACGGTCGTTTCGAAAACCTTCTCTATGTCGACGGTGGTCCAGGGTCGACCAAGACAACGGGAGTTCTGCGCATGAACGGGCGCGAAGTATTCCGTCACGCGGTGCAGAAGATTTCGGGCGTCATCGAGGAGACGCTGGTGATGTCAGGCTATGCCGCAAATGAAATCGATTTGTTTGTTCCCCATCAGGCCAATGCGCGGATATTGGATGGCATCGCAAAGAAGTTAGGAGTGGCATCCGAAAAAATCGTCAAGACCCTCGACCGGCATGGCAACACCTCAGCAGCGTCGATACCGTTGGCGCTCAACCAGGCGTTCGAAGAGCATCGCGTGAAAGAGGGCGATCTGGTCTTGATGGAGGCCATGGGCGGCGGCTTCACTTGGGGAGCCGTGCTTGCGCGCTGGTAATCCTCGAGACAATCGATTCCGGTTGCCGACGCCCGGCAATTCTTCTCAAGATTTCAGCTGCTTGGCTTAATCCGATCGTTGACCCGCCGTGCTTCCCTCGGCTAGCATCGCGCATGGGCTTTGCTGGGAGGCATAGAGATCATGAGCGGGAAAACGCTTACGCGCGCCGATTTGGCGGAAGCCGTTGTGGGAAAAATCGGCTTGCCTCGGAATGAGTCGCAGGAGTTGGTGGAGATCGTGCTGGGCGAAATCTCTAATAGCCTGGCTCATGGTGAGCAGGTAAAGTTGTCGTCGTTCGGTTCGTTCGGTATCCGCAGGAAGGGCGAGCGCATCGGGCGCAATCCGAAAACCGGCCAGGAAGTACCTATTACACCGCGTCGGGTGCTGGTGTTCCGACCAAGCAACATCATGAAGGGCCGCATCAATGCCGGAATGAGCAGGCGTTAGCGCCGAGTAGGCGAGGGTACTCCGGTCAAGCTCAAGCCATCGCACCTGAACTCGTTAAGATATTTGACGAAGTGCAACGTGCCGCTGCAGTGATAAACGGGCGCTGGCGTATGCCTCCTGCCGTTCGACGCTCCAGTAGCGCAGATCGGCGAGCAGAATGGCTTGGCCACTGACCGCACAGCGAACAAAATCGCCCTTCACCAGCACTTTGAACTCGCCATCGCCGAACTTCAGTCGCGCTTCATTGCTGGTGCCGAAGAACTTTTCAAACTTGTTCATTGATGGGGCCTTGGCAGAATTGCGTACGGGCTCTCGAAAAGCGCATCAGATTTTCATGCCCAAGTGCTCGGCAACCGAAAAGATATCCTTGTCGCCCCGGCCACACAGGTTCATGACGAGAAGGTCGTTTTCCGGCAGGCTTGGTGCCAGTTTCATCACGTAGGCCAGCGCGTGCGCGGGTTCAAGAGCTGGAATGATCCCTTCGAGTTTCGTGCATAGCTGAAACGCGGCGAGCGCCTCTTTGTCGGTCGCCGAGTCGTAGGTAACGCGACCGCTGTCGTGGAGCCACGAGTGTTCCGGCCCGACCCCTGGATAATCGAGCCCGGCTGAGATGGAATGACCTTCGAGAATTTGCCCGTCATGATCCTGCAGCAGATACGTCCGATTGCCATGCAGCACGCCGGGCCTGCCGCCGTTCATTGACGCCGCGTGGCCGTTTTCGACATCCAATCCGTGACCGCCAGCCTCGACACCATAGATCTTCACGCTCTTGTCGTCGAGAAACGGATGGAACAGTCCGATTGCATTTGAACCGCCACCGATGCAGGCGACAAGTGTGTCGGGCAACCGCCCCTCAGCCGCCATCATCTGCTCTTTGACCTCGCGGCCAATGATCGACTGGAAATCCCGCACCATGGCGGGATATGGGTGCGGTCCCGCCGCCGTTCCAATGATGTAATAGGTGTCGTGAACGTTGGTGACCCAGTCACGCAATGCCTCGTTCATGGCGTCCTTGAGAGTGCCCGCTCCCGATGTCACGGCATTGATCTTGGCGCCAAGCATGTGCATCCGGAATACATTTGGTTTCTGCCGTTCGACATCGGTCCGGCCCATGTAGATTTCGCAGGGCAGATCGAACTTTGCGCAGACGGTCGCAACGGCAACGCCGTGCTGACCTGCCCCCGTCTCGGCAATGATGCGGGTCTTACCCATGCGGAGCGCCAGCAGGATCTGGCCGAGGCAGTTATTGATCTTGTGACTACCGGTATGATTGAGTTCGTCGCGTTTGAAATAGATCTTTGCGCCGCAACCTTTTTTGGCGTTCTCGCGCAAATGCTTGGTCATACGATCTGCAAAATAAAGGGGGCTTGGGCGGCCGGAATAGTGCGTATTGAGATGCGTGACTTCGGCCTGGAAGCCCGGGTCGGATTTGGCCGTCGCGTAGGCCTGTTCGAGGTCGAGGATCAACGGCATCAGTGTTTCGGCAACGAAACGACCGCCGAAAATACCAAAAAAGCCACGCTCGTCCGGGCCGCTTGTGTGGGTATTCAGTTTCGAGGTTTGATCAAGGCCCTTGGACATAAATGGTCTCGTTTGGTTCGTTCAGTGCGTCAGCCTGTTCCAACTTCAGCGGCGGCGATGAACTTGGCGATCAACGCGATGTCCTTGATGCCGGGTGCGCTTTCGACGCCGGAGGAAACGTCGACGCGGGTCGCGCCCGTTTGTCTGATAGCCGTGGTGACATTCGCCGTCGTCAATCCGCCCGAGAGCATGAATGCGACGCGGTTTTTGACCTGATCAAGTGCATTCCAATCGAACGAGAGACCGTTGCCGCCTGGCAGCGCAGCACCCTTCGGTGCCTTGGCATCGAACAGTATCAGTTCCGCACATGACGCGTAATCCAACGCCATTCTCGCATCTGAGGCTGTTTCGACCGCGATGGCCTTTATGACGCCGCAGCCGGTGCGGGTTCGAATGGCCCGCACTCGCTCCGGCGTCTCATTGCCGTGCAATTGAAGAAAATCAGGCGCGATGCGTTCCATGATCGCATCGATCATCAGGTCCTCGGCATCGACGACAAGGGCTACGATCTTTGCTTTGCCGTGAGCACGCTGAGCGAGCCTTGCTCCATCATCCAGGTTCAGGTTGCGCGGACTCTTTTCATGGAACACCAAGCCCACGTAATGCGCACCCGCGCCGAGTGCCGCATCCAGCGTCTCGGTCGTGCGCAACCCGCAGATTTTGACCTCGATTGCCATCGTAGGGGGTTTTGCCCCAAAGGTGGGCGTCGATGCAACCGAGATGCGCGTCGTTGTCGCCACGACCCCATCGGGGACGACCTGAGCCTGATGTCGGGTGCGGATGCGCTCCGCTTGCAAATCCGATCCGCACTGCTATACGAACCTGCAGCCCGCTGGAGACGTGGCCGAGTGGCTGAAGGCAACGGTTTGCTAAATCGTCATACCTCTCAAGGGTATCGAGGGTTCGAATCCCTCCGTCTCCGCCATTATACACTTCCCGCCTCCAACAGCCTCTAACGCCTTGAACGGCAAGGTGGTTTGCGGGGTTCTAAATCCCTCATTCCTGCCGTAGGCGAGACGGTCTGCGAAGGTGAGTTTCAGCACCAGTCGTTTGTGTTCCAAGCGCTCAGAAACCCATAGTTCATGCGGGTTTTCGAGGAAGCGGAAGGCGAGTTCAAACTGTTGCACAGAGCCGCGCTTGGGGAAGGCGCCTGCTTGCAGCTTCTCGATGATGATCAGCTTATCCTTCTCCAGCTTGGCGATGCGCCGCTCATAGGCTGCGACGACGGACGCTGTCGATGTCTCGACGACGCGATCCAGCATTTGTTCGATCTGCTGCTCCGTCTTGCGGAGGTCCTCGCGTAGGGCCTTAGCGATCTCCTCCGTACGGCTGGCATGCTGCTCCCACGCGATGGAGAACAGGTTCTTGAAGAGGCCCATGGTTTGTGCCGAGGGTCGCAGCCCTTCCAGCATTGTGCCGAACTGCTCCTCAATCACATCGCGCTTGATGGACTTGCCACGGCACGCGCAGCCTTTGGTGAAGCAGAGATAGTACGGGTGCCTCTTCCCGGTCTTGCTCGTCGACCAGCCTGCGGTGAGCGGCCCGCCGCAATCGGCGCATGCGGTGTAACCCCGTAGCGGGAAGTCCTCACCGACCTCCTTGCTGGAGAAGACGCGCACGGCACCCTTGATACGGCGCTGGATGTCCTCAAAGGTCTGAAGGTCGATCAGCCCCTCGTGATGGCCCTTGCGCAGGCTCACACCCCAATGGGGCACCTCGATGTATCCGGCATAGTGCGGACGGGTGAGGAGGCGCAGCACCTCCTCGTACCGGACGAGGCCGTCTTTGGTCTTACAAGGATACTCGGGCCGGGATTCCAGGAAGCGTTTGACCTCACCTTGCGTCTGGAAGCGCCCGGAGGCAAAGCCCTCAAGAGCTTCCTGCACGATGGAAGCCAGCGGCTCGTCGCGCACGAGCAGCTTCCCGTGCCCGGCAACCCTTTTGTAGGTGTAGCCCGTCGGCGCATGAAACACCCAATAGCCGTTCATGGCGCGGGCACGCATACGGTTCTTGGTTTGCTCGCCGTTCTTCTGGCGCTGGTGCTGGCTAGCACTAGCAAGCACGTTCTCGACGAAGATGGAGTCGGAATCATCCCCAAAGGTGATGGATGGGCTTTCCAGCTTGCCGCCTGCAAGGTTGATGGCAAGGCGCAGATCGGTATGGACGCGGGTGTCGCGAGCAAGGCGGCTGATGTCATCGATGATGACGACGATCTCACCCGTGCGGCTGTGGTGCTTGAGGTATGTGAGCATGGCCATCACACCGGGCCGCTCGGAGAGCGATCCGGAGATAGCTTTGTCCAAGAAGGTCTCTACGACCTCATAGCCTTTGCGCTCGGCATACTCCCGGCAGCGTATGGCTTGGGATTCAAGACCGTGCCCCTCTTCCACTTGCTTCGCGCTGGAGACGCGCGCGTAGATGACAGCGCGTGTGGGTTGGGTCTTGGTGTTGTCGTTGGCGCTCATGCTCTCTTTCCTCGTGTCCTAGGCTCCCTCTTTGCTCGCGACGATGCGTTGTCGTTCGCGGCTGCGGCGCAGGTTTTCTTGATGGACGATAAGTCTATCACATTGGCGGCCTCAAAGCCCGATTTGAGTGCAACAACATTCGCCCTCGGGCCTTCTGCGCTCCCGCTATAGGCATCGTCCACGAAGCACTGGGCGATTAGCCAGAGCGTCCGGACGAACTCCACCTTCTCAGCATCGCTGAGATCCATCCCATCGAGATGGTGGATGTGGTCGTGCGGGTTGAACGGTGTGTGAGGCATGGCGCAGCGTGTGCGAAGGGCGGGCGTCAGCCCGCTTGTTCGCTCTCCTTTCTGCGCCAAACTATCAATGCTTGCTGCTCTTCTTGGGGGGAAGCCGTCCACAGCTAGGACTAGCAAACAGCCGCCGGGCCTGGGCACCTCTCTCCTAGCACTAGCATCACTTGAAATAAGAAATGGGGTTCGCATGAACCCCTGCCCCTCGGCGAGAGCGGGGGTAGCAAGCGCAAGGAGGCTCCGAACGAGGGGCCCCGCCGTTGGCGGGGAGACGTTTGGATGCCTTGCGCGCGCGAGGGGCAGCGCCCCTTAGGCACTTGCGTCAAGGATCGAAGCCCGAAGGGACGAGACCGCCCTGCATTGGCGGGCTCGGTTCACGAGAGCCTGGCCCCGGATCGCAGAGACGAGGAGACGCCTAAATGCTCGATAAGGAGCGGCCAATCCTTCAAACTTGAGAGCGCTGGGGCTAGCATCCAACCCTGAAGACGTTGCGAGATTATCAGTAGTAGTTGATGAAACTGCATTTAAGAAAGGATCCCAAAAGGCCGAGACAAGCGTTTTATCTCTAAAGAATCGCATATACTACAAAAAAGTCGAACGCGCAGGCCCGGTTCAGAAGTGACCGATTTTGGATCGCCGACGGGGACGCCCAAACAGTCTTTTAAAAACGGATTTCGGATTATGAGCGACAAGCTATTTGATATTGATGAGTTTTCGAAGCTTTGGAGCACTGGAAGCCTCGCGCATTATTTTGAGAAGCTCAATAAAGCTAGCAACAGTGAGTTGAGCGCGTTCCGCCGCCACGTGCAATGGCACAGAAGACAATCGCAAAAGATAACCTTCGCAACAGCAGTTACTCCACAAGGGGAACAAGAATTATCTATCCATCGTGTTTTGCTGCAAGCAATTGACTGGAAGTTCATCCAGCGGTCAAAATTGCGCACGTGGCTCCATAATATTCTGCTTCCTATCCGCAAGTGGTGGGTTTCTTTTTGGAAAGGTGCGGATTTGATTGATACGGACCATATGGGACCTGTTGAGGTTGGCCGAAAAAGCGGCAAGAATTTTTTGCACTATGTGGGCATGAGGCAATACCTCGTGCTTTTGGGCGGTGAAATCTTCGACTACATTGTACGGCATCATTGGAAGATAATAATGGCGGTTATTGCGATCGCAGGCATATATGCAAGCGCTCTATCCCGTTAGTACGAAGACGACGGTTGGTGGCCGGGGGATGCAACGGGGGCCAGCATGGCCCCCTTGCCGAGGAGGCGTTAGCCGACGAGAAGATGGTGCTGTCATACAGCACACATCTTGCGGAACGCGTTAATGATACACAATCGCCTTGCGGATGCTTGTCGAACATAGAAAGTAGTAGGAGTTCAAATGCATGAGTTACAGCAAATAACGGAAAAGTACGACGCAGAGTACGTGCGCGACGGGGTCAGTTCGCTAGAGGCCATAAACCAGTTTTCTCTTACATTCTACAAGGACGTAGCCGAGATTTATGATTGCCTTACAAGAGTAAAGAACATTGAGCGTAATCCTACTGGATTTTCTATTGATGATGCCCCCATCCTCGGTCTTCTTGTTCGCGTGTGGAAGCTCCTGAAGGAGGTTATCAAATACTACGAACAGAACAACGCGGAGATCATAAGTGTTTTGGAGCGTCCGATCATTGAAGCGTCGGTCGTTGCCACGTACCTTATGACCAACGGCCCAGAGGTTATAGAGGACTACAGGAAATGTTCCTACAAGGATCGCTTGCGGATTCTACGTGATCTTAAGGGGGGCTCATCGTTTTATGAAACAAAGGCCGGAAAGCGTCTTATCAGGGCTATAGATGAGAAAATGCAGTTTGAAAAACTGACACCAGAGGATTTTGGTCTTCAAAAGAAAAACAAGTGGAAAATTCAGGGAAAATCCTTCCGCGATATATTTTCAGAGGTCGAGCACGACGATCTTTACGCTTGTACATATGGTATGATGTCCGAGTCGATACATGGTTCATGGAACGAGTCGATGGATTGGTGCCTCATCAAGAATGAAAATGGAATGTTCTCGCCATTCCCATTTCACCACCCCGCCGACATTCGTTATGTCACTCCGACATTAAGGATCACCAACAAGCCATTTCGACTTTGGCTTGAGCGTATAGATGTATATGATGAAAACCTGCGTGGTGTCTTAGATTGGGTAGATCGCGTCAATACTACGCTTTTTCATCACTTTGATCAAAAGTATGACGGATAGCTGGCGATGCAGACGTGGCTCGTTCTGGGCGCGTCACTTTGGAGCCGGGCCGTTATGGGCCCTCAATCCTAACCAGCTCGTCATTCCACGCCAGCAGCTCATGGGCTAGTGCGTTCAAAAATTCTCCCCTCAAGCCCGCCATTACCCTTCCAGCACAATCCAGAGCAATCCTGTCTCCAGGGTCCATATCTGAAGTGAATCCGGATAGGTTATGGGCAATTTGTAGGGGTGGTTTAGTATATAACAAAGAACTAATGAAATAGTTCAAAGCACGGCTATTTTTTAGGTAACTGAACGGTAAAGGTTGTGCCAGCTACGAAATCCGATACGACAGAAATTTTACCTCTATGGGCATTCACAATCTTTTTGGCTATAAATAAACCAAGTCCCAAATTCGTTGTATGCTCTGATTCTTCACTATCATTTTCCCCTCTAGTTAAAGAGTCAAATATTTTGGAGATTTTTTCGGGCGGAATAAAACCTCCGTGATTGTGAACGGTGATTAAAACTTCATCATCAAGGCCAGATAAAGACAAACGTATTACAGAATTGGGAAGTCCATACTGTATTGCATTTCCAATTAGGTTAGAAAAAATTTGTCCTATTCGGGATTTATCCCAACTGCCATCTGTATTACCTGCGGAAATCAATTCTAATGTATGACGTGGAGCTAAAGATTGCATTTCAGCTCTGATTTCCAGAGCCAGTGTCTCCATGCTAAAAGGTTCTCTTACAACAGGGATTTCGGTGCCAAAACTTGAACGCGTAATTTCGAGAAGATCATTTAATATATGCGTAGCTCGGTCTGTTGCAGTTACGATATTGGAAGCCAGAGAAGCCTCTTTAGGAGCCAGCGCGCCTAATTTAAGGATTATTTGAGCAGCCATAGATGCAGCGCCAATGGGGTTGCGCAAATCATGACCCAAAATTCCAAGGAAGAGATTACGCGAATTATTAATGTTTTTGGTGTATTCTGCTATTGATTCAGTCATGGCTTGATCGATGGCTTCGTTAAAGCGGGTTAGATCGTCAAGGTCGGTTACAGCTAAAGCCTGATTTCTGGCAAGCCATTGTTTGACTACACTGGCCCGTAGCGCTCGGTATTCAGATACCATTTGTTCTATGTCGAAGCCGTTTTCAAGCCTTAATCTCGCATGTATCTCCGCAGCGCTTTTGGTAAAAGGCGTATCGTTTGGCCCATCACCTTTTGACTTCGCAGCCTGCTCCTTCAAAGACTGAGGGACTTCAAGGGCATCTGCTACAAATTTAAGGATTTCAATGATATGATCTTTTAGAGCAAGGCGAGTCATATTGTCACTCGCAGGAGTACGAGTACTTGCGAAGCTAATCCACTCTGCAACAATGGAGTCTGGATTTTGGCGGATGAAGTCGACTAACCGTATATCGCTAACGCTGGCGGCTTTTGGCACTCTATAAATTTGGAACATGGAAATCCTGTGGTTTGGAATATGAGCATTAGTATGAGGCGTGAAGTTTTTTTAGTGAAATCAATGAGATTCGTAGCGCCTAATATCTAACAGACTCCCGCACAAACTACCGAAACCAAAAATGGTTCCGGTAACCGAGTGTTCCCACTGATCCAGTACATCAAGGAGCTGGTTCGAGCTGGCCGAGCGGGCTCCAGTTTTCCTTCTCTCTCCCGGATATGGGCAGAGTTAAGCTTTAAGTTGTCGCGCGAAGCGTTATTCTGGACACAGTGCTTCACTCATAGCTAGCTTAGTGTTCCAACCTGCGAGCTCATCGGTTATTGCGTTCAAAAATTCTCCCCTCAAGCCCGCCATGTTCCCCCTTCGTACACAGCAAGCTCTAAGAACGCGCACTGTAACTCACGGTGTAGACAGGCGTCTGGAGCCGTCCGAGCGCGTCTTTTATTTGCATTGAAATCAATGGATTGATAAAGTGTGCCATCCGCCAACCTTTGGCGGAATAGCCGCGGTTTCAGTCTCCATTTGTCTCAACCTCAACCGCCCCATCTTACGCCCAAAGGGGGAACTAAAGGGGGAACTTCTATGGCGAGACTTGGTCCACAGCACTGCTTGAACCCAACGTTCGTCCGAACCTGCAAGATGCCGGGTGTCTACATGGATGGCGGTGGGCTGCGTTTCCGCGTGATGCCGAACGGTAGCCGGACCTGGATCATGCGCATTACGATCCGGGGCGTTCGCCGCGATATCAGCATCGGACCGCTGGCGACCCTCTCCCTCGCCAAGGCGCGTGAGAAGGCACACGAGATCCGCAAAGCCGTCGCGGACGGGCGTGACCCGGCGTCGGAACGACGAGCGCGGCGAAGTCCGCCGAAGGCTCCGAGCGAGGTCATTGCCACAAAGAAGGAGCCGACTTTCGAGGCGTGTTGGCAGGCCTACTGGACCGTCAAAGAGCCGCAGATATCCAACGGCAAGCATCGCGACCAATGGGTATCGACGATGAAGACCTATGTGCTGCCGCACATCGGCCATCGTGCAATCGGCGACATCAAGCCTGGTGAGATTATGGATCTGTTGAAACCGGTCTGGCACACGAAGGAGGAGACGGCCCGACGTGTGCTGCAGCGGATCGACTCGGTCTTCGTCTCAGCAATCACGCGCGAGCTTCGCGATAAGTCTAGCCCCTGCACCGGAGTCGCCCGAGAGCTCGGCAATCGTCGCAATAGCCCCATACATCACGCGGGCTTCCGTACGCGGAGGTCGCGT